>NZ_JBSGTS010000027.1:0-36694 GCF_053607525.1 Kribbella sp. NPDC055110
GTTCTTGACCCTCGACAAGCCAAGAACCTAGTCAGAGAACGGCATGCACCAACTCAGACGCGCAGACCCACCCACGGATACGTCACGAGAGCCGGTTATCCCCTCGTATTGGGGGTTATCTGCTGGTGTACGACAGGAGAACCCCCAACACGAGGGGATATCCATCCCTGTGCCCGCCCGGCCACCAATACTCGGCCCTACCCGGTCACTCCCATCCCAAGCCCGCCAACCCGGACGGTGTACGTACGAGGCAAGGGCCTGTGAACAACCAATGGAGTCGGAGCACAAGTAATAGCTTGTTCACCGGCCCCGGGTGGGGTGCTCAGGCCCGCGAGGTGGCTGGCTAGATCCAGGACTTGAACCACATGCGGCTGAGCCAGGCGGGGTGGGGGAGGACCTGGTCGGTGAGGATCGGCCAGATGTAGGCGAAGTTCAGGACCACCAGTACGACGAACGCGCCGACCACCGCGGTGCCGATCAGCCGGCGTGGGGTCGCCGTACTCATCGCAGCTCGGGCCGGGCCGAGGATCTTGCCGAGGATCAGGGCCAGCGCCATCACCGTGAACGGGATCATCGTGACGGCGTAGAAGAAGAAGATCGGCCGGTCGTCGAACGCGAACCACGGCACCCAGCACGTCACGTATCCAACGATCGGTATGCCGAGCCGCCAATCGCGCGTGCCTATCCACAGCACCAGCGCGGCGATCAGTGCGAGCGCACCTCCCCACCACAACAGCGGCGTACCGAGGGCAGAGATCACCTGCAGGCAGTTGGTCCCGGTCGGTGCGTTGCAACCCGCCGTACCGGGCTTGATGTCGTTGACTGCGTCGAAGCCGATCGGGCGGGCGATGATCGGCCAGCCGGCGGGGTTCGACGCGTACGGGTGGGTGGCGTGCTTGATGTAGTCACCGGTGTGGAAGGCCAGCACTTCCTTGTGGTACGCGAGCAGCGATCGGAAGTCGTCCGGCACCACCTTCATCACGCCGTGCGCCGGGTTGCTCGCGGCCCAGTTGTGGTCGTAGGCGTTGTCGTGCAGCAGCCAGCCGGTCCACGTCGCGACATACGTGACGACCGCGACCAGCACCAGGCTGACGAACGCCGGGATGCCGTCGACCAGGGCCGACTTCACGAACGCGAACCGCACACCGAGCGCCCGCCGGGCACCGAAGTCCCACGCGAACACCATCACGCCGAACGCGGCGAGCACCCAGACCGCCGACCACTTGGTGCCGAGCGCCAGGCCGAAGCAGATGCCGGCGGCGATCCGCCACGGCCGGATCAGCAGCCAGCGTCCGACGGTACGGCGCTCGCCGTCGGTGACCGGTTTGTCGAGGGTCTCGGCGTGCCGGCGGCGGGTCCAGTCGCGGTCGGCGACCAGGCAGGAGATTGCCGCGACCAACCAGAACGCGAGGAAGATGTCGAGCAGCGCGACCCGGGACATCACGAAGTGCAGGCCGTCGACCGCGAGCAGCAGGCCGGCGAGACAGCCGATCAGGGTCGACCGGGTCATCCGGCGTACCGTCCGGATCAGCAGCAGCACGGTCAGCGTGCCGAACAGCGCCGGCATGAACCGCCAGCCGAACGGGGTCATCCCGAACAGCTGCTCACCGGCGGCGATCATCCACTTGCCGACCTCGGGGTGCACGGTCAGGCTCGGGGTGTCCTTGAAGACGTCCAGGTTGCCGGCCAGGATCGCCTTGTCCGCCGCGCCCTCCGGCTGGTCGATGAACTGCCGTGCGTAGCCGAACTTGAGCAGGCTGTACGCGTCCTTGGCGTAGTACGTCTCGTCAAAGACGAACTTCACCGGGTTGCTGAGGTGCCAGAACCGCAGTACGCCGGCCAGCACGGTGATCGCCAGCGTGGCGATCCACCCGCCGTCGAAGTCCCGCGGCATCGCCGGGTACAACCGCTCCTTCAGCGGCGGCAGCCGTCTCCCGAGCACGTCCCGCCCGAGCGTCTCCCGCTCCGCGCCGGCGTCACTCCGCCGTACCGTCCCGTCCTCGATCACAGCAGCCACGCCCGCCATCGTACGGACGCCCCGGTACCACCGCCTCCCCGCGTCTGTGGAAAACCCGAACCCGCCGCGCCGAACCTCCTACAATCAGTCACATGAGCACGCCCCGCGAGGAACTACACGCGCTGATCGACGAGCTGTCGGACACAGCGGCCGCCGACCTGCTGCCGGAGCTACGCCTGCTGAAGATGCAAGCCGAGGCTCGGACCCTGCGCGCACCGAGCTCAGATTCCTGGCCTCCGGCGTGGTTCGGGTCGATCGACGGGACTCCGCCCGACCTCTCGGAGCACATCGACGAGATCCTCGGCGCGGAGTTCGGACGCAACCCGAAGTGATCGTCGTCGACACCGGCCCCCTGGTGGCGGCCGCACTGACCTCCGACGCCAATCACCAGCCCTGCGTCGAACTGTTCGCCTCCCTGCGTCTGAACAACGAGCGGCTGGTCGTTTCCCCGTTCGTCGTGACCGAGGTGTGCTACCTGCTGGCCCGTTCGGGCGGGTCCAAGCCGGAGGCGGCTTTCGTCCGTTCACTGGCGACCGAGGATTTCACCGTCGCTCCAGTCACTCCTGGGTGGCTCGAGCGCACCGCGGACTTGGTCGGCCAGTACGCCGATTTGCCGCTGGGGACGGTGGATGCATCCGTGGTTGCGCTGGCGGAGCAACTCGGTGTCGGTGAGGTCGCGACGCTGGATCGTAGGCATTTCAGTGTGGTGCGGCCGCGGCATGTCGATGGCTTTACGCTCCTGCCATGAGCGGGCGGTTGGTGTTGGCGGGGACTCCTATTGGGGATGTGTCGGATGCGTCGGCGCGGTTGGGGAAGGTGCTCGCCGCGGCCGAGGTGGTGGCGGCGGAGGATACGCGGCGGTTGCGGCGGCTGACGTCGGAGTTGGGGATCCAGCTGTCCGGGCGGGTGGTCAGTTACTTCGAGGGGAATGAGCGGGAACGTACGCCGGAGTTGCTGCAGGCGCTCGTGGACGGGCAGACGGTTGTCGTGGTGACGGACGCGGGGATGCCGAGCGTGTCGGACCCCGGGTACCGGCTGGTTGCGGCGGCGATCGAGGCCGACATCCACGTGACCGCCGTACCGGGCCCGTCCGCCGTGCTGACGGCGCTCGCGTTGAGCGGGCTGCCGGTGGACCGGTTCACGTTCGAGGGGTTCCTGCCGCGCAAGCCGGGGGAGCGCGCGCGGCGGCTCGGCGAGCTCAAGGACGAGCCGCGGACGATGGTGTTCTTCGAGGCGCCGCACCGGCTGACGCAGTCCCTGGAGGCGATGGCCGAGGCGTTCGGCGCAGACCGGCGTACGGCGGTGTGCCGGGAGCTCACGAAGACGTACGAAGAGGTGAAACGCGGCCCGGTCGACGAGCTCGTGACCTGGTCGAAGGACGGCGTACGGGGCGAGATCACCGTCGTCGTCTCCGGAGCGGACCCGGCCCGAACCATGACCCCCTCGCAGCTCGCGGAGGAAGTTGCCAAGGACGAGGAGGCGGGTACGCCGCGCAAACAGGCGATCTCCGACGTCGCGAAGCGCTTCAACGTCCCGAAACGGACCGTGTACGACGCCGTACTCGCTGCTCGGGACCCCGGTAAATAGCGCTGGCGCGCGCCACTACCCTTGTAGATATGTCCGAGAAGGCCTATTACGTCACCACCCCGATCTACTACGTCACGGCCCCGCCGTCCATCGGCAGCGCCTACACGACGGTTGCAGGGGACGTCCTGACCCGCTGGCACGCCCAGCGCGGCGAGCGCAAGTGGTACCTGACCGGTACCGACGAGCACGGCGAGAAGGTGATGCGGAGCGCCCAGGCACAGGGCATGTCCCCGCAGGCGTGGACGGACAAGCTGGTCGAGGAGGCCTGGAAGCCGGCCTGGGCGGACGTCGACATCGCGTACGACGACTTCATCCGCACCACCGAGCAGCGGCACACCGAGCGGGTCCGCGAGTTCTGGCAGAAGCTCTACGACAAGGGCGACGTCTACAAGGGTGAGTACGAGGGCCTGTACTGCGTCGGCTGCGAGGAGTTCAAGCTCCCCGCGGACATCCGCACGGACGAGGACGGCACGCAGCGGTGCATCATCCACGGCACGGAACTGGAGACGGTCTCCGAGACGAACTACTTCTTCAAGCTCTCGGCGTACGGCGACAAGCTGCTCGAGCTCTACGAATCGCAGCCGGACTTCGTGGCGCCCGCGAGTGCCCGCAACGAGGTGATCGCGTTCGTCAAGCAGGGCCTGCAGGACCTGTCGATCACCCGGTCGACGTTCGACTGGGGCATCCCGGTCCCGTGGGACGAGGACCACGTTCTGTACGTGTGGATCGACGCGCTCCTCAACTACGTGACGGCCGCGGGCTACGGCACCGACCCGGAGCGGTTCGAGGAGCTGTGGCCGGTCGACGTACACCTGGTGGGTAAGGACATCCTCCGGTTCCACGCGGTGATCTGGCCGGCGATGCTGATGGCCGCCGAGGTCGCCGTACCCAAGCAGGTGTTCGCGCACGGCTGGCTGCTGGTCGGCGGCGAGAAGATGAGCAAGTCGAAGCTGACCGCGATCGCGCCGCACGAGATCACCGACCACTTCGGCTCGGACGCGTTCCGGTACTACTTCCTGCGCACGATCCAGTTCGGGTCGGACGGCTCGTTCTCGTGGGAGCACCTGAGCGCGGTCTACACATCCGAGCTCGCCAATGGCCTGGGCAACCTGGCCAGCCGGATCGCGGCCATGGTCGGCAAGTACTTCGACGGCGCGCTGCCGGAGCCGACCGACCACGGACCGGCCGAGCAGGCGCTGGCGGACAAGCTCGCGCAGACGGTCGCGACCGCGGACAAGGCCCTGGACACGCTCGCGTTCCAGGACGCCCTCGCCGCGATCAACGAGCTGGTCGGCGCCGTGAACGGTTACGTCACCGAGCAGGAGCCGTGGAAGGTCGCCAAGGACGAGTCCCAGCAGGCCCGTCTCGCGACGATCCTCTACTCCGCCGCCGAGGTCCTGCGCGCAGTCGCCGTACTCCACAACCCGACGATGCCGAAGTCCTCCGCCAAGCTCTGGGAGTTGCTAGGCGCCGAGGAGAAGCTGGGCGCACTGCAGGACCAGCGAATTCAGGACGCCGGCACCTGGGGCCAACTCCCTGCCGGCGCCACCCTCACCAAGGGCGACCCCCTCTTCCCCCGCCTCGAAGAGAACTGAGGTTGGTATCACCGGCGAAAGTATCGCCGGTGATACTGACGGCTCAGGTTCATCCGACGGCTGTTGCGTGGTACAGGGCGGCGGCTTGGGTTCTGGTGGTTACGTTCAACTTGGTGAGGATGTTGGCTACGTGGAATTTGACTGTTGACTCGCTGATATGGAGGTCGTCGGCGATCGAGCGGTTGCGGTGACCCTGGGACAGGCGTTCGAGGACCTCGAGTTCGCGGGCGCCTAAGGGGGCCAACGGGTCGGACGTGATGGTGAGCGGGGCTTGTGAGGTGCGGAGGGTGATCCGGGCCGTCAGGCCCCAGCCGGGTACGGCGTCGAGGTCCAGGTCGCCCTCGTGCAGGCGGAGGCGTTCGGACAGCTGCCCCAGATCGAGTACGTTCGCCAGTAGTCCGGGGCCGTCGTCGCGGATCGTGGACAGCAGTTCCTTCCCGTCCCAGCGCCAGCCGACGCGGATACGGCGTACGTCGTCCTGCGTCAGCATCGCCAGTACGACGGAGCGGACCGCGACCCGGGCGGCGTGCGCGACGGCCGCCGGGATCAGTTGATCGTTGCGTGGGGCATCGAGTTCGAGCTCGACCGCGCCGTGCCGGAGCAGCGCCCGCAGCGAGTCCGCGAGCCGGTCGAACGCGCGGCCGGCCGGTTCCTCGCCGCTGCAGACCCGGTCTTGCTGTGTGTCGGTCCGCAGCTCGGCGAGGCCGTTGAGCGCCAGCTCGACCGCCATCGTCCGCGCCGCGGCGTCGTCGATCCGCTGGTTCCGCAGTACGCCGAGGATCGTCGCGAGCGTTGCCGCATGAGCTTCCCCGAGCTCCGCGGCCAGGTCGTTACGAGCCTCCGCGACGGCACGGTTCTGCGCCAAGGCGCCCGGTTCGCGTTCGAGGGTCAAGCGGTACATGTGCGCGGTGACGACGTCCCACAACGCCTGCAGCTGATCCGCCGGGACCGGGTGGTTGTCGGCCAGGATGTAGACGACCACCGAACCACGCGGCGCCCGGTCGCTCGAGACTGCGAGGACGGGGTGCTGCGCGCCCGCGATCGGGATCACGCCCTGCCACGGCTCGCCGGCGGTCACCGTACCCAGGAGGCCGGCCAGGTCCGCTCCCGTGATCGCGCCGCTCACGGCCGGATCGCCGTACGCCGTCACCGGTGTGGACGCGCACTGTGAGGCGAGCTGGGCGACCGCGCGGTGCGGGATCAGGTCCGCGGTCGCGAGGGACAACCGCTGGAGCAGCTCCTCGACCGGCCCGTCGATGACCTGCGCCGCTGTCGCCAGTAGCTCTGCCGCCTCCATGTCGTTCAGAGTACGTCGGTTGACGCATCCACCCGGACCCGTCTTTCGGACGGTGGACAACTGTCCGATCGGCCAGTCGGGAATGCGCCGGCGTGACGCAGCATTTATTGAAGCGACAACCAATTCATGGAGGCAGTGCTATGCGAGCGGTCGTGTTCGAGGAGTTCGGCGGTCCCGAGGTACTGAAGGTGCAGGACGTCGAGGAGCCGCATGCGGGTCCCGGGCAGGTGCGGATCAAGGTGCACGCGGCCGGGGTGAACCCGATCGACTTCAAGGTGCGCCGCGGCTGGACGAAGGGGTTCATCGACCCGGTGTTCCCGGCCGTTCCGGGGCTCGAGGTGGCCGGCGTGGTCGACGAGGCCGGTGCGGGCGCCGAGTTCGCGGTCGGCGACGAGGTGGTCGGCTGGTCCGACGGCGGCTCGTACGCCGAGTACGCGATCGGTGGGAACGTGGCGCGCAAGCCCGCGGGCCTGAGCTGGGAGCAGGCGGTCGGCGTACCGGTCGCCGGTGAGACCGCGCAGCGCGTGCTCGATCTGCTCGGCGTGAAGTCCGGCGAGACGATCCTGATCCACGGTGCCGCGGGCGCGGTCGGCTCGGTCGCCGTACAGCTTGCCAAGGCGGCCGGTCTGACTGTCGTCGGTACGGCGTCGCCCGCGAACCACGAGTACCTGCGGTCGCTCGGCGCGGTCCCGGTCGAGTACGGCGAAGGTCTCGTGGAGCGGGTGCGTGCAGCGGCGCCGGAGGGCGTGGACGCGGTCGTCGATACCGCAGGCAAGGGCGGTTTGCCCGAGTCGGTCGAGCTACGTGGCGGCACCGATCGGATCGTCACCATCGCGGACTACGCGGCGGCCGAGGCGCTCGGCGTCGGCTTCTCCGGCGGTGGCGGCACCCCGGAGTCGATCCGGTCCGGTCTGGACGCGCAGCTGCAGGCGGCGGCCGACGGCAAGCTGACGCCGCGGATCGCGCAGACCTTCGAGCTCGCGGACGCGGCCAAGGCTCAGGAACTGAGCGAGTCCGGCCACGCCCGCGGCAAGATCGTCCTCCAGCCCTAGTCCCGCGCAGCTCCGAGTGCCAGCTTCCACGGAAAACTATTCGTGGCGTCGTCACCCGTGCGCGGTGGATGTGGCTCGAACTCCCCCGGGCCGAACAGCACCCGCACACCTGCGGAGCGCAGTTCTTCCACGCTGCGAATGAAGGTCCGGTTTGCAGCCAGAGCCTGGTTCACGAAGGGAAGGGCAACGATCCGGACCCCTAGCCCGGTCAGTTCGGCTAGTTGTGTAAGCACGTAGTTGTCCGCGACACCAGCCGCCCACTTGTTGATTGTGTTGTAGGTGGCCGGGGCGACTATCACGGCATCGGCGTTCGGAGTCGGAGTGTTTCCCGGCCTCCGGTAGGTAGTTCGCAGGGGGTGGCCAGAACGGTTCGCCACGGAGTCCACGTCCAGGAAGTGTTGTACGGCGCTCTCGGTGGCGACGCAGTACACGTCCCAGTCGTCGTCGTGGGCCAGATCGATCATCTCGTGAATCTGCTTCGCCGGGCCCGCACCGCAGATGAAGAGATGAAGTACTCGCTGAGCAGTCACACTGTCACGCCCGCCCGAGTGGCCATGCCCTGAACCGAGCGGCTGAGAGGTCCACTGGCGCTGCTCAGCAGAGCACGGAGCAAGCCGTGCGCCAGCGGTCGGCATCGCACCTCTTGTGGAGCGAGTCGCTCGGCCTCCGCGAGCGCCCTGACCGCCTCTTCGTACTTCCCCGTGGAGGTGTACGACGTCGTGAGGTCGAGCAGGTAGTTCGCCCTTCGCTCGGGTGGCAGGGACAACGCGACGGCCGGATCGGTTCCCGCCACGTACTCGAGTGCGCGTCCATCCAGGTGAAGCCGGGTCAGCACAGCGACACGGTGCGCGGCAACGTTTGCCCGTCCAAAGATCGTGGAGTGGGTCCGATGCTGAGGGCCGAGCCGTGACACGACTGCGGCGGCCTCGTCATGCATCATGAGTGCCACCGAAGAATCGTCGATCTTTGCAGCCGCGATTGATGCCGCCAAGAAGAGCATTCCGAAGAGGGGCAGCAGGTCGCCGTCGGCCCGACTCAGCTGCGGACGCATCCGGTCGGCCATGCTCGTCAAGGCTACGATCGCGTCCGATTCCTGTCCCGAGCTGGTCATCGCGCGGGCCACACTTCGCGTCGCGCGAGCCAAGGCCACCGTGTCGTCCATCGGCAGGGCCGTTTGCATCGCGCGGTCCGCCGCGAGCCATGCGATGTGGTTCGCGTCGAACTTGAGCAGCATCGAGGAAGCGAGCCGATAGGTCATGACCAGTGATCGCCTCGCAGCGACTTCGTCACTGCTGCCCGACGTCGTCTCGGCGACGAGCTGGGCGTCTTCGATGAGCTTCGGTAGATGTTGGGCCACTGCGGTGAAGTTCGAGGACAGCCAGGCCTGGCCCAGGTAGTCCAGTTGGCTGGTGACTTGAGGTAGTGCCGGGTTCTCGCGAGTCGCTGCCCCGGCGGACAGGGTCGGGTATCGGCCGAGCGCAGAGCGGATTGCCTTGACCTCGACCACGTCGACGCAGTCGGCTGCCCGGCGGGCCGCCGGACCGTCCGTCAGGGCCTCCGGCGTGACACCGAGAACGTCGGCTACACGCTCCAGCATCGGCAGGCGCAGCAGGCTGCGTTCGCCTTTCTCGATCTTGTCGAGCCATGACGTGGAGCGGCCAACCATGTCAGCGAAGCGTTGGCGGTCGATCCCGCGACGCTCGCGCCAATATCTCACTCGGCGGCCAATCGCCGGCGCGTCGTCTTCCATGGCGCAGCACGCTCCCCACTGGCTGGTTCCCCACAGGATAGCTCGCCCTGAGTAACACATTTTGTACAACCAGTCTCTCTCCGTAGTTCGTAGGTTCACCACATGGAACACACCTTTTCCGAGGACGAAATCACGGCGTACCTGGCGCGCTGTCCGCCCGAGCATCGCTGGGCGTTCGGGCCGTACCTTCGCGGCGAACGGGACCTCGCCGGTGACGAGGTCGGCGACGGCGTCGAGCCGGCGGGCTGAGCGATCGATGCCCCGCGGCGAGCAGTGGAGGGTTCAGTTGTGGCTGGGCGATCACCTCATTGAGGAGCACATCGCCCCGACCGCGCTGGCAGAGCAGTACGCGAACGTGATCCGGCTGCGCATCCAGGGCCTGCCTGGACGTCGGTTGCACTGCGATCGAGTCAGCCAGCACGAGTTGGCGTACCCGGCCTCTCGCCCGTACGACCCTCGCGACTGACTTCCCGACGATCTGGCGGAATCGGCCCCACCTCTGGCGCGGAGTGATCGCTGCGCGGTGCCGGTTCCGCCGAAAGGCCAGTGGGCGGGCGTACTGGTGGTTCCCCTGGTACCTGCGCCCGCCTGCTGCTCCAAGCCCAAGCGGAACGACGAGTGAGGACACATGACGTGCCAGAGATCGGGACGAACGAGTACGAGACGCAGGAGAGCACGGTGCGAGATATAGATCTGCTCGACTTTGCGTGGTGGGAGATCACCGGGCGGTGTCAGCTGGCTTGCCAGCACTGCTACGCCTCGTCCGGGCCAGACGGCTCGCACGGCGTCATGACCACGGCCGACTGGCGACGTGTCATCACGCAGACGCATGAAGCAGGCGCGTCGACAGGGCAATTCATCGGTGGTGAGCCGACGCTCCACCCGGACCTGCCTGCGTTGGTCCGGCACGCTCTCGATGCGGGCATGGAGGTCGAGATCTACACCAATCTGGTCCACGTCACGAGTGCCATGTGGGAGACCTTCCAGCAGCCCGGTGTGCGCCTGGCAACCTCGTACTACTCCGATGATCCAGCCGAGCACCAAGCCATCACCACTCGGCCTACCCATCGAGTCACGACGCGCAACATCGCCCGAGCACAGGATCTCGGTATCCCGTTACGTGCCGGGGTGATCGGGGTCTTGGATCGGCAACGGGCCCAGCAAGGCATCGCCGCGCTGGAAGGACTCGGCGTACCTGAGATCGGCTACGACGACCTGCGAGAAGTCGGACGAGGCGCCCGCGACCGGAACCCCGGTACTGATCAGCTGTGCGGCAACTGCGGCGATCGTCAGGTGGCAATCTCGCCTTCTGGTGAGGTGTGGCCATGCGTGTTCTCGCGCTGGCTTCCGGTCGGCAGTGTGATAGTGGATCCGCTGGCCGACATCCTCCGCGGATCGCAGTTCAAGGCCGTCACCGAGCAACTCCGTGAAGCATTCGTACCGGCAACCAACTGCAGTCCTGATCTCTGCAATCCCAAGTGCGGGCCAACGTGCAGCCCCGCCTGCCGCCCGCAGGGGACCCGGCTTCCCTGTCGGCCGCGCGGCGGGTGCAGCCCCAACTATGGCTCCTGCAACCCGGACAAGACCCTATGCAACCCTGATAGGAACTGTGGACCCAACAAATGCCGCCCCACGAGATGAGCAGGACAAAGATCCAGGCGTGACCGACGATCAACTCCAGACCGACGAGTCGGCTGGGCAGCGTGCCTTTCTCCGCCGTGTCCTCGGCGAGGCGGCCGAACGGCTAGGCGTCGTACAGGACGGCGACGTCGTCTTTGGCTGGTTGGATCGCACGATCGGATCGGCCGCAGGACGCGCCGACGGCGCTCGATTCTGGCTGCGAGCAACCGCGGAGCACCACGACTGGGCGCGCGGCGAGGCCTGGACCGGCAATCGGGACGCCGCCGCAATCACCGGCGTACCGAAGCCTGACCTCGTCGACCGGGTGGAGTGGACCGAGGCACCCGTGGTCATTTACGCCGAACTCCTCAGTTACGTGCCCGATCCGCCGTGCTCCCCAACGCCGGAACTGACGACGCAGTTCGACCCACCGGACGCCTGGTGGGCCGAGCTACGTGCGGCCGTGACTGAACTCGCCACCCACGCCACCGCCCGAGGCGAGCACGACGCCGACGCCTACCTCCGCGAACTCGAAGACCTGTACGAGCGTCCGCTCGGCTTGCCTGCTCCCGACATGAGGACTGAACACACCGATCTGCATTGGGCCAACCTGACTCAGCCTGGACTGTGGCTGCTGGATTGGGAGTACTGGGGTAGTGCCCCGGCCGGATACGGTCCAGCGTTGCTGTATTGCCACAGCCTCCTCGTTCCTGCGACAGCCACACGTGTCCACGATGTGTTCGCCGACCTCCTGGACCGTCCGAGCGGTCAGATCGCCCAGCTCGCGGCTGCGGCCCACATCCTCAACCGCGCCCATCGCATGGGTGACTATCCCGAGCTGCGGTACCCGGTCCGGCAACACACCCAGCAACTTCTCGCGTCGCTGGAGGGGCGATGAACTCGTTGCTCATCACGAAGTTGACCTTCAGCGAGACTCCCGGCGATGGATGGCCCTTCACTCTCCCCGTCGTTCAAGCTCTTCGTAACGGGCTCGAATTCACCGCGCCAGTGACGTTCCTGGTGGGTGAGAACGGCTCTGGCAAGTCCACCCTCGTCGAGGCCATCGCCGACGTGTGCGGCATCAACTCCGAGGGTGGCAAGGCCGGCACCAAGTACTCCAGCACCGGACCGCGTACTCCACTCGGCGACGTTCTCGACGCTGAGCTGACCAGCGCCGGGCTGCGGTTCATCCACGGCCCGAGACTCAAGCGACGCGCATTCTTCTTCCGGGCGGAAACGCTGTTCAACCTGGGCAACAACGTCTCCGGCATGTACGGCTTCTGGGAGGACGACCTCACCGAGCAATCCCACGGCGAAGGTTTCTTCACCGTCCTCGAAACCATGATCTCCGGCCCTGGCCTGTACCTCTTGGACGAGCCCGAGGCCGCCCTATCATTCACCTCCTGCCTACGGCTGCTCGACTTCCTCGACCGCATCTCCAAGCAGGGCGGGCAACTCATCTGCGCCACTCACTCCCCGATCCTGGCCAGCCTTCCCGGAGCACAGATCCTCGAGATCGGTGATCACGGCATCCGCACCACGGCGTGGGACGAACTCGACATCGTCGACCATTGGCGCCGCTACCTGAGCAAGCCGAGGTCCTACCTCCGTCACTTCCTCGACGAGCCGCCGACCTGACCGCGACCCGGCAGCAGAAGGGCGACGAGGGTGACGGCGGCACCGGTCCAGACGGCGGGGACTAGTCCGAGTCGCCCGAGGCGTAGGCGAAGCGCGACGGCGGCGTCGGTACGTCGTCCACGCGCGGATCCCAGCGATCCACGAACCGCACCCCGGCCGGGACCTCGACGCACTCCGTCGAGGTCCAGCCGCGGGTGAGGGTCGAGAAGTCCGGCACCTCCGGGTGGTAGTGCGGCTTCCCGGTGCCGAGCTGGTCGCGGGCCATCGGCGCGCTCACCGCCTGGTACCGGAAGTCGGCCGACATCCGCAGCTGCTTGGTCCGGTTCGGCATCGCGCCGTGCACGGTCAGACTCCCGAACAGCAGCACATCGCCCGGCTGGTACGACGTCGTACGCCACTCCGGATGGTTCTCGTCCGCCTCCGCGCGCATCATGCCCGGCCCGTCGGACGCCTTCACCGGCAGTACGCCGAGCCGCGGCGACCCGGCCAGCACCCGCAATCCACCGATTTCCGGGGGCGCCGCACTCAACGGCAGCCAGGTGGTGAGCGTGTCCACAGACCCCTGGATGAACCGGTAGTCCTGATGGATCGGTGTCGGATTGGCCCCCGGCGACGGCGGCGCGATCCGGCAGATATGCGCCGGATGCGCGAACGCCTCCTCACCCAGCAACCGGCCGGCGAGCTCCAGCAACTCGGACCGCATCGCCAGCTGATGAAACGCCTCGGTGCTCTGAATCGCCGTGTAGGCCCCGAAGAACCCCGCCGACCCTTCCTCGACGGCCCGCCCCGACGCGACCAGTTCCCGCGGATCGGCATCCCGCGCCAACCAGTCGCTGTCGTAGAGGATCCGGGCAAGCTGCTCGTGAACATCCGCCACCACGTCACGCGGCAAGAGCCCCCGGAAGAACAAGTAACCGTCGCTCGCCAACCGCTCCCGCAGTACGGCGGCGTCCTGGAAGTCGTCGTACGAGTCGGTCAGTTCTTTCACTTGTCGTTTCCGATCTTGTCCATCGCCGCTGCGATGTCGGGGACGGGTACCTTGTCGAGGTACAGGTCGTTGACGGTCTTGTTGATCTCGGGGGACTTGGCGGTCCAGCCTTCGGCGATCGGGAGGTTGACGGTGCTGCCGGCGGCGGATTCGATGAACGGCTGGACGTCGATGCCCTTCTGCTTCCAGAACGCCTGGTAGCCGGCGCCGGCGTTGTTGAGGGCCGGGATGATGTAGCCCGCGTCGCCCATCAGCCGTTGTGCCTTCTCGGATCCGAGGAAGGCGACCAGCTTGCCGGCCTCGTCCGGGTGCTTCGTCTTCGCGAACATGGCCTCGGACAGGCCGTTGATCACCACGGTGCGCCCGGCCGGGCCGGCGGGCATCGCGGCGACCCCGATCGGGAATTTCACCTCGGGCAATGCGAACGGCAGCAGCGCGTTGTTCGCCGGGAACATCGCGACCTCGCCGCGGTAGAACATCTCGGTCGCCTGCCCGGTCGGCGGGTTGGTCCGGGTGCCGTCCGGCGACACCTTCCACTTGAACACCAGGTCCCGCGCGAACTGCAGGGCCTCGACCGACTTCTGGCCGGCGAAGTCGAAGGCGCCGTACGGCTTGTCCATCGCGTGGCCGCCGTTCGACGCGATCCAGTTCAGCCACTGGGTCTGGCTGTGGTTCCAGGAGCAGAAACCCCACTGCTTGCTGCCGACGGTCAGCTTGCGCGCCACCTCGAGGAAGCTGCCCGAACCGTCCGGCGCCCAGGTCAGCTCGGCCGGCATCGTGACCCCGGCCTTCGCGACCAGGTCCTTGTTGTAGAGCAGTCCGACGATGCCCAGGTCCTTCGGCATCCCGAGTTGCTTGTCCTCGAACTTGTACGACTGCACGACGTTCGGGTGGTACGAGTCGAGTTTCAGGCCGGCCTTCGAGATCAGGTCGTCGAGCGGCGCGAGGACGCCCTTGCTCGCGAAGTCCGGGAAGTAGTCGACGGTCAGCCAGAACACGTCCGGCGCCTTGCCGCTGGCGAGTTCAGTGGTCAGCTTGGTCCAGTACTGGTCCCACGGCAGCACCTCCATCCGGACCGTGATGTCCGGGTTCTCCTTGGTGAACTCCGCGAACACCGTCTTGTAGCCGACCTCCTGCTGCTCGTCCCACAGGCGGTACACGAGCTCGACCTTGCCGCCGCCGCTGCTCGCCTTGTCGTTCGACGAGCCGCAACCGGCCAGGGCGAGGACGCTGCCGGCGCCGATCAGAAAAGTTCTCCTGGACAAAGACATGAGAGCCTCCGAACTACTTGAGCCCGGTAACAGCGACCGAGCGGACGATGAAGCGCTGGAACAGGATGAACAGCACGAGCAGCGGCGCCAGCGCGATCAGGCTGCCGGCCATCACGGCGTTGTAGTCGACGCCGATCTCCCCCTTGAACAAGGCGATCCCGACCGAGAGCAGCCGCTTGTCCTCGCTGCTGGTGATGATCAGCGGCCACAGGAAGCTGTTCCAGTTCGCCACCACGGCGAGCGTGGTGACGGTGACCAGGATCGGTTTCGACAACGGCAGCACGATCGACACCAGCGTCCGGAACCGCCCGGCGCCGTCGATCCGGGCCGCGTCCTCGAGATCCGCGGGGATGCCGCGGAAGAACTGGCGGAGCAGGAAGATCGCGTACGGCGTACCGAGCATCGTCGGCAGCATCAGACCGGCCCACGTGTCGACCAGCCCGAGCTTCTGCATCATCAGGTACAGCGGGATCATCGTGACGACCGGCGGCACCATCAGTGTCGACAAATACACCCAGAACAACGCGTCCCGGCCCGGGAACGACAGCCGCGCGAAGGCGTACGCCGCCAGGACCGCGAACACCACCTGGCCGAGCGTGATCCCCGCCGTGACGAGTGCGGTGTTGACCAGGTAGCCGCCGAAGCCCGAGTTGAACAGCCTCTCGAAGGCCGACGTACTCGGTGGCAGACCAGGCTCCCAGGGCATCGTTTCCGACAGTTGCCCGGGGCCCTTGAAGGCGGTGAGAACGGTCAGGAAGTACGGGAAGATCGCGAACAGGCAGCCGGCCACCAGGACGGCGTACGTGAAGATGCGCAGTCTCATCCGGACACCTCGTAGGTCGTACGGCGTTCGAAGTAGACGAACTGGGAGATCGTCGCGACCAGGACCACCGCGAACAACAGCACCGAGATCGTCGACGCGTAGCCGAAGTCGAACTTGCGGAACGCCTCGTCGTAGATCAGGTACGTCGCAACCTCGGTGCTGTCACCGGGTCCGCCCTCGGTCATCACGAAGATCGTGTCGAACGCCTGGAACGAGCCGATCACGTTGGTGATCAGCACGAACAGCATCGTCGGCCGCAGCAGTGGCAGCGTGATCGTGAAGAAGTGCGCGACCGGCGACGCGCCGTCCAGCGACGAGGCCTCGCGCAACGACCGCGGGATGTTCTGGAGACCGGCCAGGAAGAACAGCATGTTGTACCCGGCGAACTGCCAGATGTGCACCGCCGCGACGCTCGGCATCGCCAGGACCGGCGACGACAGCCACGCCGGACCGTCGATCCCGAACACGCCGAGGAACTGGTTCAGCGCGCCCCGGCCCGGGTCGAAGATCCAGCTCCAGACCAGGCCGAGGGCGACCGGCGTCGCCATCCACGGAATCACCAGGAGCGCACGGAAATACTTCATTCCGCGCAGTTTCCGGTCGACCAGGAGTGCGAGGAGCAGCGAGAGGATGGTCGTACCGGGGACGCAGATCACCACGTAGTACAGGGTGACCAGCAGCGAGTGCCAGACGTCGGAGTCGGTGAACAGCCTCTGGTAGTTGGCAAGGCCAACGAACTCGGGAGTCGAGAGCAGCTTCCAGTCGAAGAGGCTGAGTACCAGGACGATCACGACCGGCGCCAGCAGGAAGCCGAGGACGCCGACCAGGCTCGGCGCGAGCAGGGCGTACGCCACGGCCGTCTGCTGCGCTTTCCCGATCTGGCGAGGACGCCGCGGCGCGGGCCTAAGCATCGGGATCCTTCAGCGGATGCGGACGCGGCGAGCTCGGGACGAGCAGCTCGCGGGTGCGATCGAGCCCCCATCGGTCGAGGTCGCCGATCGGGTCGCTCGACATCCGCAAACCTGGACCTTGAGCGATGTGTTGTGCCCAGAGCTCGCGCTCCTGGACGTCGGGCCGCACGATCAGGCAGTCGGAGTCGTTCGCCCACCACCGGCCGTGCAGGAACTCGCGCGCCACCGACGTGGACCGGGCGCCACGCTGACCGGGCTGGCTGATGTCGCCGGACGGTGGGTCGACCAACGGATCGGTGTCGGGCGAGACCCGCATGCAGTCGACGAGTCCGAGGCTCGGGAGGATCGGGGCGCCGCAGCCGTGCAGGATCCGGTTCGGTCCGACGGCCTCGCGCAGCAGCCGCATTCCGTGCCGGTACGCCGCGATGCCGTCGACCTGCTCGTGGCGCTGTCCGTCGATCGCCCCGGCGTACACGAAGTCGAGCTTGAAGTGGTCGTACCCCTGGCGGCAGAGCTCGGTGAAGACGTCCTGGATGTGGTGCGCGGCGCCCGGGTGCGTCACGTCGAGAACCAGTTGCTCCTGGCCCCAATTGGTGCCGGCGGAAATGCCCGGAATCAGCCATTCCGGGTGTTTCCGCGCGGTCTCGCTGCCGCTCGCGACCAGGAACGGCGCGACCCAGATGCCTGCGCGCCGACCACTCGACCGGATGTCGGCGGCGAGCCGGACGGTCGACCCGAAGTCGTCCCGCGGCGTCAGCCAGTCGCCGATCGCGGCCTGGTACCCCTCGTCGAGAAGGACCAGGTCGACGCTCAGGTCGTGCTGGTCGAACTGGCGCACATTGGTCATCACGTCGCGCTCGGTGACCTTGCCCCAGTATGCGTACCAGCTGCACCAGGACGGTCCGAACACGCGCACCGGCGGCGCACCGGCCGCGAAAGTGTCGGCCCAGTCGGCGAGCGCCTGATTGGGATTGGCCTGCGTCGTTGTCGTTTGCTGTACGGCGCCATCGGCCGAGATCACCAGCCGGTCGCCGTGGATGTCGGCGCGGATCGACGGGACCTCGTCTGGACCGGTTGCCGCGACGACCGTGACCTCGCCGGCCGTCGCGACCGCGAGCAGACCCTCGCCCTGGAAGCGGCCGGCGTCGACTCCGGGGCGGTACGCCATCACGTGATGATTCGGCGCCGTCGGACGCGGTGGATGCGCGTCGAGCCGGTACCAGCCGCTCGGGCTCCACGACTGCCATCCATGCTCGAAGACCAGCGTGGAGGCGTCGTACTCGAGCTCGGCGACGGTGCTGAAAGGCACGGATCCCTCGTTTCCCTCGGGTGCAGGATCTTGCTGACGTTCCGCTAATCTTGGGGTGCCTACGAGGAGATCCACCATGACGGAGCCTGCTGACTTCGAGCACGATCTTGCTACCCAGGTGCTCATCGAGCTGTACAGCGAGATCCCGCCGCCGAGCAAGTTGGTGACCGGGCACTTCCACAGTGGCGGCGACTATCGCGTCGTACGGCCGGACGGCGTGGGCAGTTGGTACCTGCTCTACACGGCGTCCGGTGCGGGGCGGTACGTGATCGGCCAGAACAAGCTGATGCTGCGCCACGGGGACGTCGTACTGGTCAGTCCCGGGACGCCGCACGACTACGGGACCGTCGGGACGTACTGGGAGTCCTGGTGGGCGCATTTCCAGCCGCGACGCGAGTGGCACTCGTGGTTGTCGTTGCCACAGGCAATGTCCGGGCTGTCCTACGTGCGGTTGACCAGGTCTTCGGAGACGGACCGCGTCGTCTCCGCGTTCGATCGGCTGCACCGCGACGCGCAGCGCGCCGGGCTGTCCCCGACCGGTGACTCCGAGCTGCACCTGCTCGAGAAGAGCGTCGCCACCGAGCTGACCATGAACGGCATCGAGGAGGTGCTGCTGACCGCGGTCGCGAGCCTGCGCCGGGAGACGCAACAGCTGGACGCTCGTGTGCATCTGGTGCTCGAGGCAATCACCGCCGACCCGGCCAGGCCGCACACCCTCACGTCACTGGCCGGGCTAGCGCAGGTGTCGGTGTCCCGCCTCGCGCACCTGTTCAAGGAGCAGGTCGGTGACTCGATCATGAACGTCGTACTCGCGCTCCGGCTGCAGCGCGCGGCCGAGCTGCTCGGCGCCACCGACATGTCCGTCGCACAGATCGCGGCGGCGGTCGGCTTCGACTCGCCGCACTACCTGAGCCGCCAGTTCGGCCGCCGGTACGGGATGTCCCCGACGGCCCATCGCAGCGCGGTCAGGAAGCCGGAGCTAGAGCTATATTGAGCTCGGTCGCCGCCGCGTAGCCCGCTCCGCCGGCCAGTCCCACGAGCCGCACGTAGCGTGCCGTCGTACCGGCCGGAAAGCGCGCGATCTTCGCCTCGACGGTGCCGTCCCAGGATCCCTTCGTCACCGACGTGAACGTGGTGCCGTCGATGCTCGTCTGGACGTCGTACGACGAGATGCGGCCGTTCGGTACGTCGGCGTCCTGGCGCGGTGTGTAGACGAGCGCTTGGATCGCACGCGGTGTCTTCAGGTCGAGGGTGATGTACTGCGGGAGCGGTGCATGGGGGCTCCAGTTCGAGTGCCACATGGTGGTGCAGCTGCCGTCGATCGCGGCCGATGCGCTGTACGCGGACGAGCCCTGGCTCGTGGCGGTCGCGGTCATCTCGTTCTGCGGCAGCAGGGTCAGCGGTCCGAACGGTCCGTCGGACGGTGGCGGCGTACCCGGGATCGCGGTCACCCGTCCGAGATTCGGTGCCTGGAGCAACGGATGGGTCCGCAGATAGTTGAGGAAGACCTCCTGACCCATCCGCGGTGCGCGGTCAAGCGCGGCGTACTGCTGGAAGCCCGGATAGCCGTAGTGCGCGCCGTGCAAGGGCATCGCGGCGCTCGTCGTCACTCGGTACGTCCTGTCGAGCTGCAGTGGCTTTCCGTTGATCAGGACCTTGGCCGGATCGACGCGGTCGCCGACGGGCCGACCGAGATCGTAGGTGTAGCGGAAGTTGGCCGAGGTCGCGAGCGCGGACAGCCGGGTGCAGCCGTACGCCGGCGGGATCCACTGCTGCTCCAGGACGGCCTCGACCGTCGAGCCGTTCATCGTCAGCGTGGTGATCGGCGAGATCCCGGCGACCGGCCACGCCTCGCCGTACGTCACCGTGCCGGCCTCCAGACCGGCGGCGATCACGTCGATGCCGAGATCGGCCGGTACCAGCGCGAAGTCGCCGTCGGCCTCCGTCTTGTAGAGGTCCGCGACCAGGTTGCCCGCACGGCTCTCAGCCTTTGCTGCAAAGTCGAGATCGCGATCGAGTCTGGTCAGCGGCTCCTGCTGCCGTGCGGTCCACTTGTCCATCCAGTACTTCACGATCTTCTGGATGCCCGGGTCCGGCGTGACGTCCTTCGTGACCGCGTGGTTGGTGGCCGCGGTCTTCGAGCGGATCACGTCACCGGTCGCCGGATCGAGCTCCAGGTTCACCTCGCCGAGCACCCGCCCGTGGTTGCTCGCCTCGAGTACCGGCCGCGGTACGCCGTTCGGGTCCGGGATCATGCAGTTGAACGCGGTATGCCAGTGGCCGCCGAGGATCACGTCGATATCGGGAGACATCGCCCGCGCCGCGTCGAAGATCGGACCGGTCGGGTTCTTGCACTCGTCGTACAGGCCACCCTGCTGACCGCCCTCGTGCATGCTGACCACGATCGCGTTCACGCCCTGGGCCTTCAGAGCGGCCGCGGCCCGGTTCGCCGCGTCGACGAGACCCTGGAACTCGAACCCGGACCCCTTGATCGACAGCGTCTCGGTCGGCGTCCCCGGGAAGCCGAGCCCGATGAACCCGATCCGCTGCGAGCCGGCCTTCGCGATCCAGTACGGCGGGAGCACCGGACGCTTCGTCCGCGGGTCGACGATGTTCGCCGCGTGGTACGCGTAGTCGGTGCCGTGGAAGTTGCGGCCTGTCGAGTCCTTGAAGCAGCTGTCGAAACCGGGCTTGCCGTAGCAGGCGCCGGTGGTCATCCGGCGAAGGAACGGGAACTCCCGGTCGAACTCGTGGTTGCCCGCGACATCGAAGTCCATCCCGAACGCGTTCAGCACCTCGATGGTCGGCTCGTTCGCGAACGCCTGCGTGTAGTCCGGCCAGCCGCTGAACTGGTCACCCGAGCCGATCAGGAAGCTGTTCGGCTTCCGGAGCCGGTCCAGGTGCGCCTTCAAGTACCCGGCGCCGCCGACCTGCTGCGTGCCGGACGGGCCGGCGATGGTCAGGTTCTCGGTTTCGGACAGGTAGCCGTGCAGGTCGGTCAGGCTGAGGATCTGCACCGGGATCGGTGCAGCGGCCTCGGCCGGTAGCGCGGTCGATCCCAGCACGAGGCCGAGAAGGGCGAGAACTGAGCTGATCCGGTTCTGTATGGCCATCGGCTGCTCCTGTCGGTCGGGCGGAACCTCGCTGCAAGGTACTCACCGCCGTACGGCGGAGGACATGGCCTCGAATGCTGACTTCCTGCACGATCCGGCTGACGCTTTTGTACAAGCGCACGACGGCCGGGAGTCGTACCGTCGGAGCATGACTGGGTATCTGGCCGTGGCCGAGATCGACATCGACGCGCCCGCGGCGCGAGTGTGGAACGTACTGACGAACCCGGACCAGCTGAAACAGCTGTGGTTCGGCGCCGAGGTGGAAACCGACTGGAAGGTTGGCAGCCCCATCACCTGGACCGGCGAATGGGAAGGCAAGCCCTACCAGGACAAGGGCAAGATCCTCGCCGTAGAACCCGAACGCCTCCTACAGTTGACCCACTTCAGTCCCCTGACAGGCCAACCCGACGTACCGGAGAACTACCACACCCTCACCTACACCCTCACGGCCAGCACCCACCTGAAACTCGAGCAGGACAACAACGCCTCCGAGGACGAGGCCAAGCACTCGCAGGACATGTGGGAGATGCTCGTGGCCAAGGTCAAGGCCGCCGCCGAATCCTCCGAATAACGAAGCGCTGGCCCACGGCCGATCGACCAACGGGGATATCCGGGTCTTCTGTGCGATGTGTGGGTGGTCGTCGCCCCCACCAGGGACCCGGGACAGGTTGTGCGGGGCCGCTGCCCACCACGCGGGTTCACCCGTGAATGACGGAGGTCAGTGGGGGAGAACTCCTGCTCGATCCGCGCCAATCCTCGAGAGCGGGGAAACAAAGTTGCACGGATCGACGATTTCTTTCCCCGCCGCACCGGCTCACGCGGGCCGCCCGTGCAGCCTCACGTCGAGTCGTGGCGTTGGGTTGCCCCTCGACACCGCGAGTCGTGAATCGAGGCTGCAGGTGACCGCCAAAGCCCACGACTCGACGCGGCAGGGGAGAACCCCTAACACGAGGGGTTATCCGGCCCTGTGCCCGGCTGCCGGGCCACTCGGCGCCGCCCAACTCAGCCCAGCCGACCCACACCTGCGTCACAAGACCGGATATCCCCTCGCGTTGGGGGTTCTCCCCTGGTGTACGAGCAGAGAACCCACCATTCGAGGGGATAACCGTTCCTTTGCCGGGTTCGTCGGCTGCCGCCACCCAGACCTCGGGCCGGAGGGTTCGCCGGCGACTCAGTAATCTGGGGCGCATGGGTGATGGTGTGGAGGTGGGTCGGCCGACTCGGGAGCGGGCTGCGGTGGGGGAGGACGGGCGGTCGCGGGATCGGAGTCGGCCGGCGGTTCCTGATCCGTTGCCGATGAGTGTGGTCGACGCGCACTGCCATCTCGATATCGCCGACGGCGAAGACGGGGACTGGTTGAGTCCGGCGGAGGCGATCAAGCTGGCCGCCTCGGTCGGCGTGACGCGGATCGTCCAGGTGGGTTGCGATCTGCCGGGCGCGGTGTGGGCCGTCGAGGTCGCTACGCGGTACCCGAACCTGATCGCCGGCGTCGCCCTGCACCCGAACGAGGCGCCGAAGCTGAAAGCAGCCGGTGAGCTGGACAGCGCACTGGCCGAGATCGAGCGGCTCGCGGCGAGCAGCGACAAGGTCCGGGTGATCGGGGAGACCGGGCTCGACTACTTCCGTACCGGCGAGGACGGGCAGGCCGCGCAGCACGAGTCGTTCGCCGCGCACATCGAGCTGGCGAAGCGGCTGGGCAAGACGCTGATGATCCACGACCGCGACGCGCACGACGACATCCTGCGGATCCTGGATCGCGAAGGCGTACCGGACCGGGTCGTGATGCACTGCTTCTCCGGCGACACCGAGTTCGCCCGCGAATGCGCGAACCGCGGCGCCTACCTGAGCTTCGCCGGCGTCGTCACGTTCAAGAACGCCCAGTCCCTCCGCGACGCCCTCGCCGTCACCCCCCTCGACCGCATCCTCGTCGAAACCGACGCCCCCTACCTGACGCCCTCGCCGTACCGCGGCAAACCGAACGCCTCGTACCTCATCCCGCACACGGTCCGCAAAATGGCCGACGTACTGAACATCTCGGTCCCCGAACTCTGCACCGCCCTCAACAACAACGCCAACCGCGCCTTCGGAGGGCCTTGGTAATGGTGGACTTCGATGCAGTGGACGGACAGATCCGGGAGCTGTCCGCGTCGCTGCGCGGGGCCGACGAGGCCGCTGTGTCCGCTGAGGTAGAGCGACTGAAGGCGTTGGCGGAACAGATCGCGGACGAGCGTTCCCGCCGCCTGGCGTTGATCAGAGTAGAGAAGCTGCCTGCGCTGATCCGCGGGCCGCAGCCCGGCACGAGCCCGCAGTACTGGCGCGCGGCCAGCGTGGTAGCGCAGGCGATCAGCGACAAGGGGTCGGCGGGGGAGCGGATCGCGCACGCCGAGCGTGCCAAGGCCGAGGTTGCCGAGCTGTCCAGACAGGCTCCGCGTCGCGAGTCGATGACGATCCTCCGGATGAATTCGTCCCTGGTCCGGCTGATCCAGCGCCTTCGGCTTGAGGGCGCGGACGGCGGATCGTGACCGGCGAGGTCAACGAGATCTCGCCGCAGTCCTGGGAGTACCGGCTGGTGGCCGCGGTGGTGTACGCCGTCGAGCGGCGGGTCGGTGGCGGCGCGGACGGTCCTCGGTCCCGGTGGAACGGCCGGCTGCTCGAGGAAACCGACGAGGAAGCGCTGGGGGCCGCGGACCCGGACGGCGCCTTGTGGGTATCCGTCGCCGATGTTCTGGAGCCGTTGCGTCAGGCCCGGGATCTCGACCGGCCGCTGACCGATTACGAGGCGTTGAAGGTACGCGATGCGATGGCGACCTTGACGCACGAAGCCGCGCATCTGATGGCCCCGTCCGGCGACCCGGAGGCACCGGAGGCCTATCCGTACGACGATTCGGCGTATGCGTTCGACGAAGGTCGCATCGAGCACTGGACGCTGGACAACCTCGACCTGGTCATCGAGGACGTGTTCACGAAGGTCGGGCTGGAAGAGGCTGCGGCGGTGGTGCAGTCGCAGGAGGACATCGACGCGTACCCGGCCTATACCGCTGCCGTCCGAGACATCGACGAGGCCTTGGCCGAGCGCGGTGGGCTGACCGGCGAGGAAGTGACACATCAGCTGATGTGTACCGACGACGCGCAACGGTGGAACGTCGCGGTCGACCTGGTGATCGACAAACGTCTCGCCGAGCCGGACCTGATGCCCGAGGCGCATCGCGCCGAGGTGCGGAAACAGTTGGTGGCGCCGCTGCGCGATGCGCTCGTCCGTCTGGTCGAGGTTGAGGCCGACGAGTCCCTGGAGAGCGAGCAGCAGTCCGACGAGGCTACGAAGGTCGCCCGGCAGGCGGTTGCTGCGCTGGACAAGGAGCTCGGTCGGATCGAAGGTGACTATCGCAGCAAGCAACAGGTGCAGCTTTCGCCTGAGTTCAAGCGGTTGCAGGAGGTTACGGGTGGGCAGGCGGCTGCGGTTGGTGCGACGGGGCGGTCGGTGGGTGGGGCGGATCGGGGGCCGGCGGCGCCGGACAGCGGCTCCCGCGGGCAACAGCGCCCGCGGCGGCCGGTTGGTCCGCACACGCCTCGCCTGGGCTGAGTGAGTACCTGATAGACAGGCGTCATGGAGTTCGAGGACGTCGTACGGCGGCGGCGGATGGTGCGGAACTACGACCCGGATCGGCCCGTGGCGGATGAGGTGCGGGAGCGGATTCTCGAGAACGGGTTGCGGGCGCCTTCGGGTGGGTTCAGTCAGGGGTGGGCGTTCCTGACGCTCGAGGGGGACGAGCGCGAGCGGTACTGGCGGATCGCGGCCGAGGATCCGGATCCGAAGTATGTTGAATGGATCACAGGGCTGCGCCGGGCGCCGCTGCTGATTCTGGCCTTCGCGCACAAGGACGCGTACCTCGATCGGTACACCGAGGCGGACAAGGGCTGGACCGATCGCGACGAGGGTCGCTGGACGGCGCCGTACTGGTACGTCGACACCGGGATGGCGGTCCTGCTGATGCTGCAGACGGTCGTCGACGAAGGCCTGGGAGCCTGCTTTTTCGGGCCTCCCGCGGACAAAGTGGGGCGGTTGCTCAAGGAGTTCGGCGTACCCGAGGGGTTCGATCCGGTTGGGGTGCTGTCGGTCGGTCACCGGGCTCCGGACAAGCGGTCGCCGTCACTGAAACGGGGGCGCCGGACGACCGCTGAAGTGGTGCATCGGGGGCAGTGGGGAAATCACACGGTGTAAGGGTGCCGTTACACCTATTTACGACTCGCCGACCAGGGGATTGGCACTTTAGCGACTTCTTCGTTATGGTCCCGTGATGTTGGCCGGGATCGGGGAAGGTTCCGGGCACAGCACGCCCCTCGGCGTCGACCACAGGTTCCAGGCCTCCAGCCTGGCGCTCGCGGCCGGTGCCTGTGCTGTCCCACCCCGTGCCCGGGTAGCCCTACCTGGGAGCGTTAGTGCGTAAGTCCATCATCGTGGCCGTCGGTGCGACGGCTGCGTTCGCCGTGGCAGGTGGCTCCGTGGCCTATGCCGCGAAGAGCAAGACGGTCAGTCTCTCCGTCGACGGGCAGGTGCGGAAGGTGCACACCTTCGGCTCCACCGTGGCAGACGCCCTGAAGGCCGAGAAAGTTCAGGTCGGTGAGCACGACGTCGTCGCGCCCGGCGTGGACTCGAAGCTGAAGGACGGCCAGGAGATCGCCGTGCAGTACGGGCGGCCGCTGACTGTCAACGCCGACGGCGCCAAGAAGGCCTACTGGACCACCGCCGACAGCGTGAACGAGGCGCTGGCCGACCTGGGTCTGCGCTACGACGGCGCCCAGCTGTCCACCAGCCGGAGCGCCCCGCTCGGCCGCCAGGGCCTGGAGCTGACCGTCACGACGCCGAAGACCGTGCAGATCGTGCACCTCGGCAAGATCGTGACGATCAAGTCGCTGGCCGGCACCGTCGGTCAGGCCCTCACCGAGGCGAAGGTCCGCTGGGACTCCGACGACCGGATCACACCGGCCGCCGCGACTCCGCTGAAGCTCGGCGTCAACAAGATCGGTTTCGTGCAGGTCCTGCAGAAGACCGTCACGAAGACCGAGGCTGTCGCGCACGGCACCGCCGAGACCAAGTCGGCGACGCTGGAAGTGGGCACCAAGAAGACCACGGCCAAGGGCACCGACGGCTCCAAGACCGTCACGTACCTGTACACCTACCTGGACGGCAAGCTGTCGACCACCAAGGTGGTCGGGTCGCAGCTGGTGGCCAAGGCGGTCGACGAGCAGGTCGTGGTCGGCACGAAGCCGAAGCCGACCACGCCGACCACCACGACCACGACGACCGACACGCCGTCGAGCAGCAACGTCGGTGCGTGGGACCGGATCGCCGAGTGCGAGTCGGGCGGCAACTGGTCGATCAACAGCGGCAACGGGTACTACGGCGGTCTGCAGTTCGACCACGGCACCTGGGCTGCCTACGGCGGTACGGCGTACGCCAACAACGCGAACGGTGCGTCGAAGGCGCAGCAGATCGCGATCGCGGAGAAGGTCAAGGCCGACCGCGGCGGCTACGGCGCCTGGCCGGTCTGCGGCAAGCGCGCTTAGTGCAAGACTGACGGGGTGACCTCGTCTGATTCATCCACGTCCGCCGGACCGAGACTTCTCGGTCCGGCGGACGTACGTTCGCTGGCCGCGTCCCTCGGGGTCCGCCCGACCAAGCAGCGCGGCCAGAACTTCGTCATCGACCCGAACACGGTGCGCCGGATCGTTCGCGCCGCCGAGCTGTCGGAGGGCGAGACGGTTCTCGAGGTCGGGCCGGGGCTCGGATCGCTGACGCTCGCGCTGCTCGCGGAGGGGCACCGGGTCACCGCGGTCGAGATCGACCCGCTGCTCTCGCAGGCGTTGCCGTCGACTGTCGCGTCGTACGCGCCGCACCAGGCGTCGAGGTTGACCGTGGTCGAGGCGGACGCGATGGACGTGACGCCCGCGGAGATCGGCGAGCCGACCGCCTGCGTGGCGAATCTGCCGTACAACGTCGCCGTACCTGTCCTGCTGCATCTGCTCCGGGTCTCGGACTCGCTGCGGCACGGTCTGGTGATGGTGCAGTCCGAGGTCGCGGACCGCCTGGCGGCCGGACCGGGTTCGCGCACGTACGGCGTACCGTCCGCGAAGGCCGCCTGGTACGCCGACGTACGGCGCGCCGGGCCGATCGGACGGAACGTCTTCTGGCCGGCTCCGAACGTGGACTCCGGGCTGGTCGCGTTCGTCCGCCGCGAACCGCCGGCGACGGAGGCGAGCCGCGAGGAGGTGTTCGCGGTGATCGAGGCCGCGTTCTCGCAGCGCCGTAAGACGATCCGGTCCGCGCTGGCGCGCTGGATGCCGGATCGTGCGCGGCTCGATGAGGTTCTCGGCGCCACGGGCATCGACCCGATGGTGCGCGGCGAGATGCTCGGGATCACAGAGTTCGCCGCACTCGCAGGTGCGGCTCGGACTGTCTGAGGCACTAGCCTGTGCGACGTGCCACCTTCTGCTGAGGTCACGGTGCGGGCGCCGGCCAAGATCAATCTCGGTCTGTCGGTCGGTCCGCCGCGCCCGGACGGGTTCCACCCGGTCGCCACGGTGTACCAGGCCGTTGCCCTGTACGACGACGTGACCGCGGTACTGCGGGACGACGACGGCGAGATCTCGGTCGAGATCTCCGGCGACTTCGCGGACGACGTACCGACCGACGGGACCAACCTCGCGGTGCGGGCGGCGAAGTTGCTGCAGGCGGAGTACGACGTCGACGAGGGCGTCGACCTGACGATCCGCAAGACGATCCCGGTGGCCGGCGGGATGGCCGGCGGATCGACTGACGCGGCAGCGACTCTGGTGGCGTGCAACAGGTTGTGGGGCCTGCAGCTGACCCAGACCGAGCTGCAGCACCATGCGGCCGAGCTCGGCAGCGATGTGCCGTTCTGCCTGGTCGGGCACACAGCGCTCGGTCAGGGCCGGGGCGAGCAGGTCACCGAGGTGATGTCCCGCGGGACGTTCCACTGGGTGTTCGCGATCGCCGACGGCGGGCTGTCGACGCCGGACGTCTACCGCGAGCTGGACCGGATGCGTCCGCTGCGCCGCGTCGAGGCGCCGCAGGTTCGTCCGGAGCTGATGTCCGCGCTGCTGTCCGGGCAGCCCGGCGCACTTGCCGTTGCGCTCAGCAACGACCTGCAGGCCGCGGCGTTGTCGCTGCGTCCCGAGCTGGGCGAGACGCTCCAGTTCGGCCTCGACCAGGGTGCGCTGGCCGCGCAGATCTCCGGCTCCGGTCCCACCTGCCTCTTCCTCGCCGCCGACAGCCGCAGCGCCGTCGACCTGGCCGTGGAGCTCGCCGAATCCGGCCGCTGCCGCATGGTCCGCCAGGCCGAAGGCCCGGTCCCGGGCGCCCGGATCCTTCCGGCGATCGTGAGCCGGTAGTACACTTAGCTAAGTGGACTAAGGAGGGCTTATGAGCGAGCCGGCAGCGCAGTACAACATTCACGAGGCCAAGACGCAGTTGTCGCGGATCCTGGAGCGTGTGGAGCACGGTGAGGAGATCATCATCAGCCGTGCGGGCCACCCGATCGCGAAGGTCGTGCCACTGCCCACCACTCGCCAGCGGACAGGTTGGGGGTCGCTGGCTGGGCAGATCAGCTATACCGACGACTGGGACTCGGACGAGACCAATGCGCAAATCGCAGACGATTTCGGTATGCCCTCATGACCGAAAGTCCCGGTGCTTCGCGCCTGCTCTTGGACACCCACGTGCTGATTTGGTGGCTGGAGGCCAGTCCTGAGCTGTCGGATCCGCTGAGGAAGCGGATCAACACCGACCTGCACGTCTACGTGAGCTCCGTGTCCGTCTGGGAGCTTTCGATCAAGAAGGCCGCCGGAAAGATCAATCTGCCCGAGAATCTGCTCGACTGGATCGAGCGTGCTGGTGTGAGCGAGCTGCCGATCCGGATGGCACATGGTGATCTCGCGGGGCGGTTGCCTGCGATCCATCGGGACCCGTTCGATCGGATGCTGGTTGCGCAGGCGTTGGTGGAGAAGCTGACGCTGGTGACGCGTGACCGGTTCATCCAGAAGTACGACGTACCGGTCCTCGAGGCCTGAAATTCGTTCGTCACCGGCGGTGGCTGGTGCTAGCTTCACAGAAACGCCCTCAGAGAATCGACAGAGACAGGAGACCGGGATGCGCCGCGAATCGATCCACCCCATGGGTACTGATCGCTTCGACGCATTCGCGAGGACTCTTGAACTCTCTGACGATGGGCATTGTGGCGCATGTCGACGCCGGTAAGACCAGCCTGACCGAGCGGCTGCTGTTCGCCGCCGGCGTCATCGACCGGGTCGGCCGGGTCGATGACGGGAACACGCAGACCGACTCGATGGATCTCGAGCGGAAACGCGGTATCACGATCCGCTCGGCGGTGGTGTCGTTCGCGCTCGGCGACCTGCCGGTCAACCTGATCGACACCCCCGGGCACTCCGACTTCATCGCCGAGGTCGAGCGCGCGCTGTCCGTACTGGACGGCGCGGTGCTGGTGATCTCCGCGGTGGAGGGCGTGCAGCCGCAGACGCGGTTGCTGATGCGCACGCTGAACCGGCTGCGGATCCCGACGCTGCTGTTCGTGAACAAGATCGACCGGGTGGGCGCGCGGTACGACGAGTTGCTCGCCGACATCCGGCGGTTGCTGACGCCGGCCGCCGTACCGATGGAGTCGGTGGCGGATCTCGGTCTGCGAGCGGCGTCCGTCGTACCGCTGCCGGTGCAGCGCGGCGAAGTCGGCGAGATGCTTGCCGAGCGCAACGATGCGTTCCTGGAGTTGTACGTCGAGGGCGCCGAGGTCGACCACGCGGCCGAGCTGCGGCGGCAGGTCGCGACGGCCGAGATGTATCCGGTGTACTTCGGATCCGCGATGACCGGGGTCGGGATCGCCGAGGTGATCGAGGGGATCCGCACGTGGTTGCCGCGGGCAATCGCCGCGCCGGAGGACGAGCTGCGGGCGCGGGTGTTCAAGGTCGAGCGGGGTGCGGCCGGCCAGAAGATCGCGTCCGCGCGGATCGTCAGCGGGACATTGGCCGTGCGTACGCCGGTCGTTGTGCATCCTGTTGACGGTCCGGCGTACCAGGTCCGGCCAAGTGGGATCGACGTGTTCGGGGACGGTGGGCGGCATCCGGTGAATCGGGCCGAGGCCGGTCAGATCGTGGCGTTGCGTGGGCTGAAGAGCATCCGGATCGGCGATCAGCTCGGCGTACGGGCGTCGTACGCGCAAAGGCTGTTCGCGCCGCCGACGCTGGAGACCGTGGTGAGCGCGCGGGATCGGGTGAAGCTGTTCCAGGCGTTGACGCAGCTCGCCGAGCAGGATCCGCTGATCCGGGTCCGGAAGGCCGACGAGATCACCGTGAGCCTGTACGGCGAGGTGCAGAAGGAGGTGATCGCGTCGTTGCTCGAGTCGGAGTACGGCGTCGACGTCACCTTCAGCGAGACGACGCCGATCCATGTCGAGCGGCTGATCGGGGTCGGTGCCGCGACTCGCGAGATCACCGAAGGCCCGTGGGCGGCGGGGGTCGGCTTCCGGGTGTCACCGGTTGCCGAAGGCATCGAATACAACCTGGAGGTGGAGCTCGGCGGGCTGCCGCGCGCATTCCACACGGCGATCGAGGAGACGGTTCGGCAGTCGCTGCACCAGGGCCTGTTCGGGTGGGAGATCCCGGACATCCGGGTGGATCTGACGCACACGGCGTACTGGAGCCCGGTCACCGTGGCCGCCGACTTCCGCCGGGTCGTACCGCTCGTTCTCCTGCAGGCGATCGCCGAGGCCGGTACGACGGTCCTGGAGCCGGTCAACCACTTCGAGCTGGACGTCCCGTCCGACACCGTCTCCCGGGTTCTCGCACACGTCGCCGAACACCGCGGCGTCGTCACTCAGACCACGCTCACCGAAACCCAGGCCCACGTCGAAGGGACCATCCCGGCCGCCACCACACACCCCTTCGAGTCCATGCTCCCCACCCTCGGCCGCGGCGAGGCCCTCCTCGCCACCACCTTCCACAGCTACAGCCCGGTCCCAGGCCCAGCCCCCAGCCGCGCCCGCACGGACGGCAACCCACTCAACGAGAAGCAGTACGTCCTGAACCTCAGTCGAGTTGTTTGAGGATTGCGGAAATTTCGGAAACGGTTTCCGCGCGGTCGGGCCAGTGGGCGGTGATGCAGAGGAGTTCGCGGAGGTGGAGGAGGGGCAGGCGATCGCGCCAGCCTGGGGCGAGCGGGTGAAGTTCCTCGTAGGCGTCGAAGAACGTTTCGGAGAGGTGGCCGTAGATGAGGAGAGTGGCCAGGTCGGCCTCGGGCCAGCCGTAGTGGACGGCGGGGTCGATCATGGCCGGGCCGCCGGTCAGGTCGGGGAGCAGGTTGCCGTGCCACAAGTCGCCGTGCAGGAGGGACGGCGGCTGCAGCGGGATCAGCTCGGGGAGGCGGCTGGTGACGCGTTCCAGGCGGCGGCGATCTTCCGAAGGGAGCTGGTGGTGGCAGTTCGGTTCCTCCAGGTAGCGGAGCAGCCGGTGCTCGGCGAAGAACGCGTGCCCGTCGCTGGTCCACGGATTCCGCTGCGGGAGCGTGCCCAGGTAGTTGTCCTGGTGGTACCCGAACTTGTCCGCGGTCTGTTGATGCTGCAACGCCAGCGCCCGCCCGGCGTCCTCCCAGTACGTCGTCGACGGTTCCGACGTACCGAGGTCGGACAGAACGATGTACGCCGACGTCACCCGAAGGACCTCTGGTACGGCGAACCCGCCGGGTGCACGGAGCGCGTCGAGACCATCGGCCTCCAGCGCGTACAGGTCCGACGGCACGTCGTCCTGCGTCTTCACGACCACCGATTCGCCGAGCGTCGTCCGCACGCGGAACGTCTTGCTGGCGTAGCCGCCTTCCAGCGGATCGGCGGCGATCGCGTCGCCGAGGGACAGGCCGTCGAGCCAGGCGGGAGTCAACACCTGGACGATCCTGGCACGGGTTCGGCGGTCAGCTACCCTTAGGCGCGATATGCCTGCACCTAACTTGGTCAATCTGGAAGCTGTTTCGAAGGGCTTCGGGACCCGCACACTGCTCGACTCGGTCAGTCTCGGCGTAGGCCGTGGTGAGCGCATCGGCGTGGTCGGGCGCAACGGCGACGGCAAGTCGACGCTCCTGCAGGTCCTGGCCCGACGTGAGGAGCCCGACAGCGGCCGGATCACCCACAATCGCGACCTGAGGCTCGGGTACCTCGGTCAGACCGACGACCTCGACCCGGACCAGACCGTGCTGCACGCTGTGCTCGGTGACGTCGAGACCTACACCTGGGCGGCCGATCCGCGGGCGCGCACGGTGATGGAGCACCTACTCGGCGAGGTCGACCACCAGGCGCTGGTCGGCAGCCTGAGCGGTGGCGAGCGGCGCAGGGCCTCGCTGGCCAGGCTGCTGCTCATCGAGGTCGACCTGCTGATCCTCGACGAGCCCACCAACCACCTCGACATCGAGGCGGTCAGCTGGCTCGCCGAGCACGTGGTCGACCGGGCGGGCGCGCTGATCGTCGTCACCCACGACCGCTGGTTCCTGGACGCGGTCTGCACGAACACGTGGGAGGTGCAGGGCGGCCGCGTCACGTCGTACGACGGCGGGTATGCGGCGTACGTCCTCGCCAAGGCCGAGCGGGCCCGCAGCTCGCAGGTCACCGAGGCGAAGCGGCAGAACCTCCTGCAGAAGGAGCTCGCCTGGCTGCGTCGCGGCGCCCCCGCCCGTAGTACCAAGCCGAAGTTCCGGATCGAGGCGGCCAACGCGCTGATCGAGGACGTGCCGCCGCCGCGGGACAAGCTCGCGCTGTCGCAGCTGGCGACCGCCCGGCTCGGCAAGGACGTGTTCGACGTCGAGGACGTCAGCCTGAGCTTCGGCGACCGCAAGATGCTCGACCACGTCACGTTCCGGCTCGGTCCGGCCGACCGGATCGGGCTGCTCGGGCCGAACGGTGCCGGCAAGACCACGTTCCTCAAGGTCCTCACCGGGCAGCTCCCACCGGACCACGGCCTGGTCAAGCAGGGCAAGACGGTCCGGATCGCCAACCTGTCGCAGACCCTCGAGGATCTCGACGACACGGTCACCGTCCTCGACCACATCACCGCGATCCGTCGTACGGCGGCGCTCGCCGGGCGGGGTGGTGAGCTGACGTCGTCGCAACTGCTCGAGCGGTTCGGATTCACCGGTGACAAGCTGACGACGCGGATCTCGGATCTGTCCGGTGGCGAACGCCGCCGCCTGCAGTTGCTGCGCATCCTGCTCGACGAACCGAACGTGCTGATCCTCGACGAGCCGACCAACGACCTGGACGTCGAGACGCTGACCGTGCTCGAGGATTTCCTGGACAGCTGGCCCGGCGTCGTCGTCACCGTCACCCACGACCGGTACTTCCTGGAGCGGGTCAGCGACATGGTTTACGCGATCATGGGCGACGCCCGGGTCCGGCATCTGCCGCGCGGTGTCGAGCAGTATCTCGACGAACTCGCGGCCGGAATTCCGCGGCGGACGGCGTCGAATGCGTTGACGTCTCCACCAGTTGTGTCCACCGATTTGTCAACGGCGGAAAATGGCCAGGTGGTTGAACGTCCGATGGCTGACGCGGCAGCGGCCCGGGCGGCGAAGAAGGAGCTGAACCGGATCGAGCGGCAGCTCGCGAAGATCACCGAGGCCGAGACGAAACTGCACGACCAGCTGGCCGCGAGTGCGAGCGACTACGGGCGGCTCGCCGAGCTCGACGCCGAGCTCCGGAAGCTGGCCGACGAGCGCGGCGAGCTGGAAACGGCCTGGTTCGAAGCGGCGGAACGCGCGGAGTAGGAGCGCGGAACGCGCTGTTCAGCAGGGGTTCGAGCCGCGGCGCCCCCTCCGATCCCCTGTGATTCGGAGGGGTGCGCCGAGCTTCTGGGTGAGCGGGCCCCGTGCCGGCCGGCGTTGTTCGGGCCCCGAGCCCCGGACACCGCACGACCACTTTCGGCGGACCACCTCTTGCCGCCGAAGTCACCGTGTTCTGACATTTTGTAGTCGGTCAACCACCGACGGTGATGACCCTAGTAGCGGGCCCGTCCGGTGTCGATAGTCGTCGGCTACAGCAGCCTCTCGATCTCGTTGCAACTAGCAACGATCGGACCGGGGTAGAAGTGACGGGGCGTCTTTTCGGATAATTCCGGGGTCATTTCGGCCGCGCTTTGTCCGTACGAACAAGCCGCTTTGTCGTGACGCAAACCGGGTGTTTTCGGTCAGGGCTTTTCCAGGTCGAACGGGCGGACCAACTCCCGTAACACCCCGGCAATCTTCTGCTGGTCGCCGCCGCTGAGGCCGCCGAGCAGCGTGCGCTCATGGATGAGCAGGTCGGCCATCGCGGCATCGACCTTGTCCCGGCCGTCCGGTGTCAGCTGGACGAGCACTCCGCGTCGGTCGTGCGGATCCGGCAGTCGTTCGACCAGGCCGCGGGCGGCCAGCCGGTCGACCCGGTTCGTCATCGTGCCGGACGTGACCAGGGTTTCCTTGAGCAGCTTGCCCGGCGACAGCTGGTACGGCGTACCTGCTCGGCGGAGGGCAGCGAGGACGTCGAACTCCCAGGACTCCAGGCCGTGGGTGTCGAACGCCTGACTGCGGGCGCGATCGAGATGCCGCGCCAGCCGGCTGACCCGGGACAGCACCTCCATCGGCGCCACGTCGAGATCGGGGCGCTCGCGGCGCCAGGCCTCGATCAGCCGATCGACCTCGTCCTTCATGCGGTCGAGACTACCCATCAAGACTCTTGACATCAAGACAAGTTGTGGAGCTAGAGTATCTCGACGTCAAGATAAATTCGTCCGAGAGGGAATCCGATGAGCACGTCACCGGTGTGGAGTCCAGAGCAGTACGGCACGTACGCCGACGAGCGCGCCCGGCCGTTCCGGGACCTGGTCGAGCGGGTCCGGGCGACCGACGTACGGACCGTGGTCGACCTCGGCTGCGGTCCGGGCGCGTTGACCGCGACCCTGCGTCAGGTGTGGCCGGAGGCCGTGATCCGCGGGATCGACAGCTCGCCGCAGATGCTCGAGGCCGCGGCGCCGTACGCCGACGACCACCTGAGCTTCGAGCTCGGTGATGTCCGCGAGTGGAGCGTCGAGCCGGGTTCGCTCGATGTGATCGTCACGAACGCGACGCTGCAGTGGGTACCGGAGCAGCTCGACCTGCTGCCCGGGTTCGTCCGGGCGCTGCGGCCGGGCGGGTGGCTGGCGATCCAGATCCCAGGTAACGGCGATGCGCCGTCGCACGCGATCCTGCGGGAGCTGGCCGGCACGGAGCCGTACGCCGAATACGCAAAGGACACATCGTTGCGTCCCGACGTACCCGGGCCGGCCGAGTACGTCGACGCGCTCAGCGCGGAAGGTTGCGTGGTGGACGCGTGGGAGACGACGTACTTCCACCTGCTGTCCGGCGACAACGCCGTACTGGAGTGGGTGAAGGGGACCGGCGCGCGCCCGGTGCTGCAGTCGCTGCCGGACGACGTACGGCCCGCTTTCGAAGCGGAGTACGGCGCGCGGCTGGCGGAGGCGTATCCGCAACGGGACTACGGGACGCTGCTGCCGTTCCGGCGGATCTTCGCTGTGGCGCAGAAGAAGGGGTGAACATGCGGCTCGATCATGTGCAGGTGTCGTGCCCGCCGGGTGGTGAGGATGTGGCGCGGGCGTTCTACCGCGATGCGCTCGGGATGACCGAGGTGGAGAAGCCGGAACTGCTCAAGCCGCGCGGTGGATGCTGGTTCAAGGCCGGTGCTGCGGAGATCCACATCGGGGTGGAGCAGGACTTCACGCCGGCTCGGAAGGCCCATCCCGCGTTGGCTGTGGAGAATCTGGATGCCTTGGCTTCGAGGCTGGCGGAGCTGGGTTTCCCGGTGACCTGGGACAACGAAACGATCGCAGGCCGCCGACGATTCCACACCACCGACGGCCACGGAAACCGAGTAGAGATCGTGTGAGCAAATCATCCGGCCCTTTCGTCCGATATGCAGGTGATGGTCGCCCCCCGACGGGGGCGTGAGACAGGAACAGGTGGGTCGGAACCTGCTATTGCCTGTCTCCCGCCACCATCTCCTACCCCCCAGTCCCCGCCACCGCCCCGCCGGACGTCGCCCTCATCGCGCTGGACCTCACGCCGGACGTCGCACCGCCGTCGTCGCCTCGCCGTCGCGTTGGACGTCGGCCAGAAGACGAGGGGATCTCCCTTCGTGTGTAGGGTTCTCTGTTGATATGCGAGGGGAGAACCCCACACGCGAGGGGTTATCCGTTGCTGTTGCGCGACATGCGAGCAGGTCCCGTGCCTACCGGGCCCGGCTGCTATCCGGGCGTCTCGGCACGTCTTCGACCCGCCCCCACAGCCGCCCGGCGGGGAACTACCGGGCTGTTGCCGTTGACGCCCGCCTCTAACTCCCGCCCTTGACGACTGTTGTTGACGGCTGCCGTGGCGGGGTGTGTCTGGTGGTGGGACAGGTTGTGGTGGGTTGGCACCTGGTATTTCAGGTCTCACGTCACGAGTTCCTGTCTCACGCGACCAGATTCCCCCTCGCGACACCGCACTCCGGTCGGCCAGCTCAGCCCAACCACTCATACATGCGTCAGACGCGCCGGCATGCCCGCGAGTGCGGGGTGGGGTGAAGCGGGGGGCCCCGGCCCCCCCAACCCCGCGCGCCCCGGGGGGTTTTTGTGGGCCCGGGGCCC
>NZ_JBSGTS010000027.1:36704-108172 GCF_053607525.1 Kribbella sp. NPDC055110
AACCTCGCGTCTGCCGCGCCGGCAGGCCGGCGTGGGGGGGGGGGGTTGACGCGGCCCGCCCGGCCCCCACACCCGGGGCCCGCCGCTGGCTTATTCGGTCGCCAGTGCGCCGGCTGGTGCGACCTTGGCCGCGCGGCGGGCGGGGAGTACTGAGGCGAGTAGGCCCGCGATCGCGGCCACGGCGGCGATGACGATCAGCAGGGTCCCGGGTACGGCGTACTCGACGCCGCCCTCGACCGTCTGGCCGCCCATCAGCGCGCTCGTTCCGGTCCAGCCGTAGATCAGACCGAGGACGATCCCGAGACCGGCCGCGACCAGTGCCATCAGCAACGATTCGATCGCGAGCATCCCGCGCAGCTGACGGCGGGACAGGCCCATCGCCCGGAGCAGGGCGTTCTCCCGGGTCCGCTCCAGCACCGACAGGCTGAGCGTGTTGCCGACGCCGACCAGCGCGATCAGCACCGACACCCCGAGCAGACCGACGCCGACGATCAGCAGTACGTCGAAGATCTTCGTGTAGCTGGTCCGCTCGGCCAGTCCGCCCTGCACGGACAGATCCTTGACGGTCGGAATCGACTGCTCCACGGCATCGACGACGTCCCCGCCGTCGGCCTTCGGGTCCGACGCCAGCCAGAACCCGGTCACCGGCGCGCTCGGCGCGAGCTTCGACAGATCGGCCGCCGTCAGCGTGATCGGGTCGACCCCGATCGCCAGCCGGGCGGTCAGTGTGACCTTGTGCTGTCCCGACACGATCGTCACCGGCGAGCCCTCCTCGAGCTTCAGGCGCTTCATGATCGGGTAGGTGACCAGCGCCGTACCCGGCTTCAGCTTCGCGCTCAGCGCGGAGTTGTGGATCACCGCGCCGGCCTTGTCCGCGTCGATACCGGTGACGTCGATCTCCTCGCCGCCGGCTTTCACGGTCACCGTACTGATCGGGACGACCTGGGTGATGCCCTTGATGTCACGGAGTTGCTGCTCGGCGCCGGCCGGCATCTTCTCCTTGTACGTCGTCACCATCAGGTCGACCGGATACTGGCCGTCCATCGATACGTCAAACGTTTTCCGTACGGAGGCGATCCCGACGCAGGTGAGGCTGATCAGCGTCACGCCGATGAGCAGCGCCGACGTGGTGGCCGCCGTACGCCGGGGGTTGCGGACCGCGTTCGCGACGGCGATCCGGGCGGGTACGCCGCCACTGCGGGCGGGGAGCGCGCCGATCACGCGGATCAGCGCCGGGACGAGTAGCGAGCCGATCGCGAGGATGCCGAGGAACGAGATCGCGCCGCCCGCGACACCGATCAGTACCTGGTGCTGCTTCGCCCCGGCCGCCAGCAGTACGCCGCCGCCGGCGAGGAGCAGGAAGCCCAGCACCAAACGCAGTACGCCGGCCTTGGTCGCGGCGGCCGGAGCCGCCTCGGGACGGAGTGCGGCAAGCGGCGCCACCTTCGTCGCCCGCCGAGCCGGTACGACGGCTGCGATCAAAGTGGCCACTGTGCCGAGCAGGAGCGGCAGGAAGATCGACGACAGGTCGAGGTGCAACGGCACCGGAGGGATACCCCAGTCGAACTCGCGGGACAGCGCCAGCGCCAGGGCGGAGAGCGCGACGCCGAAGACGACTCCGATCGCGGACGCGATCACGCCGACCACGGCGGCCTCCGCGAGGACCGAGGAGAACACCTGCCTGCGGGACGCGCCGACGCAGCGCAGTAGCGCCATCTCGCGGGTGCGCTGGGCGATCACGATCGTGAAGGTGTTGCCGATCACCAAGCAGGCCACGAACAACGCGATCACGGCGAACATCCCGAACACCCCGCCGAGAACATCGATGCCGTGAGTCAGGCCCTCCACCTCGTGCTGAATGAAGGCCTCACCGGTGTAGACGGTGAGACCGCTCGCCACCACGGACTGCGCGGCGTCCGCGAGTTGCTGCTGGGTGACGCCGGGCTTCGCGGCCAGTGCGATCCCCTGAGTGAACGCGCCCGGGTCGAAGATCTTCACCGCGGCCGGAGTCGCGACCGCGGACGCGCTGCCGACGTACTTCGAGTCGTCCAGCAGCCCGACGACGGTGACGGTCCACGACTTGTCGTCGTACGAGCTGATCCGCAGACTCTGGCCGACGCCGACCTTGTGCTTGGCCGCGGTCCTTGCCGGGAGGGCGATCTCGTTCGTTGCGGTCGGCAACCGTCCGGACGAGGTGCCGGGGCCGGCGATCTGCGCTGTGCTGTAGAGCGCGTCGATCGGGACCGTGGTCCCGCGGACCAGGTCGGGGAATGCGACGTCCATGTACGCCGTTGTCAGCGTGACGACCGCCGCGGCCTGCGGCAGTTTCTGGACCTTGGCGATGTCGTCGGGGGAGATGGTCGACTGGTCCGGGTAGACGACGGCGTCAACGCCCTTGTACTGCGCGCCGATCGTTTCGTCGACACCGTGTGACGCGGACGAGTGCACGGTCATCGCGAGCGAGCCGAAACCGACCCCGAGGACGATCGCCAGACAGGCGGCGATCAGGCGGCCCAGGTGGGCGCGCAGCGAGGAGAGGAGCGAACGTCGCACGTCAGGCCCCCAGCTGACGCAGCGCGTCGAGAACGCTCTCCGGCGTCGGCTGCCGCAGCTCGCCGGCCAGCTTGCCGTCGGCAAGCATCACGACGCGGTCGGCGTACGACGCCGCGAGCGGATCGTGCGTCACCATCACCACGGTCTGACCGAACTCACGCACCGAGCGGCGCAGGAAGCCGAGCACCTCGGCGCCGGACCGCGAGTCCAGGTTGCCGGTCGGCTCATCCGCGAACACGACCTCCGGGCGGCCGACCAGGGCCCGCGCCACCGCGACCCGCTGCTGCTGGCCACCGGACAGCTCCGACGGGCGGTGGGTGAGCCGGTCGCTCAGCCCTAGTACCTCGATCAGCGTGGAGAGCCACTCCTGGTCCGGCTTGCGATTGCCGAGCTCCAGCGGGAGCAGGATGTTGTCGTTCGCGGACAGCATCGGGAGCAGGTTGAACGACTGGAACACGAAGCCGACCCGATCGCGGCGGATCTTGGTCAGCTCGGAATCCGGCAGCCGGGTCAGCTCGGTCTCGCCGAGCAGTACCTGGCCCTCGGTCGGGGTGTCCAGCCCGGCCAGGCAGTGCATCAGCGTCGACTTGCCGGACCCCGACGGGCCCATGATCGCGGTGAACTGGCCGACGCCGAAGTCGACCGAGACCCCGTCGAGCGCGGCGACCGCGGTATCGCCCTGTCCGTACACCTTGCGCAACTCGTGCGCCCGGATCGCGGTCCGCGGCTCCCCGTCCTGCGGCAACCGCCCAGCCGCAAGCTCCCCGGTCTGCAAACTCATGTCACTCCTCGGATCAACGTGATGTTGCCCAAGAAACTAGTGATCCCGGGCCCCCGATTCGTCGGACCAGGGTGTGGACCGCACGTCCTACCTAGGTATTACGCCCCTCCGCTCCCCAGTCCCTACCCGCACCGCACCACACCACCGACCGCACCACACCACCGGTCGCACCGCGCCACCGCTCGCTCCGCGACCACCGCACGCACCGCGCCCGGTATGCACCGCCCGATCCGTGTCGCCGACCGGTGTCGGCCAGTGCCGGCGCGCGCGGCGAGGTCCTCCGCACACGAGGGGATATCCGATGGTGTTGTGGGTTCTCTGTTGGTGTTAGAGGGGAGAACCCACAACGCCAGGGGATATCCGGTCTCGTGTCGGCTGGGTGGGTGTTGTGGTGCCGGCTGGTGGGTTGTGTGTGCGATGGCGGGAAGTAGGAGGCCAGTGGTGAGATAACCCGCCAGTGCGCCGAGGTGGGTTTGGAGGTCGAGCGTGGTGACCTGCCGATGGGCCGGCATGAGGCTGCCCCGGCCGGGGGAGTCGGCTGGGGGATCGGGTTGGTGGTGGCGCGGCTGGTTGCGGCGGGGTGATGTGCACGCTCGACAGGTAGTGCACCGGCGAGACGGTGTACGCGCGGACGCGTTCGCGCTCAGGTGCACTACCCGGCCACCCGACACATCCTGTCGAGCGTGCACATCACATCAAGCCCTGCGACCACCCACACAGCAGTCGCAAGAGCCACCATTACTTGGTCGGTCGGACCAGTCCGGTCTCGTAGCCGAGGACAACTAGGGCGACCCGGTCGCGGAGGCCGGTTTTGGCGAGGATTCGGCCGATGTGGGTCTTGACTGTTGCCTCGGACAACGTGAAGAGTTTGGCGATCTCGGTGTTCGACAGGCCGCGGGCGACCTCGACCAGTACCTCGCGTTCGCGGGCGGTCAGGTCGGCCAGGTCGGGGCGTTCGGTCTCGGTGTCGGGCAGTGCTCCGGCGAAGTGCTCCAGCAGGCGTTTCGTCGTACTGGGAGACACCACGGCGTCACCGGAGTGCACCTGGCGGATCGCGCTCAGCAGATCGGCTGGTGGGGTGTTCTTGAGCAGGAAGCCGGCCGCGCCGGCCTTGATCGCAGCGAACGCGTACTCGTCCAGATCGAACGTGGTCAACACGATCACCCTCGGTGGCTGTGTTGATGCCTGGGGCAACGACTGCAGCCGGCGCGTGGCCTCGACGCCGTCCAACCGTGGCATCCGGACGTCCATCAGTACGACGTCGCACGCGGTCACCTGGATCTTCTCCAGTGCCTCGCCGCCGTCGCCCGCCTGGCCGACCACCCGCATGTCGGCCTGCGAGTCCACCAGCATCGTGAAACCCGCCCGGACGAGTTCCTGATCGTCCACCAGGAACACGCGGATCACGTCGTCCATTACTCTCCAGTCGGCAGGTTGTACGGCAGTCGGGCGATCACCTCGTAACCACCGCCCGCCTTCGGTCCGGCGCTCACCGTACCGCCCGAGACCGAGGCGCGTTGCCGCATCCCGACCAGGCCGTGACCCGGGTCCGAGCTCGGCGCGACGCCGGCGCCGCGGCCGTCGTCGGTGACCACCACGGTCAGCATCTCGCGCCCGAAGTCCAGACTGACGGACGTGCGCGCCCCGGGCCTGGCGTGTTTCAGCGTGTTCGTCAGCCCCTCCTGCACGATCCGGTACGCCGTCAGCCCGAGCAGCGCCGGGAGATCGCGGGGTTGCCCGGTAACCTCGTAGCTGACGCTGAGCCCGGCCTCGCGGACGTTCTCGATCAGCTCGGGCAGGCTGGAGACGCCGGGCTGCGGGCGCGGCTGGTTCGGGTCGAGGTCGTTCTGCTCGTCCTGTTTGAGCAGGCCGAGCATCTTGCGCATCTCGGTCAGGCTCGCGCGGCCGGTGTCGCCGATCGTGGCGAGCGCCTTCTTCGCCGCCTCGGGTGACTGGTCCGCGGCGTACAGCCCGCCGTCGGCCTGGACGATCATGATCGACAGACCGTGCGCGACCACGTCGTGGATCTCGCGGGCGATCCGGGTCCGTTCGTTGCTCACGGCCAGTTTCGACTCGCGGTCCCGGTCGCGTTCGAGTTGGGCGGCCCGCTCCTCGAGCTGAGCGACGTACAGGCCGCGGGTACGGCGGCGCTCGCCGAGCGCCCAGACGCCGAAGACGAGCGCGCCGAGCGCGACCATCATCGTGACCTGCTGCTTCCAGTCCGAGTTCGACCAGTACCGCGAGGTCGCCATCAGGACACCGAGACCGCCGATTCCCAGCGCGATCCGGCTCAGTCGTACGTCGCCGTACACGGAGATCGCGTACAGCGCGACCAGCAGGCCGACGTTGCCGGGCATCAGCTCGACGGCGCCGAGCCACTGCAGGACCGCGACCGAGCAGACGACGAAGAAGACCAGCTCGGGGTGGGTACGGCGCCAGATCAGCGGGACCAGCATGCCGAACGCGAGGACGCCGCTCAGGTGCGCCTGCGCGAGTGACAGGAAGCCGAAGATCATGCAGAGGCCACCGGCCAGCAGCAGGTCGAACGCCCTGCTCCGGGCAGGCAGCGGCCGCGCGGTCAGCATCCCCGTCATGCTGGCCAGGGTACGGGGCCCGGTCTTGGCGGGGGTCATTCCACGGTCGGATGTCGGCGTACGACCAGAGGCTGTTACTTGTGCGGCCGGGTCGCGAGAACGGGCTTCACCTCGAGGCCGGACAGGCCGTTCCAGGCGAGGTTGACGAGGTGCGCGGCGACGTCCTGCTTCTTCGGTTTGCGGGCGTCCAGCCACCACTGCCCGGTGAGTGCGACCATGCCGACCAGCATCTGGGCGTACATCGGGGCGTTCTTCGGGTCCAGCCCGCGGCGCTTGAACTCCTCGGCCAGGATGTGCTCGACCCGGGTCGCGACGTCGCTGAGGATCGAGATGAACGAGCCGGTCGACGAACCGACCGGTGAGTCGCGGACCAGGATCCGGAAGCCGTCGGAGTTGTTCTCGATGTAGTCGAGCAGCGCCAGCGCCGCCTGCTCGACGAGCTCGTGCGCCCGGCCGGCCGTCAGCGCGCCGGTGACACCGTCGAGCAACGCCCGTACCTCACGGTCGACGACAACGGCGTACAGACCTTCCTTGCCGCCGAAGTGTTCGTAGACGACCGGCTTGGAGACCTCGGCACGGTGTGCGATCTCCTCGACCGAGGTGGCCTCGTACCCCTTCTGGGCGAACAGGCCGCGGGCGATGGTGATGAGCTGCTCGCGACGTTCGGCACTGGTCATCCGGATTCGGCCGGACCGCCGCGGTTTGGGTTCCGTCACGTCGTGATCACGTCAGCATCATGCCGCACTTCGGTGTTGCCGGTGGACGATTTACGGCCGATGGTGCCTCAGGCAGCCGCTTTCAGTGTCTTGGCGTTGCCGTCGGCGCGGCGGGCCTCCAGGCGCTCACGCACCGGCCAGCGGACGTCGCTGGCCCAGCCGCTCTTCTCGAAGATCCAGATGCAGCGGGCGGACGTGTCGAGCTGTCCCTTGAGTACGCCGTGCCGCGCGCACGTCGGGTCCGAGTGGTGCAGGTTGTGCCACGACTCGCCCTGGCTCAGGATCGCCAGCCACCACACGTTGCCGGACTTGTCGCGGCTCTTGAACGGCCGGTCGCCGATCGTGTGGCAGATCGAGTTGATCGACCAGGTGACGTGGTGCAGCAGCGCGATCCGGACCAGGCTGGCCCAGAAGAACGCGGTCAGCGCGCCCATCCACGACCAGGACCAGAGGCCGCCGATGACCGCCGGCGCGAGGAGGCTCACGGCGACCAGGAGCGGGAACATCCGGGACACCTGGACGACGTCCTTGTCCTTCAGCAGATCCGGCGCGTACTGCCGCTGCCGGGTCTGCTCGGTGTCGAACAGCCAGCCGACATGCGCGTGGTAGAAGCCCTTGGTGAGCGCGCCCAGCGTGTTCCCGTACTTCCACGGGCTGTGCGGGTCGCCGTCACGGTCGGAGAACTTGTGGTGCTTGCGGTGATCGGCCACCCAGCGGATCACCGGGCCCTCGATCGCCAGCGAGCCGGCGATGGCGAGCGCGTACTTCAGCGGGCGGTTCGGCTTGAACGACTTGTGCGTGAACAGCCGGTGGAACCCGATCGAGATCCCGTGGCCGGCGACCGTGTAGAAGACCACCGCGAGTACGACGTCCCGCCAGCCGAGGAACCCGCCCCACGCGATCGGCACCGCCGCCAGCACCGCCAGGAACGGGATGCCGATGAACAGCGCCAGCGCGACCTGCTCCCACAGCTTCTTCTGCTCACCGCCGAGCGTTCCGGTGTTCACGTCCTCGACGACCGGCGCGGTACGGGCGGGCGCATCCGGAGCGGCAACGGCGGGTGGAGTCATATCTGTCAATCCCTCAGCTCAGCGTGTCCTTACCTACGCTACCGTAACCTACGGGACCGTAGGTAGGAACCCCTCAGCGTGTCATCCACCCCACTCATGGCAAACTGTCCCGGCAACCACGATCCCCCGTGGGGTAATCGGCAGCCCGCGAGACTTTGAATCTCGAAGACCAGGATCGAAACCTGGCGGGGGAGCTAGGACCGGGTTCTTCCCGGTGGATTGAGTGACGGATCGTTCCCCCGGCGTCGTCGACGGCAGCCTGGACGCCCTCACCATCGACCCACCGGAGGATGCCGGGCAGGGTCTCTCGCCAGCTCACGCCCTCGGGCAACTTGTCGGGGAGCGGGTCTCCCGCCGACCTCGATCCTGCTCCTGAAAAGACCTCTCCGTAGGGCTGACCGGTCCGCGCCGCGATCAGTAGGTCGTACTGCCATGCCTTCGTCCCGGGCCTTGGTGCGACGTCAAGAAGCCACTGTGAGTGGTCCACGGTGATGCGTATCTCTGCATCTCCCACATAGACGATCTCGGCGCCGAACGTACTTTCCCCACGGCAGGAACTCAGGGTGTATCCGTTGGCGATCAACCACGCAATCGTCTCTCGTACGTCGTCCGGAGCGAACCGTTGCAAGAACTGGCCGGCCTCAAGATCCTCCACACGTTCAGCGTAGGCTCACGACTCCGGGATATCGGGGGACCGCGTCGGTAGCATCGCGCCATGGCAGTCACGGCGTCTGGGGTGTTTCGGCGGACCGCTATCGAGCGGGCGGATCAGCGAGTCTCGTGGGAGCGAACGGATCGGGCGTTCTTCTCGAGTGGGGCGTGCCACGTGTTGGCCTGGACCTGCAGGGACTTCTATCCCGATCAGGGGATCGACTTGGCGGCGCTGTACCTGGGTGATTTCGAGCATCCACTGCATGTGTACGCGAGGTGGGGCACATGGGTGTTCGATGCGTCGGGTTGGAACCTCGAGTCCGAACTCCTGCAGGTCAACAGCGACTTCGAGGGTCTCCCCGTCCGTGAGGTGGAGACGATCAGCAGCGACCTTCAGGAGTTCTGCGAACGGCACGTGCATCGACAACCGCACCAGTACTGGGCAGATCCGACAGAACGCGCACGCGCCTACGTCAGCCGACACGACCCGCCCTGGCTTTAGGCGCTCCCGGCGCCTGCTACGACACCTGATCTGCTCGAGCCCGATGCGATCGTCGGATCAGGTCAGGGTCTTCTTGAAGAAGGCGGCGGAGTCTTCGTAGCCGAGGGCCAGGTAGAACGGTCCTGCTCGGCGGCTGGCGAGGGCGAGGTAGGCGGCGCCGGTGGACTCGGCCCATCGCTCGGCATGCTCCATCAGCAGGCGACCGATTCCGGACTGCCGCTGGTTCTCGTCGACCATGACCTCCTCGACCCACGCGACGCAACCGTTGGCGAGGAAGGTGAGATGGCTGTTGCCGAGGAGGTAGCCGACGATGCCTTCAGCGGTTTCGGCGACCAGCAGCAGCGTGTCGGGTACGTCGACCAGTTGCTTCCACGTCGCGTCGAACGCGGACCGTTCGGGAGTGAACGAGGTGGCGAAGGCCTGGGCGAGCGGCCAGACGTACTCGCCGTCTTCGAGCCGAGCCGGACGGATGACGACCGCAGGAGCAGACACGAAGTCATTCTCCTATGCGGTCACCGTTCGACCTTGAGTAGGTCGGTCAGCAGGTGGCCGAGTTGTGGTGGGAACACGGTTTTGGCAGTCTCGATCAGCTCCTGCGCGGTCCACCAACGGAAGCCGAGGATCGTGGTGGTTTCGTAGTTGCTCAGCTGCGCCGGGGCCGGCGTGAAGCGCCCGACGCGGTGCAGGAGCCATTCCTCGTGTACGTCGACAGTCTCGCCGTTGAACTCGTACGTGTGATCCCGCGTCCACACGTGGGTCCCCGGCGGCAGGTCGCGCAGACCGGTCTCCTCGTACGTCTCGCGCGCGGCGGCCGTCTGGAGGGACTCGTCGGGTTCGACGCCGCCGCCGACCGGGTACCAGCACTCGGCGTCGGTCTTCGGGTCCTTGGCGTGGATGAGGAGCAGGCGGTCGTTCTCGTCCAGCAACAGGAGTTTCACCGCGAGCCTCGCCATCAGAGGCCGACCCAGCCCCGGTACTTGTCCAGGTCGACGTTGCTGCCGCACACGATCGTGAACACCTGCCGTCCGGCGAAGCGCTCGCGGTCCTCGAGGACTGCGGCGATGCCGAGTGCAGCCGACGGTTCGACGACGAGGCCGGCGTGGTCGAGCAGCATGCAGAGGCCGGTGACGATCGAGGATTCCTGGACGAGTACGGCGTCGTCGGCGACGACGAGGAGGTCGTCGAGGACCTCCGGGATGGGGATGCGGCCGGCGACCCCGTCCGCGATGGTGTCGGTTGTGTCGGTGGTGATGACGCGGCGCTGGTGCCAGGAATTCGTCAACGCCGGTGCGCCGAGCGGCTGAACGCAGATCACCTCGACGGCCGGCGCGAGCGTCTTCAGCACGTATCCCACACCCGTCGCCATCGCACCCCCGCCGAGCGCAATCAGCACCACGGGCCGCTCGCTCGCGCGATCGAGCCGCCGCTGCTCGATCCGCGCCTGATCAAACCGTGGCTGATCGATCCGCGCCGGGTCGATCCGTTCCAGGTCGAGCTGTGGGACGAGTTCGAGGCCGATGGTTGCGGCGCCTTCGCACGTCTCGAGGTCCAGGCTGTCCTCGAGCAGGCGGATCCCGTCGTACTGCGCGATTGCGGCAGCCCGTTCGCGGGCGAGTTCGTGGTCGCCGTCGACGAGTTCGAGCTTGGCGCCGAGCGCGCGGATCCGGTCGAGCTTGGTCGTGGTCGCGTACCGCGAGGCGACGACCGTGACGTCGAGACCGCGATCGCGGCTGGACCACGCGAGCGCCTGCCCGAGGTTGCCCGCGCTCGCGCACACCACCGCGCGTGAGTCGCTGCCCGCGAGCTGAGTCGCGACGACCTCGGTACCGCGACCTTTGAAGCTTCGTACCGGATTCGCCGTCTCGAGCTTGATGTTGATCGCACAGCCGAGCACCAGTTCCAGCGCCTCGCACCGATACAAGGGACTGTCGAGGAACACCGGGTCGATGACCTCGCGCGCCGCACGAATCCGATCCATGTCGAGCCGCGTCGCCTGCACAGCACCGCAGCCTACGCAATCGTGCGGGTGCATCGGTCTGGGAACACCCCGCGGTGTCGGGGCACAGGCGATACCTTGTTCACCGACCCCGCCGAGTGTTCCCAGTCCACCAACGTCAGGTCAGCGCAGGCAACCACTCGTGGTCGGGGTAGCGCGAGGCGATGCGATCGTGCAGCCAAGCGCGACGGGCCGGGTCGAGCGCGGCGGCGACGTCGCGGAAGTCCTGGATGTCCTTCGGGCGGTCGCTGCGGGACTTGAACAGCAGCACGATCTCCGGCGCGAGGTACGGCGTACCGTCGGCCGTCGTGAGCGTGATCTCGTCGAGCGGTTTGCGCAGGGTGCCGCGGCCGCGGTGGTAGACCCAGTCGTCGCCGTCGGAGGCCGCGAGGATGATGCGGACCGGCGCCGGGAACAGGTCGTCGGGGAAGGCAAGTACGTCGGGACCCGGCGTCAAGGACTCACCCGGTGCCCAGGGGCGTTGGTCGCCGGTGTTCGGGTTCTCGACCGTCGGCCGCGGGTCGGTGAACGTGGCGGCGACCAGGTCGAGGTCGCGGGCCAGGGCGAGTACGTCGACGTCGGTGTGCGGCCGCCGTACCCGATCGGCGAACAGGTCGAGCGCCCACCCGCCGGCGATCCAGTAGAGCCCGGGGTAGTCGGTGAACAACGCCCGTACGGCGCTCAATGCTTCGAAATGCATCTGGGACTCCTCGCAGGAAGGTCGGATGCGGTGAGCCCCGGTGAGAGTCAGAGCCGCCAGAAGATCCGAGGCGGCACCGCGCAGAAATCGCGCACAGCAACCACCTCCTTCTCGCTCTGACACTCAGCTCAGGATCGTATCGACGCCGTGAGAGTCCGGCACACGGTTTTCAGTTGTCCAGGAATTCTCGGATGTGTTGGGACCAGGTTTCGGGTTGTTCGAAATGGCACATGTGGGCGGTGTCGGGGATGACGGCGAGTTGGCTGGGGACGGCTTGGTGGAGGCGGCGCGCGAGTTGCACGGGGAAGCCCATGTCCTTCTCGCCGTGCAGGATCAGGACGGGTTTCGCGAAGGCGCGGAGGATCTGCTCGGGGTCGCCCGTGATCCACGGGTGCATGAGGCCGTTCATTGCGCGTTCCTCGGACCAGTCGCCGAGGTCGGTGTCGAGGGATTCGAGCAGCTGCAGGTACGCCGGTGCGCGGGCGAGGTCCCACACGAAGATCGTCGAGTTGCGCAGGGCGCCGTTCGCCTCGTCCTCGACCCGTTGGCGGCGCTGGTACTCGTCCCAGTCCGCGAGGTAGACAGCACTGTCCGCGGACGAGTACGCCGACGTCGACGCGAGCACCAACCGCCGTACCTGCTCGGAATGCTGGTGCACGAACTCCATCGCCGCGCGCCCACCTGTCGAGAACCCGACCAGGTCGACCGCCCCGAGCCCGAGTCTCTCGATCAGCCGATGCGTGTCCCGTACGACGAACTCCGGCTGCAGGTCGTCGTCAGGCAGACCCCGACCACTCCGCCCGCACCCGCGGAAGTCGAACATCACCACGTGGTGATCCCGCGCCAACGGCTCGAACCCAGGCACCAGGTACCCATGCCCGACATCAGGACCGCCGTGCATCACCACCACAGAAGGCCGATCACTCCGCCGCCCGAGCTCCCGGACGAACAGCGTGACGCCCCCGACATCCACCAGCGAATCGCCCATACTGCAAGGATTCCAGGCCCCTCCGACAATCCTGATCCGATGACGTTCGCCTGAGCCTCCGCGCCGGGCGAAAAGCGACAGACACCTTGCAAGCAGCGCGGCTGGGTCTTTCGACATGTCGTTGTCGGGCGCTTTTCTGCAGGCTCGCGCCAGGTGCTGAACGACCGAACTGGCGCTCGGGCAGGCCACGGACCGCGAGCCCGTGGATCGCGGCGACCACCTCCGCCGGTACGCGGGCCGTCCCGATCCGCAGCCCGGCCCAGGCGGATCCTCACGCAGGCACAACCGGTGGACCGTGTGGCGTGTCGGCCGGATCGAGTGGGTTCTGCCTGCACGGGGTGACCGCGTACTGCGCCCAGGTCGGACTTGGTCGAGGCGACGTACCGCAGGACCAGGATCCCGCCCGGCGTGCCGATGAAAGGTGGCGAAGTAGGTCACGATGATTACCGAGAGTCACCGGACGGGGCGGTTGGTGTTCCGGGTGGGGTGAGATCGGTCTCGCGGTCCCCGTGCGGGCGGGTGTTCGGGAAGCAAGTAGGCTTGCGCGGGCGCTGTTTCGGGTGCCCATGCTGATACTTGTCGAAAGAACTCGCAGGGAACTCGAGGAGAAGACCGCGTGACTTCCCATCGCCCCGCGGCGGTCGTGATCATGGCCGCCGGTCTCGGAACCCGGATGAAATCGGCGACCCCGAAGGTGTTGCACGAGATCGGCGGGCGCAGTCTCGTCGGTCATGCCGTGCTCACCGCGCGGGCGCTCAGTCCGGAGCACCTCGTGGTCGTGGTCGGCAACGGCCGCGAACTGGTCGAGGAACACCTCAAGAACGTCGACCCGGAGGCCCGCACCGCCGTCCAGGAGCGGCAGCTGGGCACCGGCGACGCGGTCCGCGCCGGGCTCACCGCCATACCCAAGGACTTCGACGGCTCGGTGATCGTGACGTCGGGTGACGTCCCGCTGCTCGAGGCGGAGACGCTGCACGACCTGATCGCCGAGCACGACAAGCACGGCAACGCGGTCACCGTCCTGACCGCGCGGGTGCCTGATCCGACCGGGTACGGGCGGATCGTGCAGGGCGCGGATGGCACCGTCGCCGCGATTGTCGAGCACAAGGACGCGACCGCGGAGCAGCGGGCGATCGACGAGATCAACGCCGGGATCTACGTGTTCGACGCGGCCACCCTGCGGGACGGTCTCAGCCGGCTCACCACCGACAACGCCCAGGGCGAGCTCTACCTGACCGACGTGATCGGCATCGCCCGGACCGACGGCAAGCGGGTCGGCTCACACGTCACCAACGACGAGATGCAGACCGAAGGCGTCAACGACCGGGTCCAGCTCGCCACGCTGCGCGCCGAACTGAACCGCCGTACGCTCACCAAGCTCATGCGCGAGGGCGTCACGATCGTCGACCCGAACACCACCTGGGTCGACCGGACCGTCGACCTCGCCCAGGACGTCACCCTGCTGCCGAACACCCAACTGCACGGCGCCACCGTGGTCGGGAGCGGTACGACGATCGGCCCGGACACCACGCTCACCGACGTCGAGATCGGCGAGAACGCGACGATCATCCGCACCCACGGGACGCTCGCGGTGATCGGCGACGGCGCGAGCGTCGGCCCGTTCGCGTACCTGCGCCCGGGCACCAGGCTCGGCGTGAAGGGCAAGATCGGCACGTTCGTCGAGACGAAGAACTCCACCATCGGCGACGGCGCGAAGGTCCCGCACCTGACCTACGCCGGCGACGCGACGATCGGCGAGGGCGCGAACATCGGCGCCGGCACGATCTTCGCGAACTACGACGGTGTCGCGAAGCACCCGACGCACGTCGGCAAGCACTCGTTCATCGGCAGCAACTCGGTGATCGTGGCGCCGCGGACGATCGCCGACGGCGCCTACCTGGCGGCCGGTACGGCGCTCACCGAGGACGTCGGCCCGGGCGAGATCGCGGTCGCGCGCGGCCGGCAGCGCAACATCAAGGGCTGGGTCGCGCGGAAGCGTCCCGGCACCAAGACCGCCGCGGCGGCCGAGGCGGCGCTCGCCGATCAGCCGGACGAGCAGCAGGCCTGAGCGGTACGAGAACAACGGGAGGCGCGGGCGATGAGCGGGATGAAACGAACCACCGAGAAGAACCTGATGGTTTTCTCCGGCCGGGCGCATCCCGGTCTGGCCGAGGAGGTGGCCACGGAGCTCGGGTCCGGCCTGGTCCCGACCCAGGCGTACGACTTCGCCAACGGCGAGATCTACGTCCGGTTCGAGGAGTCGGTCCGGGGCAGCGACGCGTTCGTGATCCAGAGCCACACCTCGCCGATCAACGAGTGGATCATGGAGCAGCTGATCATGGTCGACGCGCTGAAGCGGGCGTCGGCCAAGCGGATCACCGTGGTGCTCCCGTTCTACGGGTACGCGCGGCAGGACAAGAAGCACCGCGGCCGGGAGCCGATCTCGGCCCGGCTGATGGCCGACCTGTTCAAGACCGCGGGCGCCAACCGGCTGATCTGCGTGGACCTGCACACCTCGCAGATCCAGGGCTTCTTCGACGGCCCGGTGGACCACCTGATGGCGATGCCGATCCTGAGCGAGTACGTCCGGAACAAGTACGGCGACGAACAGCTGGCCGTGGTGTCGCCGGACGCCGGCCGGATCAAGGTGGCCGAGCAGTGGTCGGCGCGGCTGAACAACGCGCCGCTGGCCTTCATCCACAAGACCCGCGACATCGACCGCCCGAACGAGACGGTCGCGAACCGGGTCGTCGGTGAGGTCAAGGGCCGGGTCTGCATCCTGGTCGATGACATGATCGACACCGCCGGCACCATCACCAAGGCGGCTGACGCGCTGTACGCCGAGGGCGCCGCGGGCGTGGTGATCGCCGCGACCCACGCGATCCTGTCCGGTCCTGCGGTGGACCGGCTGAAGAACTGCCAGGCCAGCGAGGTGATCGTCACGAACACGCTGCCGATCGCCGAGGAGCGCCGCTTCGACAAGCTCACCGAACTGTCGATCGCGCCGCTGATCAGCCGCGCGATCCGCGAGGTGTTCGAGGACGGCTCGGTGACCAGCCTGTTCGAGGGCCGCGCCTGACATGCGGATCGCCGTCTTCCACCCGGGAGCGATGGGTTCGAAGCTCGCGGCGCAGCTGGTCGCCGCGGGTCATGAGGTGTCCTGGGTGCCGGACGGTCGCAGTGACGCTTCCAAGGCGCGGGCCGACGAGGCCGGGCTGCTCGGTGCGTCCTTCGCGGACGCGGTGGGCGGTGCGGAGGCGGTGCTTTGTTCGTGTGCACCGCAAGGCGCGGTCGACATCGCGCGGCAGGTTGGCGCTGCGGGCTTCGCGGGCTTGTACGTCGAGGCGAATCCGCTGTCCCCGGCGTCGTTGCGTGAAGCCCAGTCCGCCGTACCCGATGCAACGTTCGTCGACGCCGGTGTGGTTGGGCCACCGCCGACTGGTGGGCCTAGCCCGACACATCTGATGCTGTCCGGTACGGCGGCCGACCAGGTCGCAGCGTTGTGGGCCGGGACCGCGGTCACCCCGATGGTGGTCGGCGCCGAACCGGGTGCGGCCAGCGCGGCGAAATCGTCGTACGCGCTATACAACAAGGGCAAGGCGGCGCTGGCGGTGCTCGCTTTCCAGCTGGCCGAGAAGCACGGTGTCACCGAGGCGCTGATCGCGCAGCAGACCCGCGCGGACGGCGGCTCGCTGAAGGATCCGGGACTCCCGGACCAGCTCCGCGGTGTCGCCTGGCGGTGGGGTCCGGAGTTCGACGAGCTGGCCGAGACCTTGGACGCTGCGGGCCTCGAAGGCGACGCGGCCCGCGCGCTCCGGCAGGTCTGGACCAAACTCAGCTGAACGTCGGCTGCCCGTAGTCGCGCAGCACGAACGGCGGGATCAGGTCGATCAGCCGCGTCATCGCGTCCAGCCGGGCCAGCACATCCGGTACGACGAACCCGTCGACCGACCAGGACACGAACGCGTTCCCGGCGATCTGCCACTCCAGCCCCGGGTTGAACAGCACGCACTCCATCATCCGGGGATGCATGACGGCCGACCCGTACCGCTTGTCGACGCACTCCACGCGGAACCGGTCGTTGAACTGCTGGTTCTCCAGCTCGAGATCGCCTCCGAGGAACATCCGCCGCAGACCCGACTCGTGCCGGATCGTCAGCGGCGGCAACGCGACCGGGAGGGTCAGGGCGACCAGGTTGACGGTGTGGGTCTGCTGGGTCTTGCCGTTGCTGGTGACGTACGTGTAATCGAGTACGCACAGACCGCGGCCGTTGTACACGCCGGCGTACGTCTCGCCGGGCTCGCCCTCGCGGAACAGGTTCGCGGCGATCTGCGCCAGCCACGGGTTCGGCGGGGCCGGATACCACCCGACCGACGCCACCTCCGCGGCGCGCTGCCTCAGCAGCTCCTGCCGGCGGCGCATCCGCCAGACGATCAGGCCGGTCACGCCACCGATCAGCACGATCGGGAACAGCAGGCTGAGCACGGCGTACGGCGAGATCACCGGAGCAACGTACCGAAGCCGGGGTCCTGAAAAGCGGTGTGATCTGCAAGCTCGACAGGATGTGTCGGGTGGTGGGGTAGTGCACTTGAGCGTGAACGTGTCCGTGCGTACAGCGTCTCGCGGGTGCACTACCTGTCGAGCGTGCACATCACCCCGCCGCGAGCAGCCGCGCCGCCACCAGCCCGATCACCACCGGATATCCCCTGATGTTGTGGGTTCTCCCCTCTAGTACCAACAGAGAAGCCACAACACCATCGGATATCCCCTCGTATGCGGTGCGTGCGAGCGAGCGAGGGGTGGTGTGGTGCGGTGGTGAGGTGCGGTGGTGCGATCGTGACTGGAGACAGGAGTTGGTGGGTGGAGACAGGAAATGTGCTGTTCCAGCCCTCCAGGGTCTGTCTCAAGTCCCCGGGTGCGCCGCCACCCACACATCCGGCCGGAGGGTCGGAAAAGCGCTCACCGGAACCCCGTCGGACCTGGAGCAAAATGCCTCGGCGGGACGGATTTCCCGTCTGGCCGGGCTCGTGGGTAGACTGTTTTGGTTGCCTCGGCGAGGGACGCCCCCCGTGAACTGTTGGGCGCGGCTCCGTGATCGACGCGGTGGTTCGTTGCCTGACGCCTTCTCGGGGTCAGCAGGCGCCCGCTGAGGCCGCAGCCGAGTTCTATCCAGACAACAGATCACCGCAACGCTTTGAGGAGTTCAGTCGTGGCCGAGGTCAAGATCCAAGCCGAATCGCGCACGGAGTTCGGCAAGGGGGCTGCCCGCCGAATCCGCCGGGACAACAAGGTTCCCGCTGTCCTGTACGGCCACGGCAGTGACCCGGTGCACATCACGCTGCCCGGTCACGACACCATGCTGGCCCTGAAGACCGCCAACGCCCTGCTGCTGATCGAGGTCGAGGACGGCGAGTCCCACCTGGCGCTGCCGAAGCAGGTCCAGCGCGACCCGCTGAAGGGCACCATCGAGCACGTGGACCTGGTCATCGTCCGCCGCGGCGAGAAGGTCCAGGTCGACATCGCCGTGCACCTCGAGGGCGACGCCGTCAGCGACGCCCTGGTCGTCCTGGAGGCGCAGAGCATTCTGGTCGAGGCCGAGGCGACGCACATCCCCGACGGTGTCACCGTGTCGATCGAGGGCCTCGAGATCGGCGCCCAGATCCACGCGTCCGACCTGACCCTGCCGACCGGTACGACGCTGGCCGTCGAGCCGGACACCCTGGTCGTGAACGTCACCCAGCAGCCGACCGCCGAGCAGCTCGAGGGCGACACCGAAGGCGCCGAGGGTGCCGAGGGCGCTTCGGCCGAGCCGGTGGCCGCCGCGGCCGAGTAGTCTGCTGCCGCAGCACCAGACATCTTCGGGAGGGCCGGGATCCGTGGCGGACGACGTGTGGTTGGTCGTCGGACTGGGGAATCCCGGCCCTTCGTATGCCCGCACCCGGCACAACATCGGGCAGCTGGTCGCCGACGAGCTGGCGGCCCGGACCGGCGCGAAGTGGAAGCAGAGCAAGCAGGTCAAGTCCGAGGTGATCGAGACCCGGATCAGCGGCCTGCGGACGATCCTGGCCAAGCCCCGCGCGTACATGAACGAGTCCGGCGGACCGGTGTCGGGGCTGCTGAAGTTCTTCAAGCTGGACCCGGCCAACCTGGTCGTGGTGCACGACGAGCTGGACATCGACTTCGGTGTCCTGCGGTGCAAGTTCGGCGGCGGCGACAACGGCCACAACGGGCTGAAATCGCTGCGGAAATCGCTTGGCACCGGTGAGTACTATCGAGTTCGGTTCGGTGTGGGTCGTCCGCCGGGCCGGCAGGCACCCGCCGACTTCGTCCTGAACGAGTTCTCCGCGACCGAACGCAAGGACCTTCCGTTCGCCGTCGACCGCTCTGCAGATGCAGTCGAATCCCTGCTCACCGACGGCCTAGAGGCAACTCAAGGGAAGTACAACTCGTGAAACTCAGCGGTCTCGTCGACACCCTGATCACCGATCCGGTGGTGGCCGAGGCCGTTCGGGACGCCCGCGGCGACACCGTCACGACCCTCGACCTGAGCGCGCCGACGCCGGTGCGCCCGGTCCTGCTCGCCGCGATCGCCGCGGCCCAGAACGGCGCCGACCGTCCGGTGCTCGCCGTCACCGCCACCTTCCGCGAGGCCGAGGAGCTCACCGAGGCCCTCCAGTGCCTCGTCGAGGAGCCCGGCACGGTCGCCTACTACCCGGCCTGGGAGACGCTGCCGCACGAGCGCCTGTCGCCCCGCTCCGACACGGTCGGCCGGCGACTCGCCGTACTGCGTCGTCTCGTGCATCCGGATCCGTCCGACGAGACGACCGGTCCGATCCGGATCCTGGTCGCGCCGGTGCGGTCCGTGCTGCAGCCGCAGGTCGCCGGGCTCGCGGACCTGAGGCCCGTGCAGTTGCACGTCGGCGACTCGGTCGAGCTCGAGGACGTCGTCGAGCGGCTCGCTGCCGCGGCGTACCACCGGGTGGACCTGGTCGAGCGGCGCGGGGAGTTCGCGGTCCGCGGCGGCATCATCGACGTCTTCCCGCCGACCGAGGAGCACCCGCTGCGGGTGGACTTCTTCGGCGACGACGTCGAGGAGATCAGGTACTTCGCGGTCGCCGACCAGCGCTCGCTGGAGATCGCCGAGCACGGTCTGTGGGCCCCTCCGTGCCGCGAGCTGCTGCTGACCGAGGAGGTCCGCGCGCGGGCCGCCGTACTGGCGAAGGAACATCCCGAGCTGGCCGAACTGTTCGAGAAGCTCGCCGAAGGGCATGCCGTCGAGGGCATGGAGTCGCTGGCGCCGGTGCTCGTCGACCACATGGAGCTGCTGGTCGACCTGATGCCGGCCGGTACGCACGTGGTTGTCAGCGATCCCGAGCGGGTGCGCGCGCGGGCACATGACCTGGTGGCGACCAGCCAGGAGTTCCTGGAGGCGTCCTGGGCCGCGGCAGCCGGTGGCGGGGAGGCCCCGATCGACTTGGGCGCGGCGGCGTACATGTCGCTCGGCGACGTCCGGTCGCAGGCCCTGAGCAAGGGGCTGGCCTGGTGGAGCATGTCGCCGTTCGCGGCCGCTCCGACCGACGCGCCCGAGCTGCGGGACTCGATGGGGGCGCGGGTCGCGTTCGACATCGACACCGAGGCCGGTGCGGTCACCAGCAGGATCCTCGCCGTCCACGAAGTCGACCCGTACCGCGGTGAGACGGCGGCCGCAGCCGAGGACATCCGCGGCTGGCTCCGGGACGGCTGGCGCGTCGTGTGCGTCACCGAAGGGCACGGTCCCGCGCAGCGGCTGGCCGAGGTGTTCTCCGAGGCCGAGCTGCCGGCCCGGGTGGTCGACGGGATCGAGGAGACCCCCGAGCCCGGCGTCGTACTGATCTCGCAGGGCCAGCTGGAGCAGGGGTTCATTGCCGAGGGCATCAAGTTCGCGGTGCTCACCGAGAACGACCTGGCCGGCCAGCGCTCGATGGCCGAACGCCGTTCCCAGCAACGGATGCCGTCGCGCCGCAAGAAGACGATCGACCCGCTCGAGCTGCAGCCCGGCGACTACGTCGTCCACGAGCAGCACGGCGTCGGCCGGTACGTCGAGATGATGCAGCGGACCGTCGGCACCGGATCCCAGAAGGCCACCCGCGAGTACGTCGTGATCGAGTTCGCGCCGAGCAAGCGCGGCCAACCCGGCGACCGCCTGTACGTGCCGACCGACCAGCTCGACCAGGTCACGCGGTACGTCGGCGGCGAGCAGCCGTCGCTCGACAAGATGGGCGGCGGGGACTGGGCCAAGCGCAAGGGCCGCGCCCGCAAGGCGGTCCGGCAGATCGCCGGCGAGCTGATCAAGCTGTACGCCGCGCGCCAGGCGACCAAGGGGCATGCCTTCGCCAAGGACACCCCGTGGCAGCGCGAGCTCGAGGACGCGTTCCCGTTCGTGGAGACGCCCGACCAGCTCGCCACCATCGACGACGTCAAGCACGACATGGAACGCGTCATGCCGATGGACCGGATCGTCTGCGGCGACGTCGGCTACGGCAAGACCGAGATCGCCGTCCGGGCCGCCTTCAAGGCGGTGCAGGACGGCAAGCAGGTCGCCGTACTCGTGCCGACGACGCTGCTCGTGCAGCAGCACTACGCGACCTTCGCCGAGCGGTACGCCGCGTTCCCGGTGAACGTGGCGCCGCTGTCGCGGTTCCAGACCGACAAGGAGGCCAAGGCCACCATCGACGGTCTCGCCGACGGGTCGGTCGACGTGGTGATCGGGACGCACCGGCTGTTCAGCGGCGAGGTCGCGTTCAAGGACCTCGGGCTGGTCGTGGTCGACGAGGAGCAGCGGTTCGGCGTCGAGCACAAGGAACAGCTGAAGCGGCTGCGCACCGCGGTCGACGTACTGACGATGTCCGCGACACCGATCCCGCGGACCCTGGAGATGTCGATCACCGGGATCCGCGAGATGTCGACGATCGCGACCCCGCCGGAGGAGCGGCACCCGGTGCTGACCTTCGTCGGCGCGTACGAGGAGGGCCAGGTGACCGCCGCGATCCGGCGCGAGCTGCTCCGCGAGGGCCAGGTCTTCGTCGTCCACAACCGGGTGAACACGATCGAGAAGGCGGCTGCGCGGATCCGGCAACTGGTCCCCGAGGCGCGCGTCAGCGTCGCGCACGGCCAGATGAACGAGCACACGCTCGAGAACGTCATCCAGGGCTTCTGGGAGAAGCAGTTCGATGTGATCGTGTGTACGACGATCGTCGAGTCCGGGATCGACATCTCGAACGCGAACACGATGATCGTCGAGCGCGCCGACCTGCTCGGCCTGTCCCAGCTGCACCAGCTCCGCGGCCGGGTCGGTCGTGGCCGGGAGCGCGCGTACGCATACTTCTTCTTCCCGCCGGAGAAGCCGCTGACCGAGACCGCGCACGACCGGCTCGCCACCATCGCGCAGCACTCGGATCTGGGCGGGGGTATGGCGGTCGCGATGAAGGACCTGGAGATCCGCGGCGCCGGCAACCTGCTCGGCGGCGAGCAGTCCGGGCACATCGCGGACGTCGGCTTCGACCTGTACGTGCGGCTGGTCGGCGAGGCGGTCGCGGAGTACCGCGGCGACACCCAGGCCGAGGAGCCCGAGGTCAAGATCGAGCTCCCGATCGACGCGCACCTGCCGCACGACTACATCCCGTCGCAGCGCCTGCGCCTGGAGATGTACCAGCGGCTGGCCGCCGTACGGGACTCCGACGGAATCGCCGAACTGGTCGAAGAGCTGCACGACCGGTACGGCGACATTCCGCAGGCCGTGCTGAACCTGATCGAGGTGGCGAAGTTCCGCAACCACGCCCGCCGGGCGGGGCTGCACGACGTCACGCTGCAGGGGAACCTGATCCGGTTCGGACCGGTCGAACTGCCCGACTCGAAGGTGCTCCGGCTCAACAGGCTGTACCCGAAGAGTCTGGTGAAGCCGCAACTGCATACCATTCTGGTGCCACGACCTGCCACCCGGCAGATCGGCGGTCAGCCGCTCCGCGACCAGGAGCTGCTGCAATGGTGCACCCGGTTGATCGACGACGTGATCGCCGAACCTATTGTGGTGCCCGCGTGAACCTGACAGGACATTGCGAGGAGATTCGGTGAGCACACGGCTTCGGGCTCTCGGTGTGGTGGTGGCGACGGTGCTGCTGACCGGCGGTTGTGCGGCGGGCACCCACCCCGGCGCGGCAGCGATGATCGGTGACACCGAGATCAGCATCGGCGACGTCGACAAGACCTCGCGCGCCGTCGGCGCGGCACTCGGTGAGGCGTACCCCGACCAGGCCGCGCTGAACGGGATGGTCAGCAACGAGCTCGCGGCGCAGGTCCGGCAGCAGAAGGCGATCCCGGTCAGCGACGCGGAGGTGGCCGACGCGGCCAAGAACGCCGTGGCGCCGAGCGCCGAGGCGTACCAGAAGCTGCAGGCCGATCCGGCGTCCCGCGCGTTCCTGGACAAGCTCGCCGCGACGCTGATCGTCACGATCAAGCTCGCCGGCGGCAAGGGCATCCACGACACGGACGGCCAGCAGAAGGCGCAGGAGGGGCTGCAGGCCCTGAACGCCGCCTCGAAGGACATCAAGGTGACGGTCGCGCCGCGCTTCGGTCAGTGGAGCGACGGCCGGCTCGACACGGCGGTCTCCGGTTCGCTGTCCAAGGAGTCCGACCAGACCGCGGCCAAGCGCAAGGCCGCCGAGGCCGCCGCCCAGCAGCAGGGCCAGGGCTGACGGCGAATGCCTGACGGGTCCGCGGGTGGTATCAAGGTCGTCCTCACGAGTCCTCGTGTCGCCCCCGGGCTCCTCACCCGCGCCACCTGGCAGGCGCTCGAGGCCGCCGACGAGATCGGCGCGGCAGGAGGGCCGGACCGCCCCGACGTACAGGCCGTGATCGGTTCCGGCCTGGTCGTCACGCAGGTCGACGCCGGTGCCGAGGCCGCCTGGTCGTGGCTCTCGTCCGCGGCCGAGGCCGGCCGGCAGGTCGTGTGGCTGACCGGCGACGACGGCGAGCCGGGACTGCTGCGGGTCGTCGCGGACGAGCGGACCCGGGACCCGCAGGCGGCGTACGGCGTGGAGATCCTGCACGGGGCGTACGACGTACCTGGGGCGCGGCTGATCGATCTGGTCCGGGTGATGGACCGGCTGCGGCGGAACTGCCCGTGGGACCAGGAGCAGACGCACGAGAGCCTGGCGAAGTACCTGCTCGAGGAGACGTACGAGACGCTCGAGGCGATCGACACCGGCGACCGGGACCACCTCCGCGAGGAACTCGGCGACCTGCTCCTCCAGGTCGCCTTTCATTCCCGGATCGCCCAGGACGACGAGATCTTCACGATCGACGACGTAGCCGCCGACATCGTCGAAAAACTCATCCGCCGCCACCCCCACGTCTTCGGCACCGTCGACGCAGCAGACGCCGCCGCCGTCGAGGCCAACTGGGAAACCATCAAGGCCGCCGAAAAACAACGCTCTTCAGTCCTCGAAGGCATCCCCCTCGCACTCCCCGCCCTGGCCCTGGCCGACAAGGTCCTGGGCCGCGCCGCCAAGGTCCTCCCCGCCGAACTCCCGCCCGCGGCCGACACAGACCTCGACCGAATCGGCCACCAACTCATGACCATCGTCCGCGAGTCCCGCACCCTAGGCGTAGACGCCGAACAAGCCCTCCGCCTCGCCGTCCACCAACTAACCACCGAAATCCGCGCCGCCGAAGGCACCGAGTAGATCCGTCGGGGCTTACGGCTCTCCGACCAGGCAGGGGCGAGTTCGCCAGGCTCCCGCGAAGGTGAAGCTTGGAATGTTTCTTCCGGAGAGATACATTTCAAGCATGAATGCTTCCCAGGCGCTGAAGGTGCTCGCCGCGGTGACAGCCTCGCAGTGGGGCATGGTCACCGCCGCGCAGGCGGCTTCTCTCGGGGTGAGTCGGCTCATGCTGTCGCGCCTGGCCGATACCGGCCACCTTCAGCGTGTGATGCACGGTGTGTACCGGGATGTGGGCGCGCCCAGCGACGAGTTCGAGGCGCTGCGAGCCGCATGGCTGAGCACCCAACCCGGAGAGATTGCCGAGATTCGCCTCCGAAGTCTGGCCGATGGCGTGGTCGTCACCGGCGCCTCTGCGGCACATCTGCACCACATCGGAGACCTGCCGCCCGACCGTCACGAGTTCTCGACCCCGCGGCGGCGACAGTCCCAGCGCTCCGAGATCCACTACCGGACCCGTGCGCTGCCTCGGCAGGACATCACCATCGCGCACGGGCTCCCGGCCACGACCAGGGAGCGGACGATCGCCGACCTCGTAGAAGGGCGCACCGACCTCAGCCTCGTCGCAGACGCCATGGGGGATGCTCTACGCAGCGGACATCTGGATCTCGCCCGACTTCAGGCGCTGCTCGCCCCCCTCGCTTCCCGCAACGGACTCCCGGCCGGTGATGGCAACGCGCTCCTTGATCGCCTTGTCGAGATGTCGGGGTCGCTGCGTGGACTCAGCCGGACCATCGCGCGGCTGACCAACGAGGCGGAGCCGAGCCTGGCCTCGATCGCGACGGTCGCGGCCGACCTGCGCGCACTCGACACCCTCGCCCGAGGTGGCAATCGTGACTGACTTCAAACCGTACCCGTCCGCGGCCGGTGTCGAGTCGGCGATCAAGGCCGCCGCCGCGGCTGCAACCAAGGATGATCCATCTCTGACGGTCGCGGAGCGGATCCGCTTCGAGTACTTCCGCCGCCTTCTCAGTCGTGTGTTCAGTGAAGGCGACGACTCCGAATGGCTCCTCAAAGGCGGAACCGGCATGCTCGCGCGCATCCCGTCCGCCCGCTCTACCTTGGACATCGACCTCTACTGCGATGGCTTCACTGTCGATCAGGCGCTGGCAGACCTCCGCCGTCTGGCGGAACTCGACCTCGGCGACCACTTCCGATTCATCTATGGTGAGCACCACGCATCGGTCGCCGGCGAGCAGCAGCCCTACGTGGATGGGTTCCGCGTCTCCTTCGACGTGTACCTCGGCGTTCAGCACAAGGGTCGCATCAACATCGACCTCGCCACCGGCGCCGGACTGACCGCGCCGGTCACCACCGTCGAGCCGGCAAACCGACTGCCTCTCCCGCGACTGATCAGCCATCCTTACCGGCTCTATCCGATCGTCGACCAGGTCGCGGACAAGGTCTGGGCCACGATGGAGTTGCATCACGATCGCTCGAGTAGCCGCGAGAAGGATCTCGTCGACCTCGCTGTCATCGCTGTCACCCAACGCGTCGATGGCACCGCACTCGCGCATGCTTCGGAGGTCGAAGCGCGCCGCTGTCGGATGCACCCGCTCACTCACTTCGAAGTCCCACCGACCTGGGGGCCGGCATACGCCAAGATGGCAAGGCGCGTTCCCCATCTCGCCGACCGCCTCGCCGTCGCCGCTGCGACCGAACTTGTCGCGGGCTTCATCGACCCTGTGCTGGCCGGGGCGGCAAGCTCGAAGTCGTGGAACCCAGATGCGCTGAAATGGGAGTGATCGGCGCCGCCGACGTTCTCGAGGGCTACTTCGGGCCGTCCAGCAAAGTGCGGAGGGCGTTTCGGCCGCCGCATCCAGACCAGGAACGCGACCTCCACCGCGTACCTAACGACGGGAGGTGCCCGGTGGTTGGGTAGTGCACCTGAGCGTGGGAGTGGTTTTGCGTACGGTGTCTCGGTGGTGCACTACCCGTTCTTAGGTACGCCAGAAAATCGGCTGCTTGGGGTGGTGGGTGGCTGGGAGGGTGGGCGGGTGGATGTTGCTGAGGTGTTGCGGGAGCACTGGGATTTGAAGGCGGCTCGGCTGGAGGTGCTGACTGGGGGGATGAACTCGGCGACTTGGCTGGCCACGTGTGGGGTGGAGCGGGTTGTGCTGAAGGCGGTCGGTCTTGATGACGCAGCGTTCGAGCCTGGGTTGCAGTTGGCTGTACGGCTGCACGACGCGGGCGTGCCCACCGGGCGGCCGCGGTGGAGTAAGCGTGGGCGGTTGGTGGAGCGGGTCGATGGGCGGCAGGTCGCCGTACTGCAGTATGTCGACGGTGACGAGTTGGTGCCTGCGGATCAGGTGCCGATCGGGGATGTGCTCGGGCGGGTGCACTCGGCTGCGCCGCTCGAATCCGGTGAGACCGCCGACTGGTTGCGGTTCCTGCTGCCGTTCGAAGGGTCGTTGGATCTTGAGCCTTGGATTCGGCCGGCTGTCGAGGGGGCGGTCGCGGACGCGATCGCGCTCGGGCCGGTCTCGTGGGCGTGGTTGCACGGCGATCCGGCCGCGGAGGCCTTCCGGCGTCAGGCGGACGGCCGGGTCGCGCTGATCGACTGGGGGAGCGCGATGCAGGGCCCGATCCTGTACGACGTCGCGTCCGCCGTCATGTACAACGGCGACCCGGTGGTCCCGGCGTACCTGAGCCGGCGACCCGACCTGGCCAACGAACTCGCGCGCGGCCTGCCCACGTTCCTGCGAGTGCGCTACGCCGTCCAGGCCGGCTACTTCGCCTGGCGCATCACCACCAACCTCCTCACCGGCATCACCGGCCCCGCCGACAACCTGAAGGGCCTAGCCGACGCCCGCCGCTCGTTCGGCCTGTAGGTCCCGCAGTACGGCGGCCTCCGTCGTCTCCCAGTCCTTGAAGAGGTAGCGGTACGGAACCACCGGCGTGATCGCAGCGATCACGTCCGGCTTGTCGTCGACGAAGTGCGTGACACCGAGCTCGACGCAATGGATCGCCTTCTCGGGGCGGCGTAGGCAGAACCGCACGTTCCCGGCGGGGATCCCGGTCCGCTCGAAGAAGCGGTGACAGCGCAACCATTCCAGCGACCGCTCCTGCACCCGCGGCCCACACTTGGACACCAGCCACGCCTCACCGAACAACGGCACCAACCGCGCGATCGCCGCGAAGGCACCCGGTACGGCGGGGGTTCGCAGCATGGCCGTGGTGTCACCGGAGAAGAACGACGTGTCGCCCGGGCCGGACCCTCCGGCGATGATCACACGTCCGATATCGATTCCCAATCTGTTCATGCCTTCATCGTCGGCGCGTCGAGCTATCCAGCAGAACTAGTTCTTATCGACACAGCTATAGTTTCTGGTGATGGATCTGGTGGCGGAGGATCTGCAGGCGTTTGCGGTGTTCGCGGGGCATCGCAACTTCACGCGTGCCGCCGAGGAGCTGCATGTCAGTCAGCCCGCTCTCCACGCCCGCGTCCGCAAGCTGGAGACCCGCCTCGGCACGCAGCTCTACGTGAAGCAAGGACGACAGCTGCTGCTGACCGACGCGGGTGAACGCTTGGCCGCCTTCGCCAACGACACCCGCGACCGCGCGGCGGACTTCCTCCGCACGCTCGATGCCGCACCGCCGCGACCGCTCGTGCTGATCGCCGGCTCCGGTTCGTACCTGTACCTGCTGGCCGACCCGCTCCGCCGCTACCTCACCCGCGGCCGCGCGCTGCGCCTGCTCACCGGCGGCGCAGCCGAGACCCTGACTGCCGTCCGGGGCGGTACGGCGGACGTCGGCGTGACCGCACTGGGCATCCCGCCCGACGACCTCGACTGCGAACTCCTCGCACAGTTCCCGCAGACGCTCATCGTGCGCAACGATCACCGCCTCGCGGGACGACGTACCGTCCGGTTGAAGGATCTGCAGGACGAGGCGCTCGTCGTACCGCCGAAGGATCGCCCGCATCGGCAGCAACTGGAGCGGAGCATGCTCGACCAAGGGCTCAGGTGGTCCGTCGCAGTAGAGGCGGAAGGGTGGGAACTGCTGGTCCACTTCGTGCGTCTCGGTATCGGGCCGGCGGTCGTCAATGGTTCGGTCCGGACGACGAGCGCCGTACGGAAGATCCCGGTCAAGGACCTGCCGCCGGTGCGGTACTACGTCGTCACGCGACCGGGGCGCGACGACCGGGTGGACGGGCTGAGGAGGGCGCTGACGTGAGCCGTGACAGCAGGGCGGTCTCCAGACTCCTGCGCCATACGGCGGGTGAACGCGGCCTCACGATGAGTGCGGACGGTTGGGCTGCGGTCCCCGACGTACTGCGGATTCTCGGGCTGACCCGGGAGCGGCTGTCCGTCGCCGTGCGCGAGAACGACAAGCAGCGGCTCCAGGTCGACGGGGAGCGGATCCGTGCGTGCCAGGGGCATTCGCTCGAGGGGATGCCCGTGACACGTGAAGCGTTGGAGAACAGTTGGGAACGCATTTACCCCGAGGATCTCCTGTGGCACGGGACGAATCGCGCGGCGCTGCCTGCGATTGAACGGGAAGGGTTGCGTGCGGGACGACGTACGCATGTTCATCTCGCGCCGGTGAAGGACAGTCGGGTGGGGCTTCGGACAAACGTAGAAGTCTTGCTGGGTGTGGATTGTGCGGATTTGGCGGTGTATCGGGCGCCCAACGGAGTGTTATTGACGCGGGAGGTACCCGTGGGTGCGATCGTTAGGGTCGACGCGGTCCACTGAGCTTGCTGGTCTGGGGACTAGGCTCAGCAGCGATTCGTCATCGAGAACTTGGGAGTCAATGTGGCCACCATCGAGGCCGTCGGCGCGCGCGAGATCCTCGACTCGCGCGGCAACCCCACTGTCGAGGTCGAGGTTCTGCTCGACGACGACACCATCGCCCGCGCAGCCGTCCCGTCGGGCGCCTCCACCGGCCAGTTCGAGGCCGTGGAACTGCGTGACGGCGACAAGGACCGGTACGGCGGCAAGGGTGTACAGAAGGCCGTCACCGCGATCCTCGAGGACATCGACAAGGAGATCGTCGGGTACGACGTCCACGAGCAGCGCCTGATCGACCGGGCGCTCCTCGACCTGGACGGCACCCCGAACAAGGCCAAGCTGGGCGCGAACGCGATCCTCGGCGTCAGCCTCGCGGTCGCGAAGGCGGCGGCGGAGAGCTCCGGCCTGCCGCTGTTCCGGTACGTCGGCGGCCCGAACGCGCACGTCCTGCCGGTGCCGATGATGAACATCCTGAACGGCGGCGCGCACGCGGACAGCAACGTCGACGTCCAGGAGTTCATGATCGCCCCGATCGGCGCGGCGACGTACGCCGAAGCGGTCATGCAGGGCGCGGGCGTCTACCACGCCCTGAAGGCGGTGCTGAAGGAGCGCGGCCTGTCCACCGGCCTCGGTGACGAGGGCGGCTTCGCGCCGAGCCTGGACAGCAACCGGGCCGCCCTGGACCTGATCGCGGTCGCGGTCGAGAAGGCCGGCCTGCAGCTCGGCAAGGACATCGCGCTGGCGATGGACGTCGCCGCGAGCGAGTTCTTCACCGACGGCGTGTACGCGTTCGAGGGCGGCAAGAAGTCGGCGGACGAGATGATCGCCTACTACGCCGACCTGGTGGCGTCGTACCCGATCGTGTCGATCGAGGACCCGCTGAACGAGGAGGACTGGGACGGCTGGAAGGCCATCACCGGTGAGCTCGGCGACAAGATCCAGCTGGTCGGCGACGACCTGTTCGTCACCAACGTCGAGCGGCTGCAGCGCGGTATCGACGAGAAGTCGGCGAACAGCCTGCTGGTCAAGGTGAACCAGATCGGCTCGCTGACCGAGACCCTGGACGCCGTCGAACTGGCGCACCGCAGCGGCTTCACCTGCATGATGAGCCACCGCTCCGGCGAGACCGAGGACACCACGATCGCCGACCTCGCGGTCGCGACCAACTGCGGCCAGATCAAGTCCGGCGCCCCGGCCCGGTCCGACCGCACCGCCAAGTACAACCAGCTGCTCCGGATCGAGGAGGAGCTCGACGACGCGGCGACGTACGCCGGTCGCTCGGCCTTCCCGCGCTTCCAGGGTTAACTCAGGAGGATCGCCGTATGCCGTCCCGTCGGGATTCCGGTGCACGCCCCGGCTCGCGTCCGTCGAGCCGGACCCAGTCGCGTCCACCGGCCCGGCGGGGCGACCAGCCGAAACGCCGTACGACGGGAACCCAGGCGGACCCGGCGCGGACCCGCGGGTCCCGCAACCTGACCGGGCGGGCGGCCGTCGTGCTGCTGGTGCTGGGAGCGTTGATCGTGTCGTACGCGCAGAGCCTGCGGGTCTGGTTCGACCAGCACCAGCAGGTCAGCGCGCTGCAGCAGGAGATCCGCGACCGGGAGAAGCGGGTCGGGGAGCTGAACGACGAGATCACGCGCTGGGACGACGACGCGTACGTGAAGGCGCAGGCGCGGCAGCGGCTCGGCTGGGTGATGCCCGGTGAGGTCGGGTACCGCGTGATCGGCGCGGACGGGAAGCCGCTGGGCGCCCCGCCGGAGCCGTCGGCGCCGACGGACGGAACGACGGACACGCAGAAGCCGACCTGGTACACGAAGCTGTGGGGGAGTGTGGAGGGCGCGGGCACGCCGCCGGCCCCGGCCACGACGCCGACCCCCGCCAAACCTGCCCCGAACACGATCCTCACGCCGTCACCTAAGGTGACCCGGTGAGCGTCAGCCCTGCCGACCAAGAAGCAGTCAGCAAACAGCTCGGCCGGACGGCCCGCGGCATCCGGTCGATCGCGCACCGCTGCAGCTGCGGCCTCCCCGACGTGGTCGAGACCGAGCCCCGGCTGCCGGACGGTACGCCGTTTCCCACGACGTACTACGTGACCTGTCCGCGGCTCGCGTCCGCGATCGGCACGCTCGAGGCGTCCGGCATGATGAAAGAGATGACGGACCGCCTGGCCGACGACGAGGACCTGGCCGCGCGGTATCGCGCCGCTCACGAGTCGTACCTCGCGCACCGCGAGTCGATCGAACACGTCGAGGAGATCGCCGGTATCACCGCCGGCGGTATGCCGACCCGCGTGAAATGCCTGCACGTGCTGGCAGGCCACTCGCTGGCCGCCGGTCCCGGGGTGAACCCGCTGGGCGACGAGACCGTGGAAGCCCTCGAAGACTGGGGCCGTAGAGGTCCGTGTGTCTGAGGGTGCGGTTCGGGTTGCTGCTGTCGACTGTGGAACAAACTCGATTCGGCTGCTGATCGCGGATCTCGTCGACGGCCGGCTCGTCGAGGTCGACCGCCGGATGACGATCGTCCGCCTCGGTCAGGGCGTGGACGCCACCGGCGCCTTCGCTGCCGAAGCCCTTGCCCGCGTCTTCAGTGCCTGCGAGGACTTCGCAGCCGTCATTCGGTCCAGCGACGTCACCAGGCTCCGCTTCGTCGCCACCTCCGCAGCCCGGGACGTCAGCAACCGGGATGCGTTCCTCACGGGCATCGAGGAGCGTCTCGGCGTACGACCAGAAATCATCTCCGGCGCGGAAGAAGCCGAACTCAGCTTCCGCGGCGCCACCAGCTCCCTCGACCTCCCGGCGCCGTACCTGGTGGCCGACATCGGCGGTGGTTCCACCGAACTGGTCCTCGGCGACGCGGCCGGTGTCATCGCGGCCGAATCCCTCGACATCGGCTCCGTCCGCCTCACCGAACGCCACGTCACCACCGACCCCACGTCCGAGACAGAGCTAGCGGCGATCGCCAAGGACATCGACGCCCTCCTGGACACCACCACGGTCCCCCTCGAACAGGCCCGCGCGTTCATCGGAGTGGCCGGCACCTGCACCACCGTCGCCGCGGTAGCCCTGAACCTCGCCGAGTACGACCGCACCGCCGTACACCACGCCCGCCTCACCGCCGACCAGCTCCGCGAAGCCACCAGTTGGCTCACCACATCCACCCGGGCCGAACGCTCCGCCGTCCGGTCGATCCACCCCGGCCGAGTGGACGTCATCGGCGCAGGCGCCCTGATCCTCCAGCGCCTCCACGACCGCCTCGCCGTCGACCCCCTCACCGTCTCCGAACACGACATCCTCGACGGAGTCGCCCTGAGTGTGGGAGGGGATCTCGCTCCTGAAAGGTGATCACAAAATTGTGATACCTCTGTTTGTATGACGATCTCCAACGAGCATGCGGTGGGCCTGCGGGAGCTGCGCCACAAGACGAGTGAGGTGCTGGCTCGGGTTCGGCACGGCGAGACGATCGACGTGACCGAGTACGGCCGCCTGGTCGCTCGAATCGTGCCGGTGGACGAGCGCGACCCGACACCGGTGCTCGATCGTCTTGCAGCGGAAGGGTGAGTCCGGACGGCGGTGCGTCCCGGCTACCGGCCGCGGATGCGAGCGGGGGACGGCGCTGACCGGTTGAGCGATGCACTCGCCGCTCTGCGCGCCGAGGAATCCTGGTGAGCCTCTATTACGTCGACGCCTCCGCGGCACTCAAGCTCCTCGTGGAAGAAAGCCACTCGAAGGCGTTTGCACGATTCTATGACGAGGCTGCGACCGCAACGTGGGTGAGTTCCGGCCTGCTGCGGATTGAGGTGATGAGGGCGGTCGGTAGAGCGTTCCCGGCTTTGTTGCTTGACGCCCGGGACCTGCTTCTCGCCTTCGATTTCATCAGCATCGACGACGACATCGTCGATGCGGCGATGAACGAACCGGAGCGAATGCTGCGCTCGATCGGTGCTATTCATCTGGCTACCGCTCGAGTGCTCGGTGCGGATCTCACCGCGCTCGTCACGTACGACTACCGGCTCGCTGCCGCGGGTAGGGATGCCGGATTCGAGATCGCCGGCCGGCGCGACTAGGGCGCGGCGTCTCGCCGGACGGCTGGAGCGTCGAGTTTGGTCGTGAGCGGCTTGGGTAGATTGCCGCAATGGTGACCATGTGAGCCGGGGGGATGCGATGGGTGCGTCGGGCGAAAGGGTCGTGATTCAGCCGGTTGATCCGAAGCGGCTGGCCGGTGGGGCGATCGTAGGGACGTTGACGCTGGAATTGATTCTGCTGTTCTCGGCGGGCGCCACCAACGCATTCACCGCGCGGCAGTTGCCCAGTCATGTGCTGGCGGTGATTGTCGGGACGCTGGGTGGGTGGATATTCGAGCTGTTCCGGCAGTTGCTTTCGGCAACTTCTGACTCCTTGCGGCAACTGGGCGGACTCAATGCGAGCCTGAGCGCGTTGACCGAGCGGATCGACTACCAAGAGACAGCCCTCGGGATGCTGACCAGCTGTCCACGCCACAACGACGCACTCACCAAGTTGATCCGGTCGTCGATGAGCGACAACTTCAGGAACATTCCGTATGTCGGGCCCACCGACTACCTCGGGTACTTACGCAGCGCGATCGAGCACTCCGACGGCTACGAGGGAATTCAGCGGAACACGCTCCGGTGGTACAAGGGGCCGAGCAGATGGCACGCGACATCGCCGACCAGGATCTGCTGAGGTTCTACTGGGAACATACGGGAGACGTGGCCAGTTACTGGATCACGGTGTCGGACTTTCGGCGGAATTATCCGTCGCTGTCCGTTCCGCGCGATTTCGCGCTCTACGACCACACGCTGCTGATCTCGTACGACGAGGGAAAGCAGATCCTTTCCTTCGACGTCCTGGATTCCGGCAACTCCGCGGAGGTGCAGATCTTCAGAACGCTGCGTGACCTCACCCGTCTCCAGGATGCCGCATTCCATAGAGTTCCGAGCGTGCAGCCGCCGGCGACCGGTCTCGAGCCGCCCGGTTTTCACGGGAACTGAATTCAGCCCACCCGGACGCCGTCGAGCGCGATCTCGAGGACGCGGTCGCGTTGCGCGTCGTCGACGAAACTGGCGGCGGTCAGCCCGCTGACCATCCGGAGGACGTCGTCGAAGCTGATGTTGGTGCGTGCCTCGCCCGCGGCCTGTGCGCGTTCGAACAGCGGCGTACCGGCGGCGTACATCGCTTCGCGGGCCGCCTTGAAGTTCTCGGCGTCCCGGTTCAGCGACTCGAAGATCGCGCGCTTCGTCGCGGCGTACCCGACGAAGCGGTGCAGCCAGGTGGTGAGGCCCTCCCACGGTGGCAGTTCGGCCGCCTCCTCCGCCGCGATGCAGAGCTCTTCGATCTCGCCGAAGTAGACCGCGTTCAGCAGGTCCTGGCGGTGCGGAAAGTTCCGGTAGAGCGTGCCGATCCCGACGCCGGCCTGGCGTGCGATGTCCTCCAGCGAGGCATCGACCCCTTTGCTCGCGAACGCATCGCGGGCAGCGCCGAGCAGGGCGTCGAAGTTCCGCCGCGCGTCCGCCCGCTGCGGCCGCCGTACGTCGACCCGCAACGCGGGCCTGCTCTCACCGGTCACCATTCGCTCACCTTAGAGGGTGTCTTGGACACCAGTTGATAGCGGAGGCAACCCTCCGCTATAGTGGAGGCATACCTCGACTTTACCAGGCCGGGGATATCGCGCCCAACCTCCGGCGCATTCCCACTCCTCTCGAAGGACTTCTGCATGCCTGTCATCAGGTCTGGAAACCCTCGCGTCACCCTGGCGGTCCTCGCCACGGTCGTCGCCTCGTTCTCTATGTTGCAGTCATTGGTCAGCCCGGCGCTGCCCGTCATCCAGCACGACCTGCACACCACCCCCGGCACGGTCACCTGGGTGTTCACCGCACTCCTGCTGTCGGTCTCGGTCGCGACCCCGCTGCTCGGCCGGATCGGCGACATGGTCGGCAAGGAGCGCACGCTGTTCATCGCGCTCGCCGCCCTGGCGATCGGCTGCCTGATCGCCGCGCTCGCGCCGAACATCGGCGTACTGATCGCCGCCCGCGTCTTCCAGGGCGTCGGCGGAGCCGTGTTCCCGTTGGCGTTCGGGATCATCCGGGACGAGTTCCCGGCCGAACGTGTGCCGTCCGTGGTCGGCGTGGTGTCGGCCATCATCGCGGTCGGCGGCGGGCTGGGGATCGTCCTGGCCGGCCCGATCGTGGAGTGGCTCGGCTGGCGCTGGCTGTTCTGGATCCCGATGGCGGTCGTCGCGCTCGCGACGGTGATGGTACGGCGCTACGTCCCGGAGTCCCCGAACCGTGTCCCCGGCCGGATCGACTGGCTGGCCGCCGCGTTCCTGTCCGGCTGGCTGATCGCGCTGCTGCTCCCGCTGAGCACGGGCCGGTCGTGGGGCTGGGGCTCGGTGCGTACGACGGGACTCTTCGGGCTGGCCGTCGTACTGTTCGCCGGCTGGATCACGGTCGAACTGCGCTCCAAGAACCCGCTGATCGACATGCGGATGATGCGCCGCCCGGCGGTGTGGACGACGAACCTCGTGGCGCTGCTGTTCGGGGCGGCGATGTTCGCGGTGTATGCGTTCGTCCCGCAGTTCCTGCAGATCCCGGAGGCTGCCGGGTTCGGGTTCGGGGCGAGCGTCACCAAGGCCGGGCTGCTGATGTTGCCGATGCTGGTGACGATGGCGATCACCGGGTCGTTGAGCGGCCCGCTCGCGCCGCGCTTCGGCGCCAAGGCGCAGGTGGTTTCCGGGTCGGCGTTGAGCCTGGTCGCGGCGCTGATGTTCGCCGAGTTCCACGATGCGCAGTGGCAGGTGGCGGTCTCGACGGCCCTGTTCGGCGTCGGGCTCGGCCTCGCGTACGCGGCCATGACCAGCCTGATCGTGCAGAACGTCCCACGCGAGCAGACCGGCGCGGCCACCGGCATGAACGCCAACATCCGCACCATCGGCGGCTCCATCGGCACTGCCCTCGCCAGTTCCATCATCACCGGCCACATCCAGCCGTCGGGCCTTCCCGCGGAGGCAGGCTTCACGGACACCTTCCTCCTGCTCTCCGCCTTCGCCGCCGCGGCCGTCGTACTCGCGCTGGCCATCCCCAACGCCCGCCGAACCGCCACCGCAGCACCCCGACCCGCCGAAGAGTTCGCCGCCTGAACAACCGAGGTTGGGGAGGGTTTTGTGCCGATTCAGGCGGTAAACCCTCCCCAACCTCCCGTCTAGGGTGGGTGGGTGAAGCTTCCGCATCCGTTGACCGGGGAGATGTTCGAGAGTCCGGTGCCGCCTGGGGCCGGGTGGCCGGAGGACCCTGCGGTACGGCGTACTCCGGTGGCCCGGGATGCGCGCGAGGTGGTCGAGCTCGCGGCGACCGATGAGCTGGCGGACCTGGAGGCGCGGGTGTCGGTCTGCCGGGCCTGCTCGCGGCTCGTCGAATGGCGCGAAGACGTTGCCGTGGGCAAGCGAAAGTCGTTTGCGGATCAGCCGTACTGGGGACGGCCGATCCCGGGCTGGGGTGTCGCCGAGCCGCAGGTCCTGATCGTCGGGCTCGCGCCGGCGGCGAACGGCGGGAACCGCACCGGGCGCGTGTTCACCGGCGACCGCTCCGGCGACTGGCTGTTCGCGAGCCTGCACCGCGTCGGCCTCGCGAACCAGCCGACCAGCGAGCACGCCGGCGACGGCCTGCAGCTGATCGGCACCCGAATGATCGCCGCCGTCCGCTGCGCCCCGCCCGCGAACAAACCCACGCCAGAGGAGCGCGACACCTGCGCTCCCTGGTACCGCCGCGAGCTCGAACTCGTCCTGCCCAGCACCAGGTCGATCGTCTGCCTCGGCAAGTTCGCGTACGACGCTCTGCTCGTAGCGCTGCTCGCGCTCGGAGCCGACGTACCGCGGCCGCGCCCGAAGTTCGGCCACGCGGTCGAGTACCGGATCACGACGCCGTACGGCGAGGTCACCGTCCTCGGCTGTTTCCACCCCAGCCAGCAGAACACGTTCACCGGCAAGCTCACCGAGCCGATGACCGACGCCGTACTCACCGGCGCCAAGACCCTGGCCGACTTGTCCACAGATCCGCAAAACCAGAGTTGACCTGGGCAGCCGACGTGTTGGAAGCTCTCGACTATGTATGCCGCCCCACGCCGCAGCCCGCATGACTCGTGACAACCTGCCCGAGCAATCTCGGGGACGTCCGGCCGCGCAACGGCCTGCAAGTGGTGGTGTGGAGCGCGCACCGGCTGCGCCCTCGATGCCGGCCGCGCACGAGGCTGCGCCGTTGGGGTTCGTGCCCAGCCCGGACCGGTTCCACTGGTGGGGCGAGATCCACGACGACGTCAAGGCGTACCTCGAGCGCAACGTAGGACCGGCGATCGAATGGTGGGCCGACCTGCACGAGCGTGAGCGCGACAGGCCGTACGCCGTGGTCCTCGGGCCGAACGGGCTCGCGGTGACGACGCCACGGGTCAACAACCAGGGTCAGAAGACGCAGAGCGTGCGGATCGACAAGTTCGTACCGTCGAGCATCAAGCACGCCGTCGTACTGCAACAGGCCACGAAGCCGCGCGGCGGTCTCCGCTCTCTCGTGTCGCGTGGCCGGGACTCCGCGCCGTCGGTCCCGCCGCAGTTGAACCTCACGCAGGAGATGCGTGGTGTCCTCGGCAACCTGCCGCTGGAGGCGCAGCAACGCCTGCAGACACCGTTCCTCGGGGCGCAGCCCATCACGCACTACCGGTCGTACTACTACGGGAACGACGAAGAGCTCGACCTGTGGTGCTACCTCGCGGGCGACAAGACCGTCACGTTCGCGACCGGGCACCGCACGCTGCCCAAGGGCGTCGATCCGCAGCACGCCTCCTGGCGACTGACCTGCTACCAGGCGGACGTCGCTCGATGAGTGCCGCCCGGGACTTCCGGGACCTCAACGGAGCCGATCCCTGGAAACTGCTCGGGGTCGGCCGGGAGGCCGGCGCTGACGAGATCAAGCGCAGCTACCGCCGCCTGTCGAGAAGCCACCACACCGACGTCGGCGGCGACTCCACGCAGCAGGTCAGGCTGAACCGCGCCTACGAGATCCTGTCCGACCCGACCCGGCGCGCCGACTACGCCCTCCTGCTGAACCGCAAGGAACGTCCCCAGGACTACGTCCCGCCGAAACCCCACGCCGAACCCGATGAGCCGGTAGCAGACCCCTTCGACTGGGCATCCGGCCCAGGCCGCACCGGGACCCCGCCGCGCCGAGACACGTACACGCCACCGTACGAGCAGCCATACCAGGATCCGTACACCGAGTCGCCGTACGCCGATCCGCCCTACCGCGATTCGTACGTCGCCCCGCCGTACCGCGACTCCTACACCGCTCCGACGTACCAGACGCAGCGTCGCGGCGGCGTGAACGGCCAGGCGGTCGCCGCACTCCTCACCGTGGCGTTCTGCGCACCGCTCTCGCTCTATCTGGCGGTCACAGCCCTCCGAACGATCAAGGTAACCGGCCAACGCGGCAAAGCCATCGCCTGGCTCGCCCTCCTCGGCAACGCCTTCTTCGTCGTCTTCGCCATCATCGGCGGCATCCGCTCCGTCACCACATGACGGTGCCCGGGACGGGATTCGAACCCGTATGCCTGTGAGGGCCAGGAGGTTTAAGCTCCCTGCGTCTGCCGTTCCGCCACCCGGGCTGGATGCTCGGGGACGAGAGTACTCGTTACTGGTAGGTCTTTCGGGGGTATACGGCGTGGGCGCCGGCTACTCGGTCGAGGAAGAGCTTTCCGTTGCAGTGGTCGATCTCGTGCTGGAGGGCGCGGGCCTCGAAGGCGTCGGTGGTGATCGTGACCTGGTCCGTCGTACCGGGGAGGACGCCGGTGACCGTCAGTCGGGTTGCGCGTTTGACGTCGCCGGTGAAGTCCGGGACCGACATGCATCCTTCGCGAGCCTTCTCGTTGCGCGAGGCCTCGACGACGACCGCGTTGCACAGTACGAAGACGCCGTGGCACGTACGCGTCTTCGGGTGATCGGTCACGTCGAGCGAGAACATCTGCGCCGCCACGCCCACCTGCGGCGCGGCCAGCCCGACACACCCGGGGGAGACCCGCATGGTCGCGACGAGGTCCGCCGCGAGCTGGATCATCTCCGGGTCGAGCGGGTCCACCTCCGCGCTCTCGGTCGCGAGCACCGGGTGCGGCGCGCGGACGACGTCGAGAACAGCACCCTTGACGTCGAGCCGTGCCGGGGACCAGTCCGTGATCACAGGTCGTCGCTCTCGGCCGGGCGCAGTGTGACGCCCACCCCGAGCTCCTCGGCCGTGATCTCGAGCGCCCGGTCCAGCATCTCCAGCTCCGCCGTCGGCGGCAGCTCGACCTCGGCGGTCAGCACGTACAGGCCGCCGCTCAGCCGCGTCGCAAGGTCCGTGATGGTGCCGCCGGCGGCCGCGATCATCCGCGTCACCGCCGCCACGATCCCGGGCCGGTCCGCGCCATGGACGCTCAGCATGTACGGCGCCCCGATCGGCGCGTGCTCGTGCTCGGGGCCCATCTTGCGGACCGTGATGACCAGTTCGCCCCGCAGCGGTTCGAGCGCCGACTTGACCTCGTCGTACGGTCCGGCGCAGACGATCATCATCGCGAAGTGGCCGCGCAGCAACGTCATGGTCGAGTCCTCGAGGTTGACTCCGGTACCGACCAGGGCCTCGGTGACGTCGGCGATGATCCCCGGGCGGTCCGGGCCGATGACGGTGACAGCGAGCTGACTCATGCCCGGCAACCTACCGCCGACCTAAGTACCCGATCGCACCGACTTCGGTATGCGGACAGCCGCACCAGGCCCGGAGATCGCTTACCCACCGCTACATTCAAGGCATGACGTCGCGCCGTACTGCCCGGAACTGGGTCGTGGACAGTGTGGCGTTCGTGCTCGCGGTTCTGATCTCGCTGCTCGCCTACAGCGAGGGTGAATCCGACCCGGTGCCGCGGATGCTGCTCGCGATCGACTTCTGGTCGGGGGTGGTGCTGTGCCTGGCCCTGTGGTTCCGGCGCCGGTGGGCCGTCCCGTTGGCGCTTCTCGCGGCTGCCGTCTCGGTGTACTCCGACGCCGCGGCCGGGCCGGTGCTGGTGCTGACCATGACCGTCGCCGTCCACAAGCCGTGGCGGACCTCGATCTGGGTCTTCGCGGTGAACTGTGCGGCGACGCTCAGCTATCTCCAGGTGCGGCACAAGGACGACTGGAAGACGCAGCTCGTCATCGGCATCACCCTGTACGCCGCCATGGCCGGCTGGGGGTTCTACATCCGGTCCCGGCGGCAACTCATGCAGACGCTGCGGGACCGGGCGGATCGGGCCGAGACGGTGGCGACGCTGCAGGCCGAACAGGCGCAACTCCGGGCGCGCGAGGAGATCGCCCGCGAGATGCACGACGTACTCGGACATCGGTTGTCGTTGCTCAGCGTGCATGCCGGTGCGCTCGCGTACCGCCCGGACGCATCCACCGAAGAGGTCGCCGGCGCCGCCGAGATCATCCGGGCGAGCGCACACCAGGCGCTGCAGGATCTCCGGGAGGTGATCGGCGTACTGCGGGCTCCTGTCGGCGAGCTCCCGCAGCCCGCGTTCGCCGACCTGCCCGAGCTCGTGGAGGGTTCGCGGGAGGCGGGGATTCCGGTCGAGTTGACGCTCGAGGCGCCGGGGGCGATGCCGGAGCACGTCGGGCGTACGGCGTACCGGATCGTGCAGGAAGGTCTGACGAACGCGGTCAAGCATGCGCCGGGCGAGCCGGTGACGATCAGCGTGACCGGTGCCCCAGGCAACGGACTGTCCGTCGAACTGCGGAACCCGGCGCCGAACCGCCGGCTCGGAGACGGCCAAGGTTTGAAGGGCCTCAGCGAACGCGCCGCCCTGGTCGAAGGCCGCGTCGAACACGGCCGCACCCCCGAAGGCGACTTCCGCCTCTACGCCTGGCTACCGTGGCCCGCATGACCATTCGGGTGCTGATCGTGGACGACGATCCGTTGTTGCGGGCCGGGCTGAAGTTGATGCTGGGCGGCGCCGAGGACATCCGGGTGGTCGGGGAGGCCGGCGACGGGTCCGGCGTACAGGGTCTGATCGACCGGCTCGCCCCGGACGTGATCCTGATGGACATCCGGATGCCCGGCACCGACGGCCTGACCGCGACGGAAGCGGTACGCCGGCGCTCGGGCGCACCGGAGGTCGTCATCCTCACCACCTTCGACGCCGACGAGCACGTCTTGCGCGCCCTCCGCGCGGGCGCCGCCGGGTTCATCCTGAAGGACACCCCGCCTGCCGAGATCGTCGAGTCGGTACGCCGAATTGCCGCCGGGCAGCCCGTTCTCTCACCGGCCGTCACCAAGCGCCTCATCACCCGCGTCGCCGACTCCGGTCAGAACGACCGCAAAGCCAAGGCTCTAGGACGTCTCAAAGACCTGAACGACCGCGAACGCGAGATCGCCGTCGCCGTCGGCGAGGGAAAGTCGAACGCCGAGATCAGCGCGACCCTCTACCTCAGCGTCCCGACCGTGAAGACGCACGTCTCGCGCATCCTCACGAAACTCGACCTGAACAACCGGGTCCAGATCGCGCTCCTCGTCCACGACGCCGGAATGCTGCACGAATAAAGGAAGGCCGGGCCTCCGGCGAGTTGGAGGCCCGGCCGATCAGGTGCCGCCTACGACTGGGTCGCGCGGCGGAACTCTTCGTTCGGCGTCTGCAGGCTGCCGAGGCTGGTGACCTCGCGGCGGAAGAACAGCGCCAGGGTCCAGTCGAGGATGACGCGGGCCTTCCGGTTGAAGGTAGGCACGCGGGACACGTGGTACGTCCGGTGCAGGAACCAGGCCAGCCAGCCCTTCACCTTCACGCCGTACAGCTGGGCGACGCCCTTGTGCAGGCCGAGGCTCGCGACCGATCCGACGTACTTGTGCTTGTAGTCCTGCGGCGGCTGACCGTCGACGACGCGCAGGATGTTCGCGGCGAGCCGGTTGGCCTGTCGTACGGCGTGCTGCGCGTTCGGGGCGCAGTACGCACCGGTCTCGCTGGTCAGGTCCGGTACGGCGGCGTTGTCGCCGGCGGTCCAGGCGTCGTCGACACCCTCGATCCGCAGGTTCGGCAGCGTCTTGACGCGGCCCTTCTCGTCCAGCGGGAAGTCCGTCGCGGCGAGCGCCGGGTTCGCCTTCACGCCGGCCGTCCAGACGATCGTGTCGGCGTCGAACTCGTCGCCGTCGCTGAGGATCACATGACCCTTCTCGCAGGACTCCAGCCGGGTCTCCAGCCGGACGTCCATGTTCCGCTTGCGAAGCTGGTCCACGGTGTACTGACCGAGATCGGGGCCGACCTCCGGGAGGATCCGGTTGGTGGCCTCGACCAGGACCCAGTGCATGTCCTCGGGCTCGATGTTGTCGTAGTAGCGGGTGGCGTAGCGGGCCATGTCCTCGAGTTCGGCGAACGCCTCCACGCCGGCGTACCCGCCGCCGACGAAGACGAACGTGAGCGCGGACTTGCGCAGCGCCGGGTCGGGCTGCGACGACGCGACGTCGAGCCGGTCCAGGACCTTGTTGCGCAGCGCGATCGCCTCTTCGACGTTCTTGAACCCGGTCGCTTCCTCGGCCAGGCCGGGGATGGGCAGCGTGCGGGCGATCGAGCCGAGCGCGACGACGATCTGGTCGTAGGCGAGCTCGTACTCCGGGCCCTCCTCAGGCATCACCTTGGCGACCTTGTGCGCGTGATCGATCCCCGTCACGCGGCCGGTCACCACCCGGCAACCCTTGAGGGTCTTGCGCAGCGGCACGACGACGTGCCGCGGCTCCACCGAACCGGCCGCGGCTTCCGGCAGGAACGGCTGGTAGGTCATTACCGACCGCGGGTCGACCACGGTCACCCGGATCCGGCCCTGACGGGCGGCGCGGCGCAGGCCGTACGCGGTGTACATCCCGACGTAACCGCCTCCGACGACGAGGATGTGCGGCACCTGGGCTGTCATGCGGTTCACTCTCCCTGAGTGGTTCTCAGACTTCACGTTCACTTCAACGCTAAACGCTCGTGAAAGATTTCACAAACCCTCCCGAGAGTGATCTCACCCACCGAACATCCCCCACCCGAGGGACCTCTCATCTCCTCATGGTGGGTCGTGTAGGCAGTACCCACCACCCCCGACACACAACCGCAAGCCGGCCCTTGCCGGGTCGTGTGCAGCGTCCTAGCGTCGCAACGAGGAGAAGGGGGAGAGTCATGGACCGCGACGAGATGGTGCGGATCGACGAGGCGATCACCGATGCGATCGGCGCGGGTGACCTGGGGGCATTCGACGCGCTGATGAGCCCGGAGTTGGCCGCCGACTTCAAGAAAGGTCTCGGAGAGATCCGCGCGGCCTTTCCGGACTACGCCTGCACCGAAGCGCACCGGGTCGTCGAGGGCGACCGCTTGGCGGTTCGCTTCGACTATCAAGGTACGCACCGGGGCGAGTGGCTCGGAGTCCCCGCAACCGGTAAGAAGGTGACCTTTCGAGGGATGTCCCTGGACAGGTTCGCGGACGGCGTGATGGCCGACACCGACGTCGTGATGGACTGGCTCGACGTACTCGAACAACTAGGCGGCTACCCGAAGACCGAACGCTGACTCCCAGCTATTCGGATTCGCCTTCCAGGGCCAGGCGGTAGCCGCTTGGGGTGTGGAGTAGGAGGCGGCGGTAGGTCCAGCCGGGGGCGGGGTCGTTCTGCTCCAGCTCGAACTCGAGTCCGGCCACACGGCAACGGGCGGCGGCCGCGTCCACGTCGGAGACCGCGATCTGCCAGGTGAGCACGCTCGGTGGGTCGTTCGGCGCGGATGCCTGCTGGATGCCGAAGTGGATGGTGTCGGTGCCGAAGGCGATGAAGTCCGGGTACTCCGGTCCTTCGTAGATCACCGGTAGGCCGAGCTTCTCGTAGAACGCGCGCTCGGCGGCGAGGTCAGAGACGTTCAGGACCGGCGCCAGGCGGGTGAACAGCGGGTCGGTGGACATTGGAACAGTGTCGCGCTCAGGAGGTCAGGCGGTAGACCGAAACGTGGGACGGGAGTCGGCGGTGAACTCGGTTCCGGTCCAGTTGGCGTGGCGGGATTCGAGGGCGAAGCCGGCTAGTTGGGCCATCAGGTCGAGTTCGGCGGGCCAAACGTAGCGGTGCGGGGTGCGGAAGAGTTGGGCCTCGGTGCCGTCTGCTCCGCGGCCTTGGACCACTGCAGCACGTCCTCGCCGCCCTCCTCGCTGACCTTGACGAAGCCGAGCCGGTCGTACAGGCGCCGCGCATCCGGATTGTCCCGCTCGACATTCACCGTGAGCGGTACGCCGGACCTCGCGGCCTCGGACTGCAACTCGGTGAAGATCGCCGTACCGGTTCCACGGTTCTGGACGTCCGGGTGGAGCTGAATCCCATTCACTTCGACACCTTCCGCCGTACGACTGACCCGCAGACGTCCGGCGCGTACGTCGTCGACCTCGACGACGTACAGGTCGGTGGTCGGATCCTCGATCGACTCCCGAGTCCACTCGGCGAATCGCGCCCGCCAGGCAGGCTCGTCGAAGTCGGCGGGCAGGCGGCCCTGCGCGTCGGTGGCGGCCAGCGTCACATCGGCCAGAAACGTGACGTCCGCGACCGTAGCCAGTCGGATCCGGTGCATACGAGGCAACTTACGCAGGCGAACATCCAGGCGCGACGGATTATCCGCTCCTTCCGCCAGGACGGAGGTGTTGGGGAGGATTACCCGCCCGTTTCGGAAGGCGATCCTCCCCAACACGCCCAAGTTCCCCAACACCCCCAGAGCCGCCAGCGCCCCGGATCCCGGGGCGCCCAACGATCAGTCACATGAATGGATATCCCCGCGTGTTGGGGGTTCTCCCCTGGTGTGCGAGGGGAGAACCCCCAACGCGAGGGGTTATCCGTTCGCGTGTGGCTCCGGGGCTGGTTGGTCGAAGGGCTTGGGTACGGCGTACGCCGACCCGCATCACGCCGACCCACCCGCGCCTGCGTCACAAGGGGATTATTCGCCGACTTGGCCGTCGGTGGATTCGCGGAGGAGGTCGAGCTGGCCGAGGTGGCGGGCGGTTTCCTCGATCAGGTGTGCGAGGGCGTAGCGCAGCGTGAACGTCATACCGTCCGAATGCGCCCGCTCGTCGAGCGATGCGGCCGCGGTGATCTCGCGGGAGCGTGCGCATTCGGCGCGGTACGCCGCCAGCACGCCGTCGACCGTGTCGCCGGGCGAGATCGGGAAGCAGCCGTGCGGATCCTCCTCCGTCCACGGCCACGCGACGTCCTGTCCGGCGAAGTCGATCGCGAACCAGAAGCGCTCCACCCCGGTCAGATGCTTGACGATTCCGCCCGGAGTGAGCGCCGACGGGTGCACCGGGCGGGCGAACGCCTGCTCGTCGGTCAGGCCGGTGGCCTTGAGTTCGACGGTTGCGCGGAGGAAGTCGAGTAGGCCGGTCAGGGTGCCGCGCTCGTCGGTGTCCTCGGCGGGCCGGATGCGGGCGATCTCGGGCATGCGACCACGGTACGGATGACAGACGTTTGTGAGAACTGTTGATCCGGTGGGAGTCGTGCGCATCAATAGAGGGGTGGAGAACTATCGAACTCCGGTCCTGACGGCCTCGGTGTTGGCGCCTCCGGCGGTGTGTGCGCTGCTGACGCCGTTCCGGGAGCACTTCGACAACGCGAACGCGGCGTTGCTGCTGGTCGTGGTGATCGTGGCGGTGGCCGTGTTCGGGATCCGGCTCGCCGGGGTGATCGCGGCGGTGTCGAGCGCGGTGTGGTTCGACTTCTTCCTGACCGTGCCGTACGACAGCTTCACCATCAACAGCAGCAACGACGTCGAGCAGGCCGTGCTGCTGCTGGTGATCGGTATCGCGGTCACGCAGATCGCGATCTGGGGCCGCGGGCAACAAGCCAAGGCGTCGCGCCGCGCCGGATACCTGGACGGCGTGATCACCACCTCGCAGGCGGTCGCGGCCGGTGGGTCGACCGACGACCTGATCGAGCAGGTGCGCGCCGAACTCACCGCCGTACTGGGCATCGACGGCGCGAAGTTCGTTGCCAGCAGCAAGCAGACCTCGGGTCCGCGGCTGAACCCGGACGGCTCGGTGACGCGCGGATCCCACGTCCTGAAGGTCGAACGCGACGGCCTTCCGACCAACGCCGAGATCGAACTCACCGTCCAGCACGCCGGCGAACCCCGCGGCCGCTTCCTCCTCACCGCCGCCACTCGCATCGCCCGTCCCGACCTGGAACAACGCCTGGTAGCCGTAGCCCTCGCCGACCAGGTCGGCGCCGCCCTCACCAGCCACGAACCCGCCCGCCCGCACATCTGACCCCACGATCCGGCCTGCGGGAGCACCACGTCCCGGGTGGCCGCCGGTCCCGGCGTCGTGCCCGCCCATACGAGCACGACGCCGAGCAACCGGCTGTCGTGTAACGCTGGTGCGGGCCTGACGATGATCCGCATATGAACGAGCAGGAGATGTACATCCGGGTCGGCGAACTGGCGACTGCGATCGGGTACCCGATGCCGTCGATCGAGTGGACGGAAGCTCGCGGGAGGGTGGTGGCGTTCGACGAACAACGGGTCGCCGGACCGGCTCTGCGGCTGCGGCCCGAGGCGGCTCACTGGTGTTCGAGTCTGCGCGACGTGCTGATCGCCGAGATCCTGCTGAGTGCCCGATTCGGGGCGTACCGGCAGCAGCGGCAGTTCAAGATCTGGGTTACCGCGGTGACGGCTGCGGTCGGCTTCGTGCTCGGTCTGAGCGTCGGCGGTTCCGCGATCTGGTGGTGGATTCCGGCTGCTTGGGTGTTGTTCACGGCGTTCTCGGCGGTGTATTCCCGGCGGCTCGCTCGGAAGGTCGATGCCCGGATGGTCGAAATCCTCGGGCCGGAAACCGTGCTGGAAGGACTCGAGCAGCGGCAGTTCCGGCTCGGCCCGGCGAACTTCCTGCGGTGGCTGTGGAGCGGTGCGGGGACACTTCCGAGTGAGCGGATCGGGTGGTTGCGGGCGGCATATCCCGGAATTGCATCGGTGGCCGATTGAATTCTGCGACTTGCCGGGTTTTTGCCGGGGTTTCGGGTTGGGGAACATCGGGGCGATTCTCAGATGTTGTTAAGGGTGGGACCGTAGTATCTCGATACGGCCCCGGATGTGGGTCATCAGGAGGAAGAGATGCAGAGCAGTAACCCGGTGCTGAACCGGTCGAGTGCGTTCGCGCCTGGCCAGGGCCAGGCCTATCCGGGGGCCGCTCCGTACGGTCAGCAGAGCCCCTACGGCTACGGCGGTTCGGGTATGCCGCCGCAGCAGCAGTTCCAGGGGGCTCCTGCCTCGAGCCGCCCCATGACGTTGGACGACGTGATCGTCAAGACCGCGATCACCCTGGGCGTGGTCGTGGCGGCTGCCGCGGTCGCGTGGTGGATGATCCCGGTATCGCTGGTCACGCCCGCGTTCCTGGCCGGTGCGCTGGTCGGGTTCGCGCTCGCGATGGTGCTGTCGTTCTCCCGCAAGATCAACCCGGCGCTGGTGATGCTGTACGCGGTCGCCGAGGGCGTGTTCCTCGGGATCGGCAGCAAGTTCATCGCCGCCTGGGTCGGCGACTCCGCCATCATTGTGCAGGCCGTCCTGGCCACGATGGTGACGGCCGGCCTGACGCTGGCGACGTACAAGTACTTCGCGATCAAGGTGACGCCGAAGTTCACCCGGATGGTGGTCATCGGTACGGCGGGATTCGCCGGTGTGCTGCTGATCAACCTGCTGCTGAGCTTCTTCGGGATCAGCACCGGCATCAGCGGTATGGGCCCGATGGGTCTGCTGTTCGCCGCGCTCGGCGCCGGTCTCGCGGTGTTCAACCTGATCCTCGACTTCGACATGATCGAGCAGGGTGTCCGCCAGGGCGCCCCGCAGAACGAGGCCTGGCGGGCCGCGTTCGGCCTGACCGTCACCCTGGTCTGGCTGTACTGGAACATCCTGCGGATCCTCGCCATCCTCCGCGGCGGCGACTGATCCAGAACCGCATGACGACGGAAGGGCCGGTCCAGGTGGGCCGGCCCTTCCGGCTTTCCGGACGCAGTTCGACCGGTTCCGGCTCTACGGTGGTTCCCATGACCACAGCCTGGTACGACGCTCCGTCGCACGCCGCCGGCGCCGCGCTGGCGGAACGCCTCGCGCGGCATGGGGTGCGGGATGTCGACATCCGTTCGACCGGCGTCCGTGTGCGGGCTGCCGAAGACGCCCAGATCGCAGCCGAGGAGCTCGGCCTGACCGCGAACCCGGCGGGTGTCCAGACCCTCGACGTCGTGATCGAGGCGGCAGATCCGGCGAGGGTGCGGACGTTCTGGCAGACGGTGCTGGGCTACGAGCCGGCTGGAGGGGATCCGCTGCGGCGGGACCCGAAGTTCACGGTACGTCGCCTCGCGGAGCCGCGACCGCTGCGGAACCGGATCCATGTCGACGTGGTCCGGCCGTCGGCGGCGGTGGACGAGGCACGCGCGGTGACGGGTCGGGAGCCGTCCGGGGCGTTCGGCGTGATGCTGCCCGACGACGAGGGGAACGAGGTCGACCTGGTGCCAGGGGACCCGGTGCCGGGCACGACCGACTGGCTGGCGTTGTTCGCCGCGATGACGTTCTACCCGACGTCCACACCCACCCAACTGGCGACCAAGGCGGCCGAGTTGGCCGATGCCGCGGGCGTTCCGCTGATGATCGACGTACGCGCGGAAGGCGTCGTGCTCGACAGCGGCAAGGACCAGTGGGAGGACGCCGACGGCGCGTACCTGAAGCTGGCCGCGCAGATCGAGGCCGCGGCGAAGGAGCTCGGGTTGCGGGCGGACCTGGCGCCGTTGCGGTTCGTGCAGTTCGGGATCGACGCGGTCGACGTACCGGCGGTCCGGGCGTTCTGGGTGGCGCTGCTGGGCTACGCGGAGGACGACAGGCCGAACGTCACGGACATCTACGATCCGCGGCGGTTGAATCCGGTGCTGTTCTTCCAGCAGTTGGAGGAGCCTCGGCCGCAGCGCAACCGGATCCGCTTCGAGCTCGCCGTACCGGAGGATGCGGTGACGAATCGCGTCGAGGCAGCGTTGTCAGCGGGTGGGCACCTGATGGCCGAGAAGCCTTACCTGGTTGCCGATCCGGAGGGCAACGAGGTGCTGGTCGGAACGTGAAAGACCTGCCCCTCCACCTGAAAGGGCAGGTCTTCTAGTCGACTCCTTTGCGGCTCAGCTCATTCGCCGGTGCGCCTTGACCAGGTCGAATTCATGCACGATGGCGGTAGCGTGCCCGTGCGCGAGTGCGTACTCGCCGGCCAGCCATCTCACTCTGTCGTCGAAGCGCAGGAACGACGGTCCGTCGTTCATCAGCTGGAACCACTCGGTCATTGCGCGTCCGGTGCATCTGGGCACGGCCTCCACCAAACGCTGATGCGTCTCTTCGGAGTGGTTCAAGCCCATCTTCGCCTCCCGTTATCGGGGTACCGCGTAGTTATCGACTGTGCACCACGTGGCCGCCCGGAGGCAAGACTCCCGACATGAAAGTCCCCGCTCAGCGGACGCACAAGCCAGCAACTATTGACCGACCGGCACCGCCGCGGTGCTTTCCTCCGTCGGTTCGTCGACCCGATCGACCTCCGCCTTCGGATGCCGGCGGCGGTGGCGCAGCTCGGCCCACCGGCCACGCGGACCACGGGAGCGGCCGGCGACCTCGGTGGCCGCGACCTCGGTGCCGGCCCGGCGAGCAGCCTGTACGGCGGCCTCCGCGATCGGCAGGATCGCCTCGCCCCGAAATGGCTCCGGGTGTACGAACGACTCGGTCCCGACGCCCATCGCGGCGGCCACCGACGGCAGCAGGGCCGCCGACGCGGCGGCGTACCCGGTGGCCGACGGGTGGAAGTTGTCCCGGCCCCACATCGACGGGTTGGTGCGGAACACTTCGCCGAGCAAGGAGCCCAAGGACACGGAACGGCCGCCTGCTTCGACGACTGCGATGGTCTGAGCGGCGGCCAGCCGGTGGCTCCAGGACCGGGCGACCTGCCGCAGCGGCGGCATGATCGTCCGGACCACGCCCAGGTCGGGGCAGGTTCCCACCACCACCTCACAGTTCGCGGCGCGCAACCGGCGTACGGCAGTGGAGAGCAACTGGACCGACGTCGACGGGGGCATCTTCGCCTTCACGTCGTTGACGCCGATCAGGATGACGGCGATGTGCGGACCGGCCTGCAGGGCGGCGTCCACCTGGGCCGCCAGGTCCGTCGACTTCGCCCCGGTCCTGGACACGTCGACCAGTCGGACGGGACGTTCGGCGAGATCTGTCAGCCCGGAGGCCAGCAGCACGCCCGGGGTCTCGTCCGGCGACTCGGTGCCGTACCCCGCGGCGCTGGAGTCGCCGAGCATGGCGAAGGTGATCGGATGTCCTGGATACCGGCCGTACAGGCCGTCGCCCGGAGTGGGGTAGTACCTCGCCGGTCCTATCACGCGCTTCGCGTACTCGGCCTCAGCGGTCAGTACGCCGTACAACGTGGCACCGATGAGTCCGAGTCCCCCGCCCCCGAAGGCTGCGGCCTGGGCCAGCTTCTTGGCTGCCCTGGCTGTGCTCATACTGACAAGGATTACACGGTGTTACGTCGACGCAAGTGAAAATAGGGGATGGACACGCAGATCACTACAGTAAGGATCGTGCGCTACGCAGACTCTCTCCTGGACCTCGTCGGCAACACCCCGCTGGTGAGGCTGTCCAAGACCACAGACGGGGCCAAGCCCCTCGTGCTCGCCAAGGTCGAGTACTTCAACCCGGGCGGCTCCGTGAAGGACCGGATCGCGGTCCGGATGATCGAGGCCGCGGAGGCCTCCGGCGAGCTCAAGCCCGGCGGCACGATCGTCGAGCCGACCTCCGGGAACACCGGCGTCGGGCTCGCGATGGTCGCCCAGCAGAAGGGCTACAAGTGCGTCTTCGTCTGCCCGGACAAGGTCAGCGAGGACAAGCGCAACGTGCTCAAGGCGTACGGCGCCGACGTCGTGGTCTGCCCGACCGCGGTCGCCCCTGAGCACCCGGACTCGTACTACAACGTCTCCGACCGTCTCGTCCGCGAGATCGAGGGCGCCTGGAAGCCGAACCAGTACGCGAACCAGAACAACCCGCGCTCGCACTACGAGACCACCGGCCCGGAGCTCTGGGAGCAGACCGAGGGCAGGATCACGCACTTCGTCGCGGGCGTCGGCACCGGCGGCACGATCAGCGGCACCGGGAAGTACCTGAAGGAGGTCTCCGGCGGCCGGGTGCAGATCATCGGCGCCGACCCGGAGGGCTCGGTGTACTCCGGCGGCACCGGCCGGCCGTACCTGGTCGAGGGTGTCGGCGAGGACTTCTGGCCGGAGACGTACGACCGCAACATCTGCGACCGCGTCATCGAGGTGTCGGACGCGGACTCGTTCGCGCTCACCCGGCGGCTCGCCCGTGAGGAGGCGATGCTGGTCGGCGGTTCGGCCGGGATGGCCGCCGCGGCCGCGATCCGGCTCGCGCACGAGCTCGACGACCCCGAAGCCGTCATCGTGGTCCTGCTGCCGGACGGCGGCCGCGGCTACCTGACGAAGGTCTTCAACGACGAATGGCTGTCGCAGTACGGCTTCCTCGCGCACACCAAGCAGGGCACGACGCTCGGTGACGTGCTGGCCGGCAAGGACGGCAGCCTGCCGCCGCTGGTGCACACCCACCCGCACGAGACGATCGCCGAGGCGATCCACATCCTGCGGGAGTACGGCGTCTCGCAGATGCCGGTCGTCCGCGCGGAGCCGCCGGTGATGGCGGCCGAGGTGGCCGGCGCGGTGTCGGAGCGGACGCTGATGGACGCGTTGTACTCCGGCAAGGCGCGGCTGGCCGACATCGTCGAGCAGCACATGGACCCGGCACTGCCGTCGCTGGGCGCCGGTGAACCGGTCGCCAAGGCGGTCGAACTGCTCGAGGGTAGGGACGCCCTGATGGTTCTGGACGACGGCAAGCCGGTGGGCGTACTGACCCGGCAGGACCTGTTGGTCCATCTGTCCGTCGACTGAGTCAGCGGTCTACGACTGACGGGATGATGGCGATCAGCGCCGTGATCACGATGCCGATCACGATGGCTGCCGCTCCGGCGATCTCGAGGATTTCCATGTCTCAAGAGTCCTTCAACGGCGCCCGCGAAACATCGGCCTCCGGATCGGTCTTTCCTTCATCCCAAGGTCGTACGCCGAGCCGCCCGGACTCCTACTAGAGGAGTCCGGGTCATCCCTTAGTGGACCACCGCGAAGTCCGCCGGATCGAGCCGCCGGGTGCGGCGCCAGTACGACATCGTCCACTCCGGCCAGATCGTCGAGTTCCGCCCTGAGGCATCCATGTACCAGCTCGTGCAGCCGGACTGCCAGACGGTGTCTCCGAGCTCACCCTGGATCCCGTTCACGAACCGTTCCTGGACCTCCTCGCGGACCTCGACGTACGTCGCGTCGCGCTGCCGGAGCAGGTGCAGGGCCTGCATCACGTACCGGACCTGGGCCTCGATCATGAAGACCATCGAGGAGTGGCCGAGGACCGTGTTCGGGCCGACCAGCAGGAACAGGTTCGGGTACCCGGCGACCGTGATGCCGAGGTGCGCGCCGATGCCGTTGCGTTTCCAGTGATCGGCAAGGTCGACGCCGTCCTTGCCGAGGATCGGCATCCGGGTCAGGTTCGCGGAGACGTCGAACCCGGTGCCGAGCACGATCGTGTCGCAGGCCCGTTCGGTGCCGTCGGCGGTGACCACGCCGGTCGGGGTGACCCGGGTGATCGGGGTGGTGACGACGTCGACGTTCGGCCGGGCGAGCGCCGGGTAGTAGTCGTTCGAGATCAGGATCCGTTTGCAGCCGATCTGGTAGTCCGGGGTCAGTTTCGTCCGCAGCTCAGGATCGGTGACCTGTTTGTGCAGGTGCCGTTTCGCCTGCAGTTCAAGGCCTTTCATCAACTTCGGGTTCCCGGCGAAGCCCGCGCCGCGACCCTCGAGACCCCAGTAGATGACGTTGCGGATCGTCCGCTGGCCGGCCGGGAACCGTTCGTGCAGCTTGCGCTCCCAGCCGCCGATCGCGCGGTCCGGCTTCGGCGTCACCCACGGTGGCGTCCGCTGGTACAGGTCCAGCTGGGCGACCTGCGGAGCGATCTGCGGCACGAACTGGATCGCCGACGCGCCGGTCCCGATCACCGCGACGTTCCGGCCGCGCAAGTCCACCGAGTGATCCCAGGCGGCCGAGTGGAACGTCGTACCCGCGAACGAGTCGAGGCCCGGGATGTCCGGGAGCTTCGGCCGGTGCAGGCTGCCGACGCCGGCCACGAGGGACTGGGTCTCGATCGTCTCGTCGCCGTTGACCGTGACGGTCCAGCGGCCGGTCGCCTCGTCGAAGACGGCTTCGGTGGCCTCGGCGCCGTACCGGATCTTGCCGGCGATGCCGTACTTGTCCGCGCAGTGCCGCAGGTACGCGAGGATCTCGTCCCAGGGCGCGAACATCCGCGTCCAGCGCGGATTCTGCTCGAACGAGAACGAGTACAGGTACGACGGGATGTCGCAGGCGCACCCGGGATACGTGTTGTCCCGCCACGTGCCGCCGAGGTCGTCCGCCTTCTCGAGGATGACGAAGTCCTCACAGCCGGCCTGCTGCAACTTGATTCCCATACACAGGCCGGCGAACCCGGACCCGATGATGACGACCTCAGCCATAGCAGCCGAGGTTACCGGCGAGTCACCCTGCGACGGAAGAGGTGCGCGGACCTGCGCCACTCATCAACCCGGCCCACCGCAGCCGGCGCGAGCGTGATCCGGCGGACTCGGAGCCGGAGCGGAGCGGTTGGTGAGTGTCTGGCGTCCGCCTACGGCTTGAGCCGGTAGAGGGTCTCGCCGGCGTTGGGTACGACGAATGTGTCCGGGTCGGCCTCGTACGCGGCCAGGTCGACGGTCGCGGGGTCGAGGTACTTGAGGTTGGCCCGCCGTACGACGTCCTCCGGGATGCCGGTCGCCAGCGTGACCCGGACGCGGAGGTGCTCGCCGTTCACCGGGTCCCAGGTGCCCGCGCCGCGCAGGTGCGTGGAGTGCGCGAGGACGCCCCAGTGCAGGTCGCGGAACTTGTCCCACTGGCCGACGAAGTAGTCGCGGCAGTGGTAGCCGATCTCCTCGATCTCGGGGTGCATCGCGGCCAGTTGGGTGACGTGCGGCGCGTAGAGGATCACCTCGCCGCCGTCCGCGACGATCGGCTCGACCTTGTAGAAGCCCTTGGCCGCGGTCCAGATGTCGGCGTACTTCGGTGGCATCACCGAGACGACCCGCCGGATCGGATGCTCCAGGTAGCGCACGTGGGTCTGCGCGGAGATCTCGGCGGCCGCCTGCCAGGACGAGATCGTGTCGCCGAACGCGACCGCGTGCAGCGCGTCCGTCCCGGACTGGGCGACCACCGACAGTGCGAGCTTCTCGGCCGGGATGAGCGCGGCGGCCTCGTCGATCAGCGCGCGGACCGGGGTGAGTCCCGGCGTACCGATGATGTTCGCGCTGGTGATCAGGGCACCGAGCCAGTGCGAGAAGTCGATGACCTCCTGCCCCGCGACACCGGGGAAGAAGTACTTGTTGCCGCCGGAGAAGCCGACCACCTCGTGCGGGAAGACCGGCCCGACGACCAGGGCCACGTCGTGCTCGACGACGGCGCGGTTGAGCCGGACCGGGACCTCGTCGCGGAGCATCTCGTCCGAGATCTCCCCGACCCGGTCGGGCCCGATCGTGCCGAGGTCGGCGAACGTGTCGGGCTTCCACCACTCGTGGTTGATCACGTTCGGGTAGTCGCCGCCGAGGTGCTCGCGGAGCTGCTCGGGCGTCATCTCCGCATGAGTGCCCAGGGCAACCAGGATCGTGACCTGGCTGTCCTTCAAGGCATCCGTGACTGCCTTCAGCAGCAAGGGAAGCGGGCAGCTGCGGGTCGCGTCCGGGACGATCACGCAGACGCTGCGTCCCTCCAGGCCCGCGCCGGCCAGGACTCCGCCGACGAACGCCGTCACCTCGTCCTCGGTCAGGACCTGACCCACCCCACCGATCACCGCCGCATCAGTCACAGCTCGAACACTACCGACGTACGGCGGGTGAGCCCAGATCATCTCGGGGCGTGATCGCGTGAAAGCCCTTGGTGGACAGCCGATCGTGTGATCGCGCGGTAATCGGCCGGGCGTTGACCGCGGGCGGGGCGCGATGGACGATCGGTGGATCGCCTGGGGGAGTGAGCGAGGGGGAGATCCACCATGTCCGAAACCACCGAACAGCTGCGTCCACAGGGCTTCGGGGGCCAGTTGCTGCGGGACACCGACGCCGCGTACGACGAGGCGCGCACAGTCTTCAACGGGATGATCGACAAGCGGCCCGCGCTGATCGCCCAGTGCGAGTCGGTCGGCGACGTCCAGGCGGCGGTGCGGTACGGCACCGATCAGGGGTTGGAGATCGCGGTCCGCGGCGGCGGTCACGGGGTGGCCGGTACCGCGGTCACCGACGGCGGCCTGGTCGTTGACCTGCGCCGGATGAACAGTGTTCAGGTCGATCCGTTCGCCCGGATCGCGCGGGTCGGCGGCGGCGCGACCTGGGGCGACGTCGATCGGGCCTGCCAGAAGTACCTGCTGGCAACGACCGGTGGGCGGGCGTCGACGACCGGGGTCGCGGGCCTGACGCTCGGCGGCGGTTCTGGCTGGCTGGAACGGAAGTTCGGGCTCGCCTGTGACGCGCTGATCTCGGTCGAGCTCGTCACCGCGGACGGACGGCTGCTGATCGCGGACGAGACGAAGAACACCGAGCTGTTCTGGGCGCTGCACGGCGGCGGCGGGAACTTCGGGGTCGCGACGTCGCTGACCTTCCACCTCCAGCAGTTGCCCACGACAACGTTGGCACTGCTGATGTGGCCGGCGTCGACAGGGCCCACGGTGCTGCGCGCGTACCGGGATCTGATCGACTCGGGTGCGCCCGAGGAACTCGGCGGCGGCGTGATCTACCTGACCGGGCCGCCGGAAGAGTTCGTGCCGGCGCACCTGCAGGGGCAGCTGATCGCGGGTGCAGCGGCGGTGTACGCCGGCAGCGAGGCGGAAATGCGCGACGTGTTCGCCCCGCTGTTCGCGCTGGAGCCGGAGGCTGAGCTGGTCGCGGAGATGCCGTACGCCGACATTCAATCGGCGCTCGACGATCCGCCGGGATTCCGGAACTACTGGTCCGCGGAACACCTGGCGTCGTTCCCCGATCCCGCGGTCGACGCGTTCGCCGGCCGGTCCGTCGACATGATCTCGCCGTCACCTTCGCAACAGGTGATCGTGCCGTGGGGTGGCGCCGTACAACGAGGTGCGGACAAGTGGCCGCAGCCGCATCGCCAGGCGGCGTGGGTGGTGCACCCGTTCGGGCTGTGGTCCGATCCGGCCGACGACGCGCGCGGGATCCGGTGGGCGCGGGACGTGTGCTCGGACCTGGCCGAGTGGGCGACCGGGTACGTGTACCTGAACTTCATCGGCAACGAGGGACAGAACAGGGTGATCGCGGGATTCGGTGAGGAGAACTATCAGCGGCTGGCGCGGGTGAAGTGTCAGTACGACCCGGAGAACGTGTTCCACCTGAACCAGAACATCGAGCCTGGCTGGCCTTGCTGATCAGGCGCCTTCAGTGGGCGGGACCTCGGCGGGTGGGGCGGCGACGACCGGGTCGTTGCCGCCGAGGTCGAGGCGGAACGGCGGGTAGACATCGGTCATCAAGGCGGCGTACCCGGAGACCCGCAGGTTCCAGCGGTTCAGCCCGATGATCAGGTCGAACAGCGACCGCGGGTACCTGCCGGTGAAGAGGAGCGCGATGGCGGCGAAGAGGACGAGTACGCCGACCAGGCCGCCGCCGAGGTTCCACTGCCAGTCGTCGGACCGGTTGGCGGCCCACGCGCCGCCGCCGACGAAGAGGCCGACGACGATGTAGTGCGGGATCGCGAGCAGCCACCACTTCACCAGGACCAGGCCGCGGGACAGGCGCTCGGGATAGTCCACCGAGAACTGTGTCGGGTACGTCTCAACCTCGGCGAGCGTGAACGGCGGGTACTGGTCGGTGCCGAGCGCGCCGTAGGAGTAGTACGTCACGCGCCACGACCAGCGCATCACGCCGACGTTGTAGTCGAAGATGGCGCGTGGATACCGCTCGGTGAAGAGGATCGCGAAGAAGGCGATCACCGAGGCGACCAGGAAGCCGATCCACAGGAAGAACAACGCGATGTAGTGCGGGATCACCAGGATCCACTTCACCAGCCACAACCACCTGGACGGCTTCGGATCCAACGCAGCGTTCACATGCACCGGATACGCAACCGAATCCGCCATGACGACCAGCCCCTTGTACTCACGATCTCCGGCGGAAAGATCCCTGTCAACGTTGGACTCCACAGTAGTGGACAGAACCGCCCGGGAGCGGATGCGCGGCGTGGTCAGTCCGTAGCGATTTCGGCGGGGCGTGTGGCGCGGGACCATTGGGCGGCGGCGATGACGGCGTACCCGATGGCACCGAGGGGGACTGCCCAGAAGCGGAAGAAGGGGAGCTGGCCGGAGACGGCGGTCGCGGCGAAGACGATGCCGAACGTCGCGAGGCCCGCGACCGTGCCGCGACGGCGTGAGTCGAGCGCGCTGCTCGGCAGCGGACCCATGTGCCGGTCGAGCACTGTCCCGAACGCGCTCAGGCCGACGAGTGCGGTGAGGATGAACAGGATGCCGCCGGGTAGTCCGCCGAACACGATCGCGAACGCGTTCAGGAACGTGACGAACGCGAACGCGACACCCATGTCCAGTGCCCCGAACAGCAGGTGGGACCGCCGCCGGCGCTTGATGTCGCCGTCGGTCCTGATCGGGCCGGGCTCGCCGCTCAGTCGCCGTACGGTCAGGATCAGGCCGGTCGCGATCAGGATCAGCAGCAGTACACCGACGACGGACAGGACCACGGAGCGGGTGGTCGACATGTACTGGCGGACCTCGTCGCCGGACACGCAACTCGCCGACGGCGGGAACCAACTCGTACGCGCGACCGCATCCCCTGCGCCGACCTTGCGCGCGCAGTCCTCACCCGGTGCGTACCAGCCGGGCATCGACGACGTGACGACCGTCGTCCACACCAGCCCGCCGATCAAACCCAACCCCAGAAGGGATCCCGCCCGCCGCCTCACCCAGTCCACGGCCCTACCCTCTCATCCGTGGACTCCTACCTTGCCCAGCTCCGTCGCGACGTCGGCTCCCGCCTGCTGTTGCTGCCCGGCGCACAGGTCCTCGCGATGGATGCCGCCGATCGCATCCTGTTCCAGAGGAGTCGCGACTCCGGCCTGTGGGAACTGCCTGCGGGCGGGGCGGAACCAGGTGACAGCTTCCGCAGTACGGCGGCGCGCGAGTTCACCGAGGAGACCGGGCTGATCGTCGCGGAGGAGGACCTGATCCCGTTCGCGAGCCTGTCGCGCGCCGACGTACACACGCTGACCTACCCGAACGGCGATGTTGTCCAGTGCTTCGCGCTCTGCTTCGAAACCCGCCACTGGACCGGCACCCTCCGGCCAGCGGAAAACGAAGTACTGGAAGCCGCATTCTTCCCCACACCCCCAACCCCACTCCATCCCCCGACCGAGCTGGTCCTACGCCTCCACACCACCTACCAACAGACCGGGCAGTTCCAAGCCTGCTAAGTTCTCCGGCCGTTCGGGACGCGTGCTGGGGTGGTTAGGTGGTGGGTGGAGACAGGAAGTGGTGGGTGGTGACCTGTTATTTCCTGTTCACGGCCACCGGCGCCTGTCTCCAGTCGCGCCTCTTCGAGTTTGGATGGGGGACGCCCGCCCCCCGTGTGCCATCGCCGAAAATGGCAGGCGACATGCCTGTGCAGGTGGGATATTGCTGGGATGCGCGCAGCAGAAGTTGTGACCAGGGCTGACCTCGTCGACGGGCTGCGGAAGCTCGGGCTCGACCGGGCGTCCGAGGTGATCGTGCACTCCTCGCTGAGTTCGTTCGGGTACGTCGACGGTGGCGCGGAGGCCGTTTGCTCGGCGCTGACCGAGGTGTGCGGGACCGTGCTGATGCCGGCCGGGACGTGGGATCTGACTGGTATCCCGGCGCCGCCCGGACTGGTCCGGCCGCACAACGCGTACTGGAACGCGGAGGACTGGCCGGACTTCGACAATCGGTTGTCGCAGGCAACCAGTTTCCGCGCCGACCTCCCGATCGACCGCTGGCTCGGAACGATTCCGGAAACTTTCCGTCTCACCTGCTCGCCGTTCCGCACCGAGCATCCGCTGTTTGCCTACCAGGCCGCCGGACCCGCGGCCGAACGCCTCCTGGAAGCGCAGCGCCCCGACTGGCCGCTCGGCCCGATCGAGGCGCTCGACGGCGACGTCCTGCTGCTCGGCGTCACCCACACCTCGAACACCACGATCCACCTCGCCGAGCAGTACCTCGGCCGCTCGCGCTTCTACCGGTACGCGAGATCCGCCGACGGCCTGTGGGTGGAGCTCCCCAACATCGCCGGCGAAAGCCACCACTTCGACCTCATCGAGCCGGTACTGCGTTCCGCGACCAAGGAAATCCGGATCGGAAACGCCCGCGTCCGGCGAATCCCCAAGCAGGCGGTGTTGGCAGCTACCCGTCAGCTCGTCGAAGCCGACCCCACCGCCCTTCTCTGCACGGACGACCCGGCATGCCGCTGCGCGGCAGCACTCCAGCAACGCCTGGCCGCCCTCGCTGGGTAGAGCGGGAGAACGAGGGGATAGGGGGGAGGGCGGGAGGGGGGTAGGCCGGGAGGGGAGTAGAGCGGGAGGGGAGTAGAGCGGGAGGGGAGTAGAGCGGGAGGGGAGTTGGGCGGGAGGGAGTTGGGCGGGAGGGAGTTGGGCAGGAGGGAGTTGGGCAGGAGGGAGTTGGGCAGGAGGGAGTTGGGCAGGAGGGAGTTGGGCGGGAGGGGGTGGGGCGGGAGAAGGAGGGGAGTAGGGGGTGTGGCTCAGTTGGGGATGACGTCGATGAGGACCTTGCCGGTGACGGCTTCCTCTACGGCGGCGTGGGCGGCTGCGGCCCGGTCCAGCGGGTAGTGGTGCAGCGGGAGGCCGGCGTCGGGGCCGATGCGGATGGCGCCGGCCTCGACCGCGGCCGAGATGTCGGCCAGGGCGCGCGGGCGCCAGGATTCCGGAGCCGTGTAGAGCAGGACGAACTGCCAGCGGGCGTTGGGCACCATCGACGCCCGTACCGGAAGTTCCATCGTCCCGCCGCCGTCGGTCGCGTAGACGGACACCGAGCCGTGCGGCGCGATCACCGCGGCGTCGATGGCCGCGTTCGCCGCCGGCGACACCTCGACGATCGTGTGCACGCCGTGAGGTGCGATCGCGCGTACCTCCGCGACCACGTCCTGCTGCTTGTAGTCGATGACGTGGTCGGCGCCCGCCAGCCCGGCCAGATTGCCCTTCTCCGGACCGCTTACGGTGGTGATCACCGTCGCGTCGGACCACCGGGCCAGCTGAATCGCCGCGTTGCCGACCGCTCCCGCGCCGCCGGCCACCAGCACGGTGCGGCCGGCAAGCTTGCCTGGTCCGAGGCGATCAGGGCCGTCCTCGGTCACGGTCAGGCACCGATGAGCAGTCAGGAACGGTACGCCGAGCGCGGCGCCGAGGTCGTACGACGCGTTGTCGGGCAGCGGCACCACGTGGCGGACCGGGACCACGGCGTACTCCTGCGCCGTACCTCCCGAAGGCCGTTGGTACGCCGCCTGCCAGAGCCAGACGCGGCGACCGGTGAGGTCCGCGTCGACGCCCTGACCGACGGCGTCGACGACACCGGATCCGTCGTGGTTGGGCACCTGCGCCGGGTGCACCGGCGTACCGGCCTCGCTGCCGCGGCGTGACTTCCAGTCGGTCGGATTGACGCCCGATCGGTGGATCCGCACCCGGACCTCTCCGGGACCGACCTCGGTCGTCGGCCTGTCCACAAGGGTCAGGACATCGGGCTCACCGGTCACGGAGTACTGGATGGCTCGCACGTCCTCGACGCTACCGCAGTTGCTTGGTGAACATGAGCGTCGCGCTGTCGTCGTTGCGGATCGTCTCCATCGGCGGCACCTGCCGGCCGTCGTAGATCAGCCCGCGGCCGTCGGGGAGGTAGCCGCGGCGGACGTACATGCGCTGCGCCTGCCCGTAGTCCGGGTACAGCCCGACCCCGATCCCCACGACCGGGGAGCGTTCGGCCACGAGCGCCTCGGCTGCGTCCATCAGCGCGCTCCCAATCCCGCGCCGCCGGAACGTCGGCAGCACGTTGAAGTCCTGGACCTCGGGAATCCCGTCGAACGGCTCGTACGGCGACACCCAGCGCACGGTGACGTACCCGGCGTACGCGCTGTCGACCGTGGCGACCAGGACGTCCCGCGTCCCGGCTCGCTGCTCCTCCAGGTACCTCTCGTACTGCGACGCCGGCTTGTTCCAGCCGATCGAGTCCATCGCCCCCGAGATCATCTCCGGGTCGTCGTCCCGCAACGTCCTGATCACCAAGCCCGTCATGAGATCAGCGTGCTGGAGCGCCTGGGGACTCGCAAATGCTTTACCGTACGGGCGCCGCCGCTCGGACGGCGCCCTCACGATCACGGTGTCGGGTCCGCGTAACTGCCTCCGAGGATGTCGCTGTTGCCGAAGGTCGCCGGGCAGGCGGCGAGGACGTTCGGCGCCGTGCCGGGGGTCGCGGTGTAGAGCGATCCCCGGAAGGTGTTGATCGCTGCGCAGACGCCCGCGTCGTGGGCGTCGTTCCAGACCGCGACGGCGCGGTCGTTGGTCGCGGCGGCGTACACGTAGTCGCCGAGGAACTCCGAGGCCAGCGCGTTCGCGCTGCTGCCTCGCGGGTCACCGCCCGGCGCGCGTTCGAGCGTGGTCCAGCCGGACGGTACGCCGCCCGCCACGTTCGCGTGCCGGACCTCGCCGACCAGGCCGCGCGGGTCCGTCGTGTTGGCGCGGTACGGCGTCGTGAACGAGTTGTGTACGACGTACAGGTCGGTGCCGTCCGGCGACACCGCCGGCGCGGTGTAGACCGGCCGATCGCCTGTGGTCAGGGCGACCGGAGCCGGCGTGGCCCAGGACGTCCCTCCGTTGCCCGACCAGGTCAGCATCAGTTGCTCGTGGTTCAGGCCCGCCCGGCCGTCCGACCAGGTCATGAAGAGCTCGTCGGTCGCGCCGGCGCCAGTGGGCCTGCCGTTCGCGATGTCGACGTTCGGTCCGCCGGCCAGGTCGACGCGGGCGCCGGCGATCCCGTCCATGACGGGGCGACCCGCGACGGGGTCGAAGACACCGGGTTCGACCACGGGCGCGACCAGGGTCGGCCCGGCGAAGTGCGCGCCACCGTCGGTCGACTTGTACATCAGTTGCCAGCTCGTGCCACCGCGCGTACCGACACCGAAGACGTAGACGTTGCCGGTGCTCTCCGTACGGACGACGCACCCGTCGGCCTGCTGGTTGACGCCGTTGCTCGCGGCCGGTCCGACCTGCTTCGTGATCCAGGTGCGGCCGCCGTCGGCGGATCGCGCCACCGTCAGCGGAATCGGGAGCGCCTGTCCGTGACTGTTGCTGCGGAAGCTGGACCAGCACGTGTACACGTGCCCGAAGAACCGGCTGCTCGCCGCGTTGTCGGCGTAGATCTGCTCCTTGTCGGAGAAGGTCGTCGACGACTGCTTCGAGATGATGACCGGCGCGGTCCAGGCGTTGGCGTTGCCGTCCGCGGCGGCGTGGACGTCGTCGGTGGTCGACACCGCGATCGCCTCGACACCACGGAACGTCTCCAGTTTCCTGCTGGCGGAGAAGTTCGAGGTCAGGTTGGCGTAGTACAGCCGGGAGCCGTTGGCCCAGGAGAAGGTGCCGTTCGGGCCAGGTCGTGGCCCGAAGGCGACAGCTGGGTCACCGTCGGAGACCAGCCCGGCCTCGTAGTAGTGCGGCAGCGTGCCGATCAGGCCGACCTGCGGGGTACAAGCCGCCGGGCCTAGGCAGTTCCGTGCGGTCCAGCCGGTGTACGTCGGTTGGGTCCAGGTGCCACCGCTGTCGAAGGAGAAGTACACCCCGGACACACCGACGCCGTCGGTGAACGGACATGTACTCGGGTTACCGGCTGCGCACGACTCCATGTCGATCTCTTCGTTCACCCCTGCCACCACCACCGTCGGATCGTGTGCGTCGATTGCGACGGCAGGTTCGTTCTGCTTGTTCTGCGAGAACGGCGTCGGCGGGCTACCGACCGTCACCTCGGTGGCCGGTGCCGCGTAGGCAGCGACGGCGGCTCCGCACAGAGCAGCTGCGAACGCAGCGACGGAAGCGACGATGAGGCGTGGTCTGCCCATGATCCCTCCCCGGGGACGACCATCGGTCCGGGCAGTTTCCCGGCCCGTCTGGACGTCTCGACACTGCACCTGAGCCCGGGGTCGCACAACACCTCGAAACCGGTGGTGACGGCTTGCGTACCGTTGTACGCAAGCCGTCAGGGTCAGGTCACCCGGTCGTGCGGGCGGCGGTTTCGATGACTCGGGTGATCGGACCGGGGTCGGAGATCAGGCCGAGGTGACCGGTGGGGATTCGCGTGATGACGGAGTTGGCCCGGGTGGCCATGAAGTTCTGCGCGGCCGGGGTGATGATGAGGTCGCGGGTGCCGAGCACGTACCAGGACCTGATCGAGGCCCAGGCCGGCGGACCGGACGGGATGTTGCCGGCGCTGAAGGTGAGCGGCCGCTGCGACGGGTAGAGCCGCTCGGACCGGCTGCGCGGCAGCCCGGACGCGAACGACGTCACGAACGTGTCGTGCTTGAGGTAGAGGTCGACGTCCCCGGCCGGCGCGCCCGGGTACGGGACGAGGTCGAAGACGGTGGTGGGATCGGGCACGGCCAGGGCCGAGTCCGCGCCGACCAGCGGGAGGATGGTCTCACCGGCCGCCGGAGCGAAGGCGTCCACGTACACGAGCGCCTCGACGTTCGCGTTCCCGATGGCGGCGTTGGTGATCACGGCACCGCCGTACGAATGACCGACGAGCACGATCGGCCCGGAAAGCGTGGACAGGAAATCGCTGATCGTTGCTGCATCGGTCTGCAGGTTGCGCAACGGGTTCGGTGGGACCCGGACCTGGTAGCCGTCGTCCAGCAGCCGGTTGGTGACGTTCTGCCAACTCGATCCGTCCGCCCACGCGCCGTGGACCAGCACGATCGTGGGCTTCGGGCCGCTCGGGTACGTCGCGGCGGCGGGTGTCACGGCTGCGAGCAGGACGCCGAGGACGGCGCCGACGGCTGCCAGAAAACGTGTTCTGTGGTGATGCATCGATGGGGCCTTTCGTCAGGCGGCTGTCGCCGGGAGGGCGCGCTGATGCGTGACGAAGCCGGACAGTTACGACTGGAAGAACTCGAGGAGATCGGCGTTGACCACGTCGGCGTGCGTCGTGGGCAGGCCGTGCGGGAGGTCCTTGTAGGTCTTCAGGACCCCGTTCTTGAGCAGCGCGGCCGACTTCGGGCCGGCATCGGCGTACGGCACGATCTGGTCGTCCTCGCTGTGCACCACCAGCACCGGGACGGTGATCGTCCGCAGGTCCGCGGTGAAGTCGGTCTGCGAGAACGCGACGATTCCGTCGTAGTGCGCCTTCGCGCCGCCCATCATGCCTTGGCGCCACCAGTTCGCGATGATCGCTTCGACGGGTACGGCGCCTGGCCGGTTGAAGCCGTAGAACGGCCCTTCCGGGAGCGCGCGGTAGAAGGCCGACCGGTTCGCCGCGAGCTGCGCCTGGAGGTCGTCGAAGACCGCCTTCGGCAGGCCCTCCGGGTTCGCGTCGGTCTGCACCATCAGCGGCGGGACCGCGCAGAGCAGCGCGGCCTTGGCGGCCCGGTCCTCACCGTGCCGGGCCAGGTAGTGCACGACTTCGCCGCCGCCGGTCGAGTGGCCGACGTGGATGCAGTCGCGCAGGTCGAGGTGGTCGACGACCGCCTTCAGGTCGTCTGCGTAGTGGTCCATGTCGTGTCCGTCACCGGTCTGCGTCGACCGGCCGTGTCCGCGGCGGTCGTGCGCGACGACGCGGTACCCCTTCGACAGGAAGAACAGCAGCTGGTTGTCCCAGTCGTCGGCCGACAGCGGCCAGCCGTGACTGAAGACGATCGGCTGGCCCGTCCCCCAGTCCTTGTAGAAGATCTCCGTACCGTCGTTGGTCGTGATCGTTCCCACGTGAACCCCCTTGGTCCGCAACGGGGTCGGCCCGGTCGCCGCCCCTCCGCCAAGCTAGTCGCCGAACACCCGGCCGAGGAGGGCTCGACGTCATAGCCGTGAATCTCTGTAGAGGACAGAAGCTGGCCGCTATCGCGTTTAGAGTCGGAGCATGACGACAAACGAGCAGACCGTGTCCGGAGAGCGGGCCGACATCCTGGACCTTCTCGGAAAACACCGGTTCTTCCTGCGGCACACTGCCCAGGGCCTCACCGACGAGCAGGCGAGCGCCCGCCCCACCGTCAGCGAACTGACGGTCGGCGGCCTGATCAAGCACGTGACGTCGGTCGAGCGGCACTGGGCCGAGTTCGCTCAGGGCAAGGCTTCCACTGAGCCGATCACCGAGTTCACCCCGGAGATGATCGCCGCCCGGCAGGACGAGTTCCGCCTGGTCGACGGCGAGACGCTCACCGATGTACTCGCGGAGTACGAGAAGGTCGCCGCCGGCACCGACGAACTCGTCCGCACCCTCGACCTGGACACCAGCTTCGAGCTCCCGGCCGCGCCCTGGCAGCCGCCGGGTGTGTTCTGGACCGGCCGCCGGGTGTTCCTGCACATCGCGGCCGAGACCGCGCAGCACGCCGGCCACGCCGACATCATCCGGGAAACGATCGACGGCCAGAAAACCATGGGCTGAACCAACAAACCGAGCGCCAGGACCTCTCCGGGGTCCTGGCGCTTTGCTGTGCTGCGGAAACGCAACTTTCCGCAGGGTTTCCGCATCGAGGCAGACAGGGGTAATCAAACCTCGGTGAGCTGACCGCCCTCGCGAACTTCGCGGGCCGCCCGAGGTACGGCGTACTGCTGGTGCGCCCGTCCGGTCAGGAGACCGTCGCCGGTATGCGGGGACGGTGGGGAAAGGCACAACTTCATGCGATTCAGGGGTACGGCCGTTGTGGCCGTGGGAATCGCTGTTCTGGTTCTGGGGGCGGGAACGGCTGCAGGAGACACCCGTGCATCGGGAGAAGGTCCCGGTCTTGAGATCGTCCCAGGACCGGACGATCCAGGCGGGTCCGAGTTCGTGCCGGGCCAGAGCAACGTCGTACCACCGACGGCCGCGCCGGCGACGGACATCGGTAAGAACACCAACCAGATCCAGGCGCTCGCGGCACCGTTCTACGCGTGCCCGGGGTTCAGTGGGATCGAGAAGACGAACCCGTTGGCGAACCTGTACGGCGACAAGTTTGCCTGGGGCCCGTATCCGGCGTACAAGGTCGGCAACGGCAGCGGCAACATCAACTGGGCGGCAAACCCGTACAAGAACGCCAGTTGGTACATGTGGTTCCACTCGCTGCGCTGGCTCGGACAGGGAATCGTTGCCGCGGGCAAGGGTAATCTGACCGCGCTGACCCGGGTCAACACGATCGCGTACGACTGGTACCGCGACAACCCGTACTCGTGGAAGGCGAACGTCGGTGCGTGGGAGTCCACCATGCACCGCACCAACGTGCTGATCTGCTTGCGCCAGGCGATCCTGACCGGGCTGCACGTGACCGCAGTGCCGGCCAGGTATGCGTGGGTGAACGCGGCGCTGCTGAGCCATGCCCGGTTCCTGACGAACTACTGGAGCGGCGCGTCGAACCACGGTACGGACGAGAGCATCGCGCTGTTCGCAGTCGGCTGCGTGCTCGGCCGGACCGACTACAAGAACCTTGCACAGCGACGATTCGCCGCCGGCATCACGACCTCGATCGATGCCCAGGGTGCGACCAACGAACAGTCCACCGGCTACGCATCCTTCAACTACTCGCTCTGGGGTCGCGCGATCGCCGTCATGCAGAACTGCGGCGTCAACCCCGGTACGACGATCGCCACCCGGCGCGCGTTGCTGGCCAAGTTCCTGACGCTGGCGACCAACTCGCTCGGCAGGCTCCATCAACTCGGTGACACCGAGGTTCAGGCGACGTACCCGTGGAAAGGCACGCCGTTGGAGTTCGCCGGCTCGAGGGGCACGGCGGGCACGGTGCCGCCGTGGCGGGTCGGGGTCTACTCGGCCGGGTACGTCTTCGGGCGGACCGGTTGGGGAACCGATCCGGCGCGTGGGTTCACGGGCGAGTCGTCGTACAGCATCAGGTACGGTCCGGCACGGGCGTTCCACGGGCACCTCGACCACACGAGCATCACGTACACGGCACGCGGGCGGGACATCATCGTCGATGGCGGGTACGCCGCGTACAACGCCGGTGCATATCGCACGTGGGCCGTCAGCCCGAGCGCGCACAGTGTATTGACGACGCCGATGTCGAAGTACCTGAATCCGGTGACTCGGCTGACTGCGTCGTCGGTGAAGGCGAACGCGGAGTCGTACGTGTTCGCGGATGCGCCGGCGAGCGGGGTCAGTCGGGTTCGTTCGGTCCTCGCACTGAAGGGTCCGGATCTGCTGGTGGTGTGGGATCGTGCGTCGGCGAGGACCGTACAGGCATTCCAGACGCTGTGGCACCTGCCGTCGGATCAGCGCGCGACCGTCGTCTCCCGGACGACTGCGGTCGCGATGGCGCCCGGCGATACGACGAAGACGATCCTGTTCCAGGTGCCGTTCAAGCAGGCGCTGCTGGCTGGCGCGATCCTCGTCAAACGGGCCCAGACCAACCCGATCCAGGGCTGGCAGTACCCGAGCAGCTTCGTGCGCAAGCCCGCCCCGACCCTGATGCTGGCCCGCTCCGGCAAGACGGCCTCGATCCTGTCGTTCGTCGTCCCGGTCCGATCCAGCGGATCCGTCACCTACTCCGTGCGACAGGTCGGTACGACGTTCATCGTCAACCTCAACGTCGGCGGCCAACGCACCAGCATCGCCATCTCCCCCGGCGGCTCCCTCTACCGAGCCAGCTAACCCAAGGGGCGCCTCCCGCCTGGGAGGCGCCCCTGTCTTCAGCCTTCCTCCTTGGTGGGCTGAGGAGTAACGTCCAAAGCGAGGACTGCGGACCGTGACGCGGGGGGAGCCGCCGCCCATCTGAGATGGCGGGGGGTCGTCATGCGCGCAGTCATCAGTTCACATCGATCGGCCGCGGCGCTAGTGGCCGTGGTGCTGGCCGGGTGCTCCGCCGAGGTGACGGTCGGGGGCGGTACGGTCGATTCGGATCGGACCGCTTCGGAAGTCGCGACGTACCTGCATGAGCACGTGCCCGGTGTGCAGGTCGGAACCGTCGCCTGCCCCAAGGACGTCAAGGTCGCCGAGGGCGCGACCTTCACCTGCACAGCCGATGTGGCGGGCACGCAACTGCCGGTGACCGTGACTTTGAGCCACGTGAGCGGCCGCGAATACACCTACGAACTCAAACCGGCCAAGGCGCTCATCGACACCGGAAAGCTCGTCAGCGAGATCAAGTCCAGGCTTCCGGCACAGGCAGCGGGTGCCGCGATCGACTGCGGTACGGCGCCCATACGCATCGTCGAGGTCGGTGGGAAGATCCCGTGCACCGTCTCCTTGGCAGGCAAGCGGCAGACCGTCCAGACAGTCGTCGACGACCTCGGCGGAACCGTGCACTTCGAGCCCGCCACGCTATGGGCGGCTTCGATCGGAAAGATCGGCGACACGGTCACGGTGTACGACGGTTCCGGCGCCGCCCAGTTGGAGGTCACCGTCGCGCGCCTGAAGTTCAGTCCTGGCGACGATGTCGACCACCCGGAACACGGCCTGTACCTAGGCGCGTACGTGAAGCTGCACGCCCTGATCGACCAGCAGGACCTCACCGAGATCACCGCCCTGGTCGCCGGCCGCACCTACACCGGCGACGCGATAGTCACCTCAACGACCTTCGACCCTCCCCTGGAAGCAGCAATCCTCAACCAAGGCGAACAAACCACCGGCTGGCTGATCTTCGACGTCCCCACCCGCCACGGCCAACTGATAATCCACGACGCCGCCCACCACCAACTAGCCGCCTGGAACTACTGAGCCCGTCCATCAGGCGACGGAAGCCGCATGTCACGCTCGGGGCGGAACGTCGCTCTCGCGGAGGGACTGGAGGTGGGATCTGATGAGGTCGGTCAGTTCGTTGCGCCGGTCTCGGTGTTCGTTCCACTGATCCAGCAAGTTCACCAGATCCGTGCCGCGTCCCGGGTCCCACAGGTCAGGCACATCGGACAGGACTTCCAGGACACGTTGCGCCGACGCGTACGCGGTGTGTGTCTTGTCCATTTGGTCGACAGCCCAGCAGATGTGCTCCCAATGGCCGCGCCAAGGAAGTTCGTCGTACGGGTTGTTGATGACCAGCACAGGATGCCCGAGCTCGGCGAGCACCGCCTCGAACATTTGCCGCGCCTCGGTCGACTGGCGGCGGGTGAGGCCGGCCAGCTCGCGTAGCAAGGGAGAGTCGTAGCCCTCAACCAGCCAGTGAGCCGCGAGCATGGGCAGGTCAGCGTCCCGAACGGCTCGACCGCGGCTCGCCTGTTCAGGCGTCACGTCGAGCGCATTCACAAACACAATCCTGCCACAGCGAAAGCCGGTGGTGGCGAACCGAGGGTGGGCGGTCGTCGGGCTGGCTGGCCTAGGATGGCGCGGTGGAGTTTGTGATGGTGCCGGGTGGGTGGCAAGGCGGGTGGGTGTTCGACGCGGTGGCCGCCGAGCTGCGTCGGAACGGTCATCACGTCGAGGCGGTGACCCTGTCAGGGCTGGAGTTGGACGGCCCGGTCGATGTAGACCGACCGCCGAACCTCGACGACCACATCGACCAGGTCGCCGAGATCGTTGCCCGTAGCCACGAAACGCCTCTCGCGTTGTGCGGGCACAGCTACGGTGGGATGGTGATCGCCGGTGTCGCGGACCGGATCGGTGAGCGCCTCGGTCAGCTCGTATTCATCGACGCGTATGTCCCGGACGACGGGGATTCGTGCTGGTCTTTGACCAGCGACAGCTTCCGTGAGTTGTTCATAGCCGGTTCCCGCGCCGACGGTCGATGGGTCGCAGTACCCGATGGGCTTGACCCTCGCGCGCGACCGCACCCGCTCCCAAGCTTCGTCCAGTCGATCAGGCTCGGCGCCAGCCCGAGCGACGCACCCCGCCGTACGTTCATCAGCGGTGGCGCTTGGCCGGGCAGCCCTTTCTTGGCCCTGACCGAACGCCTACGCAACGACTCAGCCTGGCAGGTTCACGAAATTCCCGTTGGCCACAACATTGCTCGTCGTGACCCACAGAGCCTCGCGGCGGTTCTCAACACACTCCCACCGGCCAGCACCTGAACGTGGGCATCCCGAAATTGACAGGCGCCGAGGGTCTGGAAGGTGTCAGGATGCCGACATGGTTGCGCGTGCGCTGAGCTTCGGGTCGGTGGCTGAGGCGTACGAGCGGTACCGGCCCGGGTACCCCGTCGAACTCCTCGATCTGATCACGGCGTACGCCGGTGCGCCGATCCTGACCGCCCTAGAGATCGGCGCCGGGACCGGCAAGGCAACGCGCCTGCTCGCGCAGGGCGGGATCGCGGTCACGGCGACAGACCCGGACGCGGCCATGCTCGCGGAGCTGCGCAAACACCTGCCCGCCGGCGTCACCACCGTGCAGGCCGCATTCGAGGACCTGCCGCTGGATACGTCGTACGAGCTGGTGTATTCAGCCGCCGCGCTCCACTGGACCAACCCTGAAGGCCGGTGGGAGCGGATGGCCTCGCTCGTCCAGCCGGGCGGCGTCTTCACTTCGTTCGGCGTACCGATCGGGCTAGCCGACCCGTCCCTCCAGGAGGCCGCGCGCGCCGCACGTGCGCCGTACCTGGAGGAGGACGGCGTCCCATCGCCCGACGGCACACCGGCGGATCGTCCGATGCAGTGGCCCGGCACCGAGCTCGAGCAGTCCGAGTGGTTCACCGATGTCCAGCAGTCTGTGATCGAACGGCGCCTGACGATGAGCGCCCACGACTACATCGGACAGCTGTCGACAGTCTCGGCGTACGTGATCCTCCCACCCGCCGACCGGGACGAGGTCTTCCGCCGAACCCTCGAGGCCCTCCCCGAAACCGTCGAGATCGACGCCCAAATCACCGCCCACCTGGCTCGCCGTCTCTAACCTCCGATCGGGGGCTCAGCCCCGATCTAGTGTCCTGAGTCGGAAGTACGCGGCAACTTGGTAGGCCGTGTCGGTGGCGAGTCCGCCCAGCATTAGCGCCGTCAAGGCCTCCCCAAACCGATTTGGGGAGCAAGACCCACCCGAACCAGCCTGTAACACTCCCCATTCGGAGCGGATCGACCCGCGGATCGACCCGCG
>NZ_JBSGTS010000028.1:0-11060 GCF_053607525.1 Kribbella sp. NPDC055110
TTGCACAGGTTATTGCCTGTGCAACGCCCCCGGTTCCTGCGCGAACTCCCGGCGATTGGTCGCCCGCCGGCGGCTACGTGACGGTTTCCACAGTGGGTACGTCGTTGCGCGGCGGCCGGGGCTGTCAGGATGAGGCATGCCTGAGTCGCTGGAGGATCTGGTCGAGTTGCTCGACCTGGAGAAGATCGACGTCGACCTGTTCCGTGGTCGTCAGCCACAGACCTCGATGCAACGGGTGTTCGGGGGACAGGTGCTCGGCCAGGCGCTCGCGGCGGCCGGGCAGACCGTCGACGCCGAGCGCGTGGTGCACTCGCTGCACGGGTACTTCCTGCGCGCGGGCGACACGTCCGTGCCGATCGTGTACCGCGCGGAGCCGACCCGCGACGGCGGATCGTTCAGCAGCCGCCGGGTGGTGGCATCGCAGAACGGGAAGCCGATCTTCTACATGTCCGCCTCCTTCCAGCGCCCCGAGCCCGGCCTCGATCACCAGGACCCGATGCCGGACGACGTCGTACCGCCGGAAGAGGCGCCGCGACTCGCGACCGTTCTCGAGGCGCGATCCGGACGGCCGGCCGCCGACTGGGACAAGGAGTGGGCGGCGCTCGACGTACGCCTCGCCGGAGTCACCGGCCGGCAGTTCTGGATAAGGGCCGCCGGCAAGCTTCCCGACGATCCGGGCTTGCATGCGTGCGTTCTCGCCTACGCCAGCGACCTGACGCTGCTCGGCGCCAGCCTGCTCCCGCACGGCATCGTCATCGGCGACCGCCGCATCCAGCCCGCGTCGCTGGACCACGCCCTGTGGTTCCACCGCGAGTTTCGCGCCGACGAGTGGATGCTCTACGACCAGGCCTCGCCGTCGGCGTCCGGCGCCCGCGGCTTCGCCACCGGCCGCCTCTTCACCGAGTCCGGCGCCCTCATCGCCTCGGTAGCCCAGGAGGGCCTGATTCGCCCGGTCGGCCTGGACTCCGATCTGCTAACGTAGAAACGTGATCAAGCGCGCAGTAGTCACGACGACGCCGGACCTCGTCCTGGCGCGCTGACATCTGACTGTCTGACCAAGCCCCGGGGCGAGTGCCCCGGGGCTTTGTCGTGCTCCGTGGGTTCTCGCCTCAACCCCTCGCCTCAACCCATGGAGGAATCATGTACGACCACCGCAAACTCGGCCGCGAGCTCGGCCTGTTCGACTCCGACCCGCTGATCGGCGCGGGACTGCCGTACTGGCTGCCCGCCGGCGCCGCCGTCCGGCACGCCTTGGAGAGCTACATCGCCGAGGTGGAACGAAGAGCCGGCTACCAGCAGGTCTATTCACCGGTCCTCGGCAAGCGCGAGCTGTACGAGATCTCGGGCCACTGGGCGAAGTACCACGAGGACATGTACCCGCCGATGGACATGGGCGGCGAGCAACTGGTGTTGCGACCCAGCATCTGCCCGCACCACGCACTGATGTACCGCTCCCGCTCGCATTCCTACCGCGAACTCCCGCTCCGCTTCTCCGAGCTCGGCGGGCAGTACCGCGCCGAACTCTCCGGAGCGATCGGCGGCCTGAGCCGGGTCCGCGCGATGCAACTCAACGACGCCCACATCTTCTGTCGCCTCGACCAGGTGGCTTCCGAGGCCGCTGATGCGCTGAGCTTGATCAATCAGGCGTACGCCGACATGGGCATCAGCGTGTCACGCTACGTCCTCGCGCTCCCTTCGGACGACGCCGAGTTCAACAGCCCGGCCAGCAAGTACGTCGGTGACGCGGCGAGCTGGGCGAAGGCCGTCGAACTGCTTCGCGAGGTGCTGGAGAACGCGGGCGTCGAGTACGAAGACGCGCCGGGCGACGCCGCGTTCTACGGGCCGAAGATCGACATCCAGCTGGCGGATTCGGCCGGCCGCGAGTTCAGCCTGTCGACCGTCCAGATCGACTTCCACCAGCCGGAGCGGTTCGGCCTCGAGTACATCGGTGCCGACGGCAACAAGCACCGTCCGGTGATGGTGCACCGGGCGATCGTCGGGAGCATCGAGAGAGCGGTTGCTCAGCTGATCGAGGTGCACGGCGGCGCGTTCCCGGCGTGGCTGGCCCCGGTACAGGTCGTCGTACTGCCGATCTCCGACGCCGAGGAGAAACTCGCCGCGGAGGTCGCCCGGAGAGCGTCGGACCGCGGTCTCCGGGTCGAGGTCGCACACGCCGACGAGGGCAGTTTGGGCGCCCGGATCCGCGAGAACCGGTTGGCGCCGTACCAGGCCGTCATCGGTTCCCGCGAGGCCGAGGCCCGCCAGCTCGCGGTCCGGGAACGCGACGGTCGACGCTGGGATCCGGCCCCGATCGGCGAGGTGCTGGATCGGATTCGGGCGGCGGCGGATCCCCATGCAGGCAGAAGTCACGATTCGGGCGGGAAATGAGCATGTCCGAGGGGGTTCTGCCTGCGTGGCGGTTCAGTTCGCCTGCAGTTGCCCGATCAGGTGGGTCACGTCGTGCCCCTCGTCGTACAGCGCGAAGTCGACCGTCTTGCCGGTCTGCTGATACCCGAACCCGACCCGGGACGGCAGCAGCAGCGGTTTGCGGAAGTCCACGCGGACCGTGAAGGCGTCCGGCAACGCGCCGGCGCGCTGGATCGACGCGAGCGCGGCAGCCTTGGCCCACATCCCGTGCGCGATCTGGCGTGGGAACCCGAACGCCTGAGCAGTCAGCTTGAACAGGTGGATCGGGTTCCGGTCGCCGGATGCCGCGGCGTACCGGCGGCCGAGGTTGCCGCGCAGGTCCCACCACGCGCTCGGGCTCAGCACCGGATCGGTCAGCAGATCGGCGTGTGCGTTGGGCGTCCCGGACGTGCGGCTGAGCAGCGTGGTGAGATCGCTCCACACCAGTTCGTGATCGACGAAGACCTCGCTGATCACATCGAAGACGGTGCCCTTCGGGTGCTGCCGTTCCGCCGTACTGTGCACGCGGATCGCCGGCTCGGCGTGCAGCGGGATCGGCTGCTTCTGCGTGATCGTGTTGGACAGATGCACGATCCCCATCGGCTTGTACGGGAACGAGGGATCGGACATCAGATCCAGATGCAGCGGGAACGCCAGAACATGCGGGTACGTCGGGGGCAGCGCGGGACCCGCCGCGAACCCGGTGACCTCGCGATACGCGGTGAGGTGGTCCTGGTCGATCGCCGACCGGGGCAGCTCAAGCGTCAGCCCGTCCTCGTTCGGTTCGTAGTCGGCCCGTCTGAGCGTGGCCCGGACGGTGCGCGCGTAGAGCGAGCCGAGGCCGGGCGAGTCGTCGTACCGCCGGGTCGGCATCTCAGGCGCCCAGCATGCTCTGGCCGCAGACCCGGACCACGTTGCCGGTCACGCCGGCCGACGCCGGATCCGCGAACCAGGCGATCGTCTCGGCCACGTCGATCGGCAGACCACCTTGCTGCAGCGAGTTGATCCGCCGCCCGACCTCGCGGATCGTGAACGGGATCTTCGCGGTCATCTCGGTCTCGATGAACCCGGGCGCGACCGCGTTGATCCGGATCTGCCGCTCGGCCAGCGCGGGCGCCAACGCCTGCACGAGACCGATCACCCCGGCCTTCGAGGTCGCGTAGTTCGTCTGGCCGTTGTTACCCGCGATCCCGGCCATCGACGACACCCCGATGATCGAGCCGCCGTCACGGAGCGCCCCGGATTCGACCAGGTGCTTGGTGATCCGCTCCGGCGCGCGCAGGTTCACGTCGAGTACGGCGTCCCACGCGTCGGTGCGCATGTTGACGAGCCGCCGGTCCCGGGTGATGCCGGCGTTGTGGACGACGATGTCGAGCCCACCGTGCTGCTCCTGCGCATGCGCCGCGATCCGCTGCGCCGCGTCGACCGCGGTCACGTCGAGGAGGAGCTCGGTGCCGCCGATCTTGGAGATCACCTTGCGCAGCGGGTCCGCGTTCTGCGGTACGTCGACGCCGATGACGGTCGCGCCGTCACGGGCGAGCGTGTCGGCGATCGAGGCGCCGATACCACGGGCCGCTCCGGTCACGAGCGCCGTACGGCCTGCGAGCGGGCGGGTCGGGTCGTTGCTGACGAGCGGTCCGGTCCCGATCCGGGCGACCTGACCGTCGACGTACGCCGACTTGGGGGAGAGGAAGAAGCGGAGCGTCGAGTCGAGTTGCTCGTGCGCGTCCGGGGCGACGTACACGAGATTGACCGTCGCGCCGCGCTTCACCTCCTTGCCGAGACTGCGCGTGAAGCCCTCGAGCGCGCGCTGGGCGACGTGCTGCTCGGGGGAGCTCGCGAGTTCCGGCGTACGGCCGACGACGATCACCCTGCCCGCCGCAGCGAGCTGGCGGACAACGGGGGAGAAGAAGCGCTGCAGGCTGGTGAGGTCCGCGGTCGAAGCGGCGCCGGTCGCGTCGAAGACGATCGCCTTCGGCCGGATCGTGCTGGACGCGACGCCTTCGGTCACGGTGCTGAACGAGGCGCCGATGTCGCGCAGCAGCGCCTGGATCGCCTTGCCGGCGTCGGTCTCGCCGATCGCGCCGAAGACGACCGGCCCGTCGATCACCGGCGAACCCTCGGTCCAGCGGGGCAGCGGCGTCGGGTCGGGCAGACCCAGGTTCTTCACCAGCGTCTTGCCGAGCGGCGTCGTGGTGAAGGTCTGGTAGCGATCCGTCATCTCAGCTCCTACTTCTCGAGGATGGCGACGACACCCTGGCCGCCCGCGGCGCAGATCGAGATCAGGCCCCGGCCGCCACCGTTCTCGTCCAGTTGCTTGGCCAGCGCGGCGACGATCCGCCCGCCGGTCGCCGCGAACGGGTGACCCGCGGCGAGCGAGCTCCCGTTCACGTTCAGCTTGTCCCGGTCGATCTCCCCGAGCGGCGCGTCCAGGCCGAGCCGCTCCTTGCAGAAGATCGGATCCTCCCACGCCTTCAAGGTGGACAGCACCTGGGAGGCGAACGCCTCGTGGATCTCGTAGTAATCGAAGTCCTGGAGGGTCAGACCGGCTCTTTGGAGCATTCTCGGCACCGCGTAGGCAGGAGCCATCAGGAGCCCTTCGGCGCCCTTCACGTAATCGACAGCGGCGGTCTGCGAGTGGGTCAGGTACGCGAGCGGCCGCAGACCGTGCTGCTCCGCCCACTCGTCGGTCGCCAGCAGTACGGCCGAGGCGCCGTCGGTCAGCGGGGTCGAGTTACCTGCCGTCATCGTCGCGGTCTCGCCCTTGCCGTACACGGTCCGGAGCGTCGCGAGTTTCTCGAGTGTGGTGTCGGGGCGCAGGTTCTGGTCCTTCTCGAGGCCTAGGTACGGCGTGATCAGGTCGTTCTGGAAACCACGGTCGTACGACTTCGCGAGGTTGATGTGGGAGTTGTACGCGAGCTCGTCCTGCGCCTCCCGGGTGATGCCCCACTCGAGCGCAGTCAGCGCGGCGTGGTCGCCCATCGACTTACCGGTCCGCGGCTCGGCGTTGCGAGGGATCTCGGGTACGACGTCCCTCGGGCGGACGCGGGCGAGCACCTTCAAGCGGTCCGGGTACGTCTTCGCGCGGTTGAGGTCGAGCAGCACGTTGCGCAGGTGGTCGTTGACGCTCACCGGTGCATCGGATGCCGTGTCGACACCACCCGCGATCCCCGCCTCGATCTGGCCGAGCGCGATCTTGTTGCCGACCAGGATGGCCGCCTCCAGACCGGTACCGCAGGCCTGCTGGATGTCGTACGCCGGGGTGGTCGGGGCGAGCTTGGACCCGAGGACCACCTCACGCACCATGTTCCAGTCGCGGGCGTGTTTGAGGACTGCTCCGGCGACCACCTCTCCCACCTCCTGCCCACCGAGGCCGGCGCGGTCGACGAGACCGTTCAGGGCGGCGGCGAGCATGTCGGAGTTGGAGGCGTGCCGGTAGGTCTTGTCCTGGCGGGCAAACGGGATCCGGTTGCCGGCGACCACGGCCACCTTGCGCGGTTCGGTCACGATATGTCTCCTGCTCTAGCGGAGCGGGTCTTCTTGGTTGTCAGGGCAATCTGTCCCACCGCGGTGGCGAGCGTCGCGGTGATCGCGGTCGACCGGACGGTGCCGACATCGGCATGATGCACCACCGGGTGTCCCGGTTGGCTGCCCGACACGATCAGCCCGACCCTTGCCATGTGCAACGATCCGAGCGTCTGCGTGTAGAGATGGTTGGCCAGGTACGCCGTGTCGACCTCGTCGAACACGCCCGCACGCTGACCGGCTTTCAGGATCACCGCGATGCGGTCCAGTGGCGCGGCCATCGCCGTACCCAGTTTGACCATCACCGGCTCGGTGATCTCGCCGAACAGCTGCTCACCGGTCCTGCGGAGCAGGCTCATCGCACAGTCGGTGAACGCCGGATACTGCAGGCAGAAGTCGACGAACGTCTCGCTCAGGCTCTTGAGCCGGTTGAGCGGTTGGCGGCGCGGATTGTCGGCTGTCGCGAGCCGCTGGTCCAGCTCTTCGAGGTAGTCGACGAGCGTGAGCGCGAACAGCTCTTCCTTGCCGGCGAAATGCCGGTAGATCAGGGCCTTGTTGATCCCGACCCGCTTGGCGATATCGTCGATCTGCGCGTCGATCGTGCCGCGCTCGTCGAAGATGTCCCGGGTGGCGCGGATGATGTCCCGCTCGCGGTCGCGCCGACGCTCCGCCGTCGTGCGGCGGCGTCCGATCGCGAGCAGCGCGGAGCTCATGATTCGATCTTAGCCACAGTGGTACCTCTTGATGCAAACGACAGTTACACTCGTCGGTAACATCCCCGCCTTTGTGAGGACCTGATGAGCGACCCTGTTGTGTCCGCAGACGTGATGTCGCTGGCCGGCGAACTCGGCGCCGAGCGTTCGAAACCGGACTGGAGCACCTTCTCGCTGGCGATCAACGACGACCAGCGCGAGATCCGGGACTGGGCGCACACGTTCGCCGCCGACGTCATCCGGCCCGCCGCGGCCGAATGGGACGAGCGGGAGCAAACGCCCTGGCCGATCATCCAGGAAGCCGCGAAGGTCGGCATCTACGGCCTCGACATGAACATCAACCTCTTCGTCGACCCGACCGGCCTGTTGATGCCGCTCGTCCACGAGGAGCTGTTCTGGGGCGACGCCGGCATCGCGATGTCGCTGAAGGGCACCGGACTCGCGTCGTCCGCGATCTTCTCGAACGGCACGCCGGAGCAGTGGAGCCAGTGGATGGGTCGCTGCTACGGCACGCCTGACGACGTACGCGTGGCCGCGTTCTGCTCGTCCGAGCCCGGTGCGGGGTCCGATGTGTCCGCGATCCGTACGCGGGCCGTGTTCGACGAGCGTTCTGGCGAGTGGGTCATCAACGGCCAGAAGGCGTGGGCCACGAACGGTGGCATCGCCGACATCCACGTCGTCGTCGCGACCGTCGACCCATCACTCGGCACGAAGGGCCAGGCCGCGTTCGTCGTACCGAAGTCCGAGGTCCGCGGCCTGGAGCAGGGCACGAAGCTCCGCAAGCACGGTCTGCGCGCCTCCCACACCGCCGACGTCTTCTTCGACAACGTCCGCATCCCCGCCGAAAACGTCCTGGGCGGCAAAGAGAAACTGGACGCCCGCATAGCCCGAGCCCACGAAGCCCGCACCGCCGCCTCTGGTTCGGCTTCGTCTGGTTCGTCCTCCGGTACGGCGGGCCGCAACGCCTCGATGGCCACCTTCGAAATGACCCGCCACATCGTCGGCGCCCAAGCCATCGGCATCGCCCGCGCCGCCTACGAAGTAGCCCTCGACTACGCCAAGACCCGCGAACAGTTCGGCCGCCCGATCATCGACAACCAGGGCATCGCCTTCAAACTCGCCGACATGGCCATGGAGATCGACGCCGCCCGCCTGCTCGTCTGGCGAGCCGCCAACATGTCCGCCGCCCTCATGCGCGGCGAAACCCCCGACTACCGCCACGGCGAAGGCTCCATGGCCAAACTCAAGGCCGGCGAAGTAGCAGTCAAGGTCACCGAAGAAGCCATCCAAATCCTCGGCGGCAACGGCTACACCCGCGAATACCCCGTAGAACGAATGCACCGAGACGCCAAGATCTACACCATCTTCGAAGGCACCTCCGAAATCCAACGCCTGGTCATCGCCCGCGCGATCTCAGGCATGCGAATCCGCTGACGTTTCCGCAGGTCAGAGCCCGATTCCAGGGTCGTCGAGAGACTGGCCGCCGTCGAGTTCCCAGTGGGCTGAGGGGGACCGGCCGGTGGCCAGCTCCGTCACAGCTCCGTGAGCTTCCATCGCGAACAACCGGGCGCGCCGCGAGTCAACAGCCTTCCGCGCCCGCTCGTGGGATGACGGCAGCATGCGGGTGTAGAGCCGGAGCGTGAACCCTGGGTCGCCATGGCCCAGGTACTGCGCCAGCTCCTTGATGTTGACGCCGTCGGCCAGGGTGATGCTCGCGTAGTAGTGCCGCAGCGCATGCATCCCGTTCTCCCGACTGGAGACGTGCTGCCGCCTGCCCCGCGCGTCCTTCGTCGGCTCCGGTATGACGCCAGCGTGAAAGAGCGCCGGCTTCCACACGAGCTCGTCGTACGTCCGCGCCCGGATGTGCTTGTCGTCAGTCCAGCGGAACAGCAGGTTGACGGTGTGCGGCTTCCCGTCGATCTTCTCCCACGGCAACGTGTAGGCCCGCGGCTTCGCGGTCTGGATGTACTCCGTGAGCATCACCGCGAAACCCTCTGACATCGGCACGCTCCGCTCGTCGTCGTTCTTGGGCAGCGCGAACACGAACTCCCTGCCGAGCTTGTTCACCTGTCTCCGGACCCGGAACACCATCTCGTCGAAATCGACGTCCTCCTCCGCCAACCCGAACAAGTCTCCTTGCCGCAGCCCGCACGCAGCACTGACCGAGGCGATCGGCCTGTACTGCGGCGAATGCCCTCGACGATCCGCAGCACAACCTCGTCGCTCCAGGCAGTGGTCTTCCCGCCCTTCTCCGCCGGCACCTTGACCACCCGTGCCTTCGCCGGATTCCGCTTGATCGCCTCATCATCGACGGCCACCTCCAGCGTCCCATGCAACACGAGGCACGCCGTACGCGCCGTAGACGACCCGAACCGCGCATCCAGCCCCGCGACCCACGCCGAGATCTCCGACGGCTTGATCGTCCTGATCCGCCGCCGTCCGAACACCGGACTCACATGCAAGCGAAGCGCCGACTCGTACTTGATCGCACTGGCTGGATCCACCACCCGCGAAGCCAACCACCGCCCCGCAACCTGCTCAAATCGAACCTTCCCAGCCTCCGGATCGATGTACTCCCCACGCTCCCGATCCGTCTCCATCGCAGCCCCATGCCGCTCCGCAGCCGTCTTCGTCCCAAACGCCTTAGACCGCTCCCCCCTCCGGATCCACCCACCCCGCCAGCCACCGCTTCCCCCGCCCCCACTTGGCAGTCCGAACCCGCCCAGCCGTCCCATCCGACTGCTTCACCGCCCGAGTCCATTGATCCTTCACGTACGCCATCGCGCCGCACCTCCACCGTGTCGATGTGCGGCATCTCAACGTTTGGAGTGTGGAGAGAATCGACCGTTGTCCGTAAGGCGGCAGCCCGCCACGGATGCCCCGCACTCCCTCGTATCTGCGGTGCGCGCATTGGCGGTTCGTTCTTCCCATGCCCTGTAGCCCTGGCCTCTCCATGCAGCGGTTGTGATGGGAGTGCGAACAGTGGATCTGACTGGAAAGCGGTCGCGCGGTTGGTCGGTACTGCGATCAGCGCAAGAACTGGACTGCGACGGCTGCAACCCACGCGCTGATGATCCTTGCCTCATCGCCCACCACGAAGGTCCACATCGCGACGAGGCGGGAATCGAGTGGCTCGATGACGGTGACCTCCGCCAGTCCTGACTGGCTCAATCCTCAGCGCCGAAACATCTGCGATCCGTCAGCACTCCGCTGGGTCCCTAAGCGTGGTGGTCCCGACGGGATCGCTCAACGCGCGGCGGACCCGGCTGCGATCTTCTCCACAGCTTTGACGATGTGTGGCGCGAGCTTCAACACGTACTCGCGGCGATCGGTTGGTAGTGCCAATGCGATGAGCGCTAGAGCTCCGAAGAGAACGAGCAACACGGTCAGCGGTACGACGCCGACGAGCAACCGAACTCCATTGCCAGTTGGTGTCATCGGGAGCATCGGCTCTCCCAGAACTGCGCGCCCGGCCGCACCGGTCGAGAGCAAGGTGTTCGTGTGATCCGGAGCCCCATGCCCAGAGGCTCGTGAGCGATCCGAGACAGCGCCTGCTGCAGGTTCAGGACGCGACGCATGCAGCTGGACGCAGGTCCATCGGTGCGTTCGAAGTTGTGACATGTCGTGGGTCTTTCGTGCATGAGTTCTCCTGGCGCGAGCTTGATGAGGTGCCAACGGCTGGAGCCGGCATAGCGCGGACTACTTGGCGGGAGTCGCGTTGAGGCGACATGTTCTGACGATTGCGTCTGGGGCTGTCCGGCGTTGCCCGCAACCCTTGACTCAGTGCGTCGACACCGACTGTAACTCAAACACGGTTTCGTGCTGGATCTTCGGGAGGCGCGAAAGCCCTATAGATAAAGGGAATCGGTCCAACGGGAGCGATTGGGGTCGAGCGGACGTGTTACCGAGGGTAGTCGACTGGTGAATTGGCCACGGATGTACCGAGGTCCTCTCTGGGACTCTCAAGGTCCGCTGAAGACCGGAATCTGTGCGATAGAAACGTGTGGGTAAAGCGGGCCGGCGCGCGTCGGGTGGACGCTCCGCGGTCGGGACTAGAACGTTCCGGTGCACCGGAACGGAATGGAGCGGTACCGGTGCACCGGAGCGGTACCGGAGTACCGGAACGGAATGGAGCGGTACCGGAGTACCGGAACGGAATGGAGCGGTACCGGAGTACCGGAACGGAATGGAGCGGTACCGGTGCACCGGAACGGAATGGACAGGACCGACGGGCCGGTCAGGACGACCAGACAGGATGACCGGACAGGACGGGACGAGGGCGGACTGAGGCGGGACCGGACAGAACGGCGGACAGGACGGGCGGGACCGGACAGAACGGCGGACAGGACGGGCGGGACCGGACAGAACGGCGGACAGGACGGGCGGGACCGGACAGAACGGCGGACAGGACGGGCT
>NZ_JBSGTS010000028.1:11157-104808 GCF_053607525.1 Kribbella sp. NPDC055110
CCGGGACCGGACGGGCGGGACCGGCCAGGGCGGGACGAGGGCGGACTGGGGCGGGACGGGACGAGGGCGGACTCGGGCGGGACCGGACAGGATGGCGGACAGGACGGGCGGGACAGGACGGGACGAGGGCGGACTGGGGCGGGACCGGACAGGACGGGCGGGATAGGACAGGATGGCGGACAGGACGGGCAGGACAGGACGGGCGGGACCGGACAGGACGACCAGACAGGCTGACCGGACAGGACGGGACGCATGGGACGGGGACCGGCAGGACGGGGCGCCGAGCAGGACAGGACGACCGGACAGGACGGTCCGGAGCAGCGGACCGGAAGCCGGAACGAGGTGGGACGAGACGGTGCGGGACCAGAGCGGTACTCGTGCACCGGTCCGGTCGGGACTAGAGCGGCGCAGAAGAGCGGTACTGGTGCACCGGAACGGCGCGGACCAGAGCACCGGAACGTAGCGGTACCGGCGTGGCGGAAACCGAGCTGGAAAGAGCGCAGCGGAACAGTGCAGAGCGGGGAGGTGGAACGGTGCGGGATGTGTCTGCGCGAGGATGGGTGTAATGGGATCGGATCAACTCGGCTACTCATGCGGAGGCTGGGTGGCGCGGTCGACGCCGAGCGGCTGAGGCGCGGAGCGAGGGTCGTCGACCGCGATGAGTTGCTTTGCGTGTTCAAGCCGCGTCCGCTGGAACTCTCTGTAGCCGGCGTGCGCCAATGTGGTCGGTGCCGCGCCTACGGCTCGTGCCCTTTGTGACATGGGACACATCGGCGGGTTGCGGCGTTCGGGGGACCTTTCGTAGACACGGCCGCATGCCTCGGGCCTCGTCGGGACCCTTGGATTCGTCTCCGCAGGGAGCACCCCGCGTGGGGCTGAGATTGGTGGTAGGGAGCGGAACGTCAGGGCTGCGTGCGTGCTTGAGGCCGACCGCAGCGACTGGTCTTTGGGCTGTCCGCCATCGGTGATGGACGCACGTGCTCTCTGTGGAGTCGAGCAGGTGGCCCGTGTCGAGTTCACTGTCTGGGAGGCATTGCGGCGACGATCGGATAGCCGCTGCGTTAGCGCCTGCCGTTGACAGCTTTCTCGGTCGCGATGTCTAAGTGGGGCGTAGCTTGATCGCGTCAACGTCGGACAGATGCTGTCGGGCCAGTCGATGCGAGCCCGGTGGCAAGCTCACAGACTTGCTCGATGCCGGGCCGGCGGCGATGTGAGACCGTCGTTCGACGACCCGCTGGAGCTTGATGCTGGGGGAGTGTGATCGATTGGCGACGCGGGCTACGCCGCCGCCCATCCGGTCCAAGTCGGACGCGGCTCGAACTCACCTGACCGAACAGAACCCGAACGCCTACGTCACGCAGCGCCGCGACGGTCCTGCCGAAGGCCGGACTGTTGACTTGCGCCTGGTTGACGAACGGGAGTACGACGAGCTGTACTCCTACTCCTGTGAGCTCGGTGAGCTGCTTCAGAACGTACTTGTCGGCGATCCCAGCCCCACTTGTTGATCGTGTTGTAGGTCGCGGGAGCGACGATCACCGCATCAGACTGCGGAGCGGGCGTGCTTCCGGACCTTCGATACGTGGTTCGAACAGGCTGACCACTCAAGTGTTCGACCGCGCTGCCGGCGCGATGCACTCGACGTCCCATCCAGCATCATGGGCCAGGCTGATCCAGGCGTGAACTCGCTCGGCAGGCCCAGCGCCGCAGATGAACAGGTGGAGCACGCGCCAATCCGTCATGCTGTGACACTGATCGTGTCGCCATGCTCTGGAGCGTCGAAGACCGCACCGCCTCTCGCGCTGGCCGGGTCATGCGGATCAGGCGAAAGGTTGCCGTGGGTCCCTGCGCTCGACTGTGCACCGCGCTGCGTCCGCTCAGGCGCAGGGGGCGCCGAGCGGACGCAGCTTTCGAGGCAGGAACGCCACCCGACTCAGTGAGGTGGATCAGGGGCGCTCCCGGTGGAGCGGCGGAACGGACGCGGGGTGCAGGGGACTTGAGGAGAACGAGAGATGTCCCCTCAGCACGTCCGCACCGCCGGCTTGGTGGCGATCAGGACCTCGTGGGTGCAGCGGCGGAGATGGTCTCTGATCTTCAGTGGGTGCCCGATTGCGGCGAGGTGGTGCAGCGTTGGAACGATGAGCGGCTGCCCGTCGGACTCCAGAAGCGATTCGAGAAGGTCGAAGGCCGCACTGGGCGGCCAGGGCTCTTCGACGTACACCTTGGTGAGCTGTAGCCCGTGCTCGGTCGCGAACGCCTTCAACTGCCGACGGATCGCAAGGAGCTCGCCGGTATTGCGCACGAAGGACATGGAGACGAACCCGAGGGCTGGCGTAGCCGGCATGTGCACCACTCGTTCCTTTCGGGTCGAGGTGCCTAGTCGGCGACCACGATCGTGATGCCGTTGGACTCAAGTCGCTGTCGTACGGAGGACGGGTCGCCGGCCACCTCGAGGTGCTGCAGGTCAGGCGTGATGATCATTCGCTGCACTTCCTGCATCACGACTGCGAGTAGATCGTGGAAGGCCTCGGGCGATGTCTCGATCTCCTCGACGTGAATCGCCACAAGCTCCGCACCGTGGGCCTGAGCGGCGTCGACAATCAGCTTCCGAGCGTTAGCCAACTCGATCTCTGCCATAAGGAAGTGCTTCCGGATGTAGCCGTACGCCCGCATGGCGTCGCCCCGCTCGTAGTGATTCGTACCTGGACGAGTGCTAGTCATCTGTCTGACCGCCGTGTCATTCGTTGCGGCCGGACAGGTCTCGCACCAGGTCCGTGATCATTGCGACAGTCAGGCCCGCAGTCAGGCAGATCACGATGAACAGTGGCGTCGTCATGGTGGGCGTCCTTATCGTTGTTGTAACGCTCTGTATCCACACCATTGCGCTGCGAGGGTGGCCACCACTACAGGCAGTGCTCATCGAGCCGACCTATCGGCGGGGCCGATAGACGCGCCGGATGCGCTCGGGCTAACTTCACAGAGCCGCCTAGGGACAAGGAGTGACGATGACGGCAACGCAGCCGGTGCTCAAGTCCTCCTGGTGGGATCAGCCGGAGCTGCGTCCTGTCCTGGCGTCGCGTGACGTGGCAGGCATCTTCCGCTGGTTGCAGCGGCACGGCTGGAGCCAGACCCAGATCGGTGCCCGCACATGTCAGTCCCAGGGCGAGGTCTCCGAGATCCTCAACGGCCGCCACGTCAAGGCGTACGACGTCCTTGAACGGATAGCCGACGCGTTCGAGATTCCGCGCGGACGGATGGGGCTCGCATACAGCTCATCTGGCCGTGGAGAGAGCGAAGAATCGCGCGAACTGACCAGCGACGATCGCAGGAACTTCGCCGGCGCTGTGGCGAGCGTGGCGTTCGGTTCGGTCAATGAGCAGGCTCGAAAATGGCTGCCCGACGTACCCAGCGGTGTAGCTTCTGTGCCGTCGGCGATCTCCGAGACCGACGTGGAACAGGTCGTGTTGATGACCGCCGAATTCCGGAAACTCGATCAACGCTACGGCGGGGGAGCAGCGGTCGACGCTGCCCGTGGTTTCTACGGCTACGCGCGGCGGATGATCCACTCCACCGCCGATCAGCGCACACACCGGGACCTCAAGGTCTCCCTGGCCGACTTCAGCAGCATGTTGGGCTGGTCGTTCCACGACATTGGCGATCAAGCCGCAGCTCGACGCTTCCTGATGAACGCACTCGTGCTCGCGAAGGACGCCGACGAGCCCTCGCTGGCAGCATCGATCCTGTACCGCCTCGGCCGTGTGAGCATGCAAGAAGCCCAGCCTGTGGAGGCCTTGAAGATGCTGCAACTTGGCCAACTCGCCGCGCAGGACGCAGGCGATCCGGCCGAAGTCGCCAGACTGCACGCCAACGAAGCCCTGGCCTACGCGATGCTCGGCAAGCACGATCACGTCGTCGAGGCTCTCGCCCGCGCAGAACACGAGATGGGCCGTGCCGACAAGCGTCGAGTGTCTCCATGGACCACGCTGTACTTCACTCCTGGGGACTACACAGGGCATCAGGCGCTGGTGTACAACTCGCTGTCGGGCTACGCGAAAGACGACGCGCAAGCCCGCGAGTACGCCGTACGCGCTGTCGCGTTCGCACAGCAAGCAATCACCGAATCCGGCCCCGACAGATCGCGCCGAAGCCGGACCTTCGATCGGATCATCTTGTCGACGAACCTGCTGCGTACCAACGAGCTGGATTCCGGCGTCGACGTCGCTCGAGAGGTGATCAGCGAAGCGCAACATCTCCGCAGCGGCCGCGGTATGAGCCGCCTCGCCGAGATCGGTACTGCGGCCTCACAACACACCGACAAATCGGATGCTGTGGACCTGCTACATCAGCTTGAATCCGTTCGCACAACCGCGCCGAAGGCTCTCACCGCATGACCAACCTGTCCCCAGAGCTCGACCAGCGGCTCAAACACGCCCTCAAGGGCATCTGCCAAGAAGCCGGCCTACTCCCGGACGAAGCCGAACTCATCAAGTACACGAACAACGCCGTCTACCGCCTCCCCAGCCAAGGCGTTGTCGTCAGATTCGGAGCCGGCGACCTCGCTAGCCAACGCGCCGACCACGTCGCCCGAATCGCCACCTGGCTGGAACGCCACGACGCACCCGCTGTACGGCTCGCGCCTGGTCTGATCCAGCCCGTCCTGTTCGAGAACTACTCAGCCACGATCTGGAACCTCCTCGAAAGCAGCAACCCAGCATGGACCGGCGCCGAACTGGCAGCTCCACTGCTCGGCTGGCACAAGCTCGAACCGATGCCCAGCCTCAAGCCCTGGGACCCGTTCAGCAGTGCCCGCAGCCGCCTCGCCATGGCCGACGGCCTCACCTCCGACGACCACTCCTGGCTCACCAAGCAGTGGGCCAAAATCGAAGCCGACTACCGCGCCCTCATGCCTGACCTCCAGATGGGCCTACTCCACGGCGACGCCTACATCGGCAACCTGCTGCGAGAGCCCACCGGCCGCTTCGTCCTCTGCGACTTCGACGGCACCAGCACCGGCCCGCTCGCCTACGACCTAGTGGTGGCCGCCGTCAGCGCCCTCCGCTTCGGCGCCACCCAAGACCACGAAGCCCTAGCCACCACCTACGGACTAGACGTCACCACTCTCCCCGCCTGGCCAACCCTCCGCCGCATCCGAGAACTGGTCCTAGTCACCAGCGTCATCACCGACCTCCGCAACCGCCCCGACATCGCGAAGGTCCACGCGCACCGTCTGGCGACTCTCAGATCGGGCGCCAACGAACTGTGGCACCGCTACAAGTAGCGGTTGTCGCGGCTCAGAAGAGGGTCGCTGCTGCGTCATCCGCCGCCTGGCGTGTTGCGGCCTTGCTGACTGTGGCATCCAGCAGTTCGGAGAGTGCAAGTGGCTCGCGTCCCGGAGGCGTCGCGAGATGAGAGAGCAGCCGTGCGCAGACGAGCGCGTCGTAGGTCGCGCGGTGCGGCACCAGGTCAGTCGGAAGGCCTCTGGCTAGCCCAAACGCTTCGACAAGCCCACCGAGCTGGTACGAGCCGCGGCCCGGAAGCAGCCGTCGAGCGAGCTTGAGAGTGTCCACAACGCGCACAGGTCGGAAGCCCAGCAGCTCACGGCCGAGCACCCCGAGATCGACGCCGGCGTTGTGGGCGACGAACACCTTGTCGCTCAGCGCCTCGCGCAGTTCGGCTTCGATGTCTGCAACAACCGGAGCGTCTACGACCTGGTCGTCGGAGATCTTGTGGAACCGTCGCACCATCGCAGTGATCGGTCGAGGCGGTCGAACCAACCAGCTCCTCGGTTGGCCGATCGAGCCGCCTGTGACCGCGACAATCGAGATCTCAACAAGATCCGGTGGCCGCTGTCCGTTACCTTCCACGTCGACAACGGCGTAGTCGAATGTCGTCCACGGGTCGGTAGGTTGCGCCATTCCCGTCGCCTACCTCCACTGATCGTGCCGCCGGGGCGGTGGCGTGTATGCCGCCCTGTGCTGCGAACGTGCCGAGCCACACCAAGTCTGCCGCCACCGGTCGCTCCGACGCTGCATCCGAACCGGCGCGCGTCGCGACAACTGGTGCTCCACGCGCTCGCAGTATCCGGCTGAACCCGAACTGCGTCACGCTCAGAGTCAGGACGGAATCAGTGCTCGTGGCTCGGCCGCACTGGGCCATCTCATCTCCAAGATCCGTACGGCCGCCGAGGCCACGGCATCGCGGTGACCAAGCGCTTCTGCGCGCGGGAAAGTGCCTCCCGGAGCGTCGCGTTGGCTTGTTGGAGCTCGGTGACCTGATGCTGCAATCGGTCGACTTCGGCGAGGAGCACAGCGACGTGTTCGGCCCCGATTGCCTCTGCCGAGCGGACCCGCCGGTGGCTTCGCCAGTGGCGGAGGCGGCAGCGATCCGAGCAGAAGCGCTGGTCGGATCTGGCCGCGATGTAGGTGTCGCCGCAGTGCTCACACACGTGTTGGCGCGCGCTCAGATCGTGTCTAAACGGGGGTGGTAGATCGTCCATAACCACTCAACGCGCGGCTCGCGCACGGGTTCGAAATACGCGTTGCGGTTTGCTGACACGCCTCGAATGCCAGATGTGTAACGGCTTGCGACTTCGTCGCTGCGGCGGTGGATGAGAATCGTGGCTGCCGTCCGGCGACGTCGCGGCACACTGGTGCGGGCGAGCCCGCAGATGTGTAAGGCGCGGGGTCTTCGGGTGCCGGTGGATTGTTGCTGCGAGCACGTGGGTCTGTGTCCTGGCAGAAGGCCCTCCGGACGGCGCGGCCGCGGGCGTCGCGGCCAGGCTGATCGGAGGTGTCCTCGATGGAGGTTCTGTTCGAGCGAGTGGCCGGCTTGGATGTCGGCAAGGCGTCGGTCACGGTCTGCGTGCGGATCCCGGGGAAGCGGCATGGGAGTCGTTCGTCGGTGACGCGGACGTTCAAGACCACGACCGGGTCAGCGCAGGTGATGCGGGACTGGTTGGTCGACAACGGCGTGACGGTCGCGGAGATGGAGTCGACGTCGACGTATTGGAAGCCGCCGTTCTATTGCCTGGAGGAGCTGATGGAGGTGTGGTTGCTGAACGCCGCGCACATGAAGGCGATGCCGGGCCGCAAGACCGACGTGCGTGATGCGGAGTGGATCGCCCAGCTGCTCGAACACGGATTGCTGTCGCCTTCGTTCGTTCCACCACCTCCGATCCGGCGGTTGCGGATGCTGACTCGATACCGGGTGCAGCTGATGGGCGACCGGACCCGCGAGGCGGTCCGTTTGGAGTTGATGTTGGAGGACGCGTCGATCAAGTTGTCGGCGGTCGCGTGGTCGGTGACCACGGTGTCTGCGCGGCTGATGCTGCGCGCGATGATCGACGGTGAGCGCGACGCGCGGGTGCTGGCTGAGATGGCCAAGGGCAAGATGCGCTCGAAGATCCCCGATCTCGCCCAAGCACTCGAGGGCCACTTCGACGACCACCACGCCCGGATGGCCGCCGCGATCCTGGATCGGCTCGAGCTGGTCGAGCACGCCCTGGCCGATCTTGATGAGGCGATCCGGGTTCAGTGTCTGCCGTGGGCGCACGAGATCGAGTTGCTGCAGACCATCCCAGGGGTCGGGGAGAAGGTCGCGCAGGTGATCGTCGCCGAGACAGGCGCGGACATGTCGAGGTTCGGATCGGCTGCCAGGCTTGCTGCTTGGGCGGGGGTCGCGCCCGGGGTCTATGAGTCGGCCGGCAAGCGCACCCCGACCGGGAAGCGGCACGGGAACAAGTGGCTGACCGCGATGCTCGTCGAGGCAGCCGGCTCGGTCGCGCGCATGCATGGCAAGAACTATCTCGCCGCGCAGCACGCCCGGCTTGCCAAACGCCGTGGTGCCGGGCGAGCCCAGATCGCCGTTGCGCACTCCATCCTCGTCGCCGCGTTCCACATGCTCAGCAAGGACGAGCCCTACCGCGATCTCGGCGCGGACTGGCTCGCTCGCCGCAACGACGAAGCCCACACCCGCCGGCTCGTCGCGCAACTCGAGAGACTTGGACACACCGTCCAACTCGACCCCGTCGCCTAGCTGCAGCCACCAAACAAACGTGTCGGGCAAAGCCCGACGCGCTGACGCGCCTGCGCACCAACAGGTGATTCACGGGTCTGTGACGGTGGTTTGTGCGGTAAAGAGACCCGGCCCGCTACTGCTGGGCCAATGTGGGCGTGTGTCTGTATACGTCACACGCAGATGATTGTCGGGCTAGCGGCCAGTTCACGGACTCTGCTGCGGACGGCTCGTCTGGGCATTTTGTCCTCGCGAGTGTCCGTTACGGGTGCGCTTGTCGTCCCAATCGGCCACTGGGCGAACGATCTGTGCGTCTGATGTCCAAGTCGACTGGGCGTGCCAAAGCCTGTATGCCTTAACCGGATGACCCCATGGATGCCACGAGCGGAGGTGACAGATGAGGTACTCGCTCCCTGATACGTTCCCGTCCAGCCAAGTGTTCCGCTGGGCGGGGGATCGCAAGTGTCCCGGGTGCTTGATCACGATGCCGGCGACCCAGTCCTCTTCAGCTGGGTCGTTCGGGTCGGAGGGTTTGACGACAAACGCTATCGGTTTGACGATCTTCCGCGGCGGCCCGTCGGAGTGAATGGTGGTGATCGCTCTGTCGTCCTTTGGACGGAAGTAGACTGGCGAGCGGACGTCGAATGTGTCGCACAGGTGCCTCAGCGGTGAGGTGTCGAGCGGAATCCCGGACTGCTGGAACGAGATGTTTGTGTGGCCGACCCGGCGGTGCTCCGACGCCGATACCGAGCCGGTGAGAGTGTAGAGCCCGCCGTCGCAGACATCGAGGTAGCTGAACTCCTCGGTGTGGTGAAGTGATTTCACGGGCTGATACCGCTCCCGCCACGCGACGAGCTGGTCGGCGAAGGATCGTGTTCCGGCTCCGTGCCAGTTCACGGTCCCTTGCTGGATCGTCCAGCGAGCTTTGGGAGTGGTCCAGCCGAGGTGCGTCAGTTCATGGATGACGGATATCAGCTCGTGCTCGTTCTCGACGTCTAGGTCGATATCGGCTGACACCCCAACGCCACCGGCAGGAACCCAATCGATGTCGATCAGGTCGAGCGTGAAGATTAAGGGGCCGAAGTCGCCCCCGGACGCGAGGACGTCGGTCCGTCGTCCGTCCAAGAAGACGAATTGTTCGTCCGACTCGGGGAGCGGATCGACCGGTGACCTGCGCTCCGTCGGGATGTGGTGGACGCGATCGAGCTCGACTTCGCGGTGCGTCAGCAGGCTGGCTCGCTTGCGGCGAAGCATCCCAGGAAAGCTCTCGATCCCGTCGGCGACGGCGTTGAGTTCGTTGCCGCTGATGAGCAGGACTGGCCGACTTGAGCGTTCTTCGACGCGGTTGACGACCGACTTAGAGAACCCGGCGTGACTGCAGAGGATACCGACGACGTCCGATGGAGTAGCGTCGAGCCGAGTGAACAGAGAGTCGACGTCGTTTATGGTTGCAGGTCTGCTTCGGTACTTCGTCTCAATCAGATAGACGTCGTCAGATCGCTTCACGAACAGGTCGGTCTGTCGGGGTGCTGCAGCGCGGGCGTGCCGCTCGACTGAGAAGTGTTCACGCCGGAACAGACCCGCGATCAGGTCCTCGAACTCGTAGCCCGCGCGCTGGGGCCTGCCGAGTCGCTGAAGGCGCCTCAGTTCATCCTTTAGGCTCAACTCGTTCGTCACCGGACGCACGGTAGTCGACTGGCTGCCTCCACGCCGCGGATGAAGGTTCATGTGGCGCCGCTCGAGGGAAGGTGTCGGGCATCTTGACCGCATTGAGGATGCGGCGCCAGCTGTGTGGGATCGATCGCCGAGCCATCTCCGGCATGCGAATCAGGCAGTAACCCCGCGCGCAACGCAGATGCCTCGCTCGTCGCCTCATCTCGGACACGTGCGGTGCGCGCCCACTAAGCCACGGCTGGCGGGGACGCCCTATGACTCCGCCCTCGTTACCCACAGGTTCGGCGGATAGGGAACGGGCGCTTGCCTGCACTGTCACTAACCACCGGCATCAGTCTGGTGGTTAGGCTTGACCTAGGCTGTCTTTGGTGGCTCGACGGCTCGGTGTCGGACAAGGTTGCCCAGGCGAACGCTGGGAGTGACCTGAGAAATTAGAGATAGCGGTCGACGTCAGCGCCTAGACCTCGGCTGAACTGTCAGCGATGCTGATCTCGTGGCGGTTGCTGATTTCGAAGAGAAAACCTATGAGGCTGCCTATAACGCCGAGCTTGCTCATGGCGTTGGCGCAAGCCGGCTTGTTTTTTCTCCAGGACAAGTCCTCGAGAAACTAACTGGGTTCGACGCTGCGCATGATCCGGGCCTCGAGCATCCAATCTGGCAAGTCCTCGGAGCCGCTCGTCCTCGGGGAGTGAGGCTCGTTCCTGAACACTGGCCAAGTTTGGCTCCGAAGCACGACCAACTCCCGACATATCCGCTCAGTCTCATACTCCAGTTCAAGCGCGCTGAGTTCTTGTGTGGAGCGAGAGCGAAGCAATGGAACCTCTGGCGCGGACCCTATTATCGCTTTCAACGACAGCGATACCAGCATCAGGTCCTCCGGAAGTTGGAGGTGGCGTTGACGGGCCAGGCCGTCGTGCGCTATGCCGCTCCGGCCTTTCATACGCTCCGAGAGCTCGAAACTGCTCAGATGCAAGAGGAGGTCATCGCGAGATCGGGGCACGTGTCACCTGAAGCGATGGGTAAGCACGCTGTTTGGACCTACCAGATGGCTGGAATAATCGGCCGGGGAAATCCGGCCGGGCCAGAAGTCAGGTTCGAGTCTTTCGGCCAGATCCTCGAGGATCTTCTAGTCCTCCGCGATTCGGGTGTAACCGCGTTAGTCCCGTACGACGGCCTGGCTGCCCACCTCGCGGCTGTGGCAGAGGCATGTCGATCGCGGGCGCCCCGGGTACGGCAAGCTGTTGTCGACTGGACGGGGAACCTCAACCAGGTGCTTTTACCGCTCGAGTCCGTCCAGGCGTTGGTGGATTACGTCACGATCCAAACCGTAATGTCGTGGTACAGGATGAGTTGGTGGCTCATTGACGGACTACCGATAACCCGCTAGCAGTTATATGCAGCGCACTGCCGCCGAGGCGACATCTTTCTCGGTGTCACCAGTCAGAGGACAGATTGACCTCGACACGGACGGCCAGACCGACATCCTGCTGTTCGTTCCGGTGCTGCCGCCAGTTCCACGGGAATCGCCTCATCCGGAGGTTGCGCTTGGCCCTTCCTCGCCGTCTCTTGCCGTCGCGCCTGACGCGGGCGGCGGCTTCTTGCTCGCAGCACCACGAGCGATCGGAAGGTCGCCGGTGATCACCGGACTTGAGGAGCTGTGATCGGTACAGACACACGTCGCGTAGTGAGGTCAGAGATCGGGCTGTCAGCCGAGTTGTAGCCCACTACATCATGTGTACATGTGCCACATGACGACATGATGTACTCTGGAGCAGTGGATGATGAGAACCCGGTCAAAATCACGCTCACGGGCAAGGTCAGCTACAGCGACGACATCACGGTGATGCAAGCGGCCCAGATCATGGCGCTGATCGAGAACGCCGGAGGGGCGCATCAGTCAGCTGTCCCGCGAGGTGGAGGCGGACTGCGGGGAGGTGGTGATCGCGGACATCTCACCGAAGGCCCGAAATTGAACCGCGGCGGACAAAGCCCGCGGGACGCTCTGGATTCGTCGGGCGCGATGACCAATCCTGAGCGGATCGTCGCTCTGGCTTTGCACCTCCACGCTACCGATGGTGCAGACACTGTGCTGCCGGATGACATCAAAGGCTTGTTTAAGCGAGCTCGCGAAGCAACGCCGAAGAACTTCAGCCGGGATCTGGGAGAGGCGGTGCGCGTCGGCTGGCTCGATGGTAATGACGCCGACGGGTACTACGTGACTCGAAAGGCCCAAGAAGTCCTGGAGGAGGGGTTCGAGTCTTTGCGTGCGTCGCGGACTGCCAGTCGGTCATCGGGCAATCGTGGCGGATCAACGAGGCCGAGCTCGACGCCAGAGGCCTTTGCGGGTATTGATGAGATCGACGGTGAGCTGCCAGGCGTCATCGGTTACCACGCGGTCAAGAAGCGGACGGAGAAGGTCTTATGGGCGTTGGCCAAGGCAAAGGAGCTCGGCGTCGCGAGCATCTCCGGTAAGGATCTGTCTTGGCTTACTGACCGTCTTGGCGACGGCATCGCGGTCAGCGATATGACTGCCAACTACCGTTCCCTCAACAGGTCGGGCCTAGCGAACAAGAGTCTCCAGACCAAGCAGATGCGCATCACTCCTGCCGGCGAGGAGCGCTTGAAGACGTTGTCGGCGAAGTAGCGAGCTGGCCAGCCATCGCGCACTCATCGCATCCCTTGCCGCCGCCATACGCCCGACGCTTGCCAGGCAGCTGATCGAGGAAGCCGAGGCGTTGGAGGAGTCATTCTTGCTCGGGCGCTGGAAGTCCTCCGAACTCGATGGCGGCCGCTTCGCTGAGGCTGCCGCACGGATCGTAGGCGCCGTGGACTCCGGAAACGTGTCACTGACGAAGTCCGTGGACGATTGCCTGAAGTACATCGACAACCAGCATGTGCCGCACAGCCTTCCGGAACCGCAGAACGCCTGGCCCGCGCAGCACCGCGACACTCCCTGCTGAAGACCGGGTTGCTGGCGAGCGCCTGATTGACGAACGGCAGTACGAACGATCCGCGCGCACCCAGCCTGGTGAGCTCGGCAAGTTGCGTCAGCAAGTAGTTGCGCCCGACTTGTTGATCGTGTTTGTACGTCGCCGGAGCAACGATCACCGCATCAGACTGCGGCGCCGGCTCTGCGGTACGTCGTACGCACAGGATGACCAGTCAACTGCTCATGCGAATCCGGAGGCGCTGGGCGCTTGGCTTCGTGTCCGAAGGGACTTGACTCTGGATCTCGATCTTGAAGAGCCAGTTGCGTTTGAAAGATGAAATCGATATTCATCCCTGAGGCGTCGGAGCCGCCGAATACGCCCTGGTCAGCGAGGCGAGACCTCGCCGCCTGTTCGTGGAGCCCTCCACTCGGGCCCCGAAATCGGCCAGTTCTCGCGCAGTTCTCCCCACCTCGCTCAAGCCGACCTCCATTCAGCAACAGGCTCTGAAGCCTGCGGGCGGTCGAAGAATCTCGCCCGTCTCAGACCACGGTGCTCCTGAATGAGGCTTCCGGGAGCATCCGCGGGATCCCGACTCTCGTAACTCAGTGCGGGGAGCGGCCCCGGTTCTCGCTGCGCTGGGCTGGATTCCCCCCGAAGACCAGGCGCCCATGTGCGATGATCAGAACCAAGCAGTGCTTTAGGAGGTCTTTGATGTCCACCACAGAGCTGGATGAGCTGCTCGACCGCATGCCGCGGATCGCCGAAGTGGTAGAGAAGTTTTCATCCGAATCCATTCAGTCCGAGGTGTTCCGCGCCCTCATGGATGCATTCGGCGTCGCTGCCGGGATGATTAGTGAGGCCGACGCCGATCCCGGCGCCTTCGCGGTTGATCTGCAATCACCCGTCGGCTCCGCTGACACGGAGCCTGTGAATGGTGCGCCAGCGCCTGTAAAGAAGTCGCCGACGAAGAAGACGTCCGGGTCGAAGGCGAAGCAGACAAGACCCTCGACCTAGTGAACGGCGGCACGCCGTCGTACAAGGAGTTTTCGGAGTCGAAGAAGCCGACGTCGGCCCTGGAGAAGTGTCTGGTGTCGGTGTATTGGCTGTCGCGGTTGACGAAGACCCCCGTTCCGACGACCGTCGATCAGGTCTACACCTGCTTCAAGGTGGCGGGCTGGGCGGTACCGACCGATCTGGTCAACACGCTCCAGCAGGCTGGCACCAAGGGGTGGCTCGACACGAAGAAGCGGGATGACCTGAAGGTCGTCGTTCAGGGCGAGAATCACATCGAGCACGAGATGCCCGCGACGCCGAAGGGTGCCTAGCCGTGGCAGCGCAAACTCTGCTTGAGTTCGTCCATCCCGTGCTGGGCGGCGGCCGTCGAGATGTTTGCCTTGCGGCCATGTACTACCTGCGGACCAAGACGGGCGTCGAACGATGCACGGCCGCACAGTTGAAGGCTGCCTTGGTCGCGGCGCGCGTACCAAAGGCCAAAGCATTCAACGTTGCCGATATTCTTGGCAAGTCAGGTCATTTCGTCAGCACGATCGAGAAGAACGCTGCGAAGGTCAACCTTTGGCACCTCACTGAATCCGGCGTCGAACATGTCCGCATCGCGCTGGGCACCGAGGATTTCGCTGAGATCGAGATCAAGAACGACATCTCAATGATGGACTCGGTGGTTGCCAGCGTCACCGACGAGGTTGTACGGAGCTACTTGGAGGAGTCCGTTCTTGCGTATGGAGTGGGCGCGGTGCGGGCGGCGGTCGTGTTCTTGTGGTCCGGCGCGATCCGCCAGCTGCAGGAAAAGGCGCTCAGGATGGGGGCGCCCGCGTTGAACGCAGCTCTGCTGAAGCACGACCCAAAGGCTCGCCATGTCGGCAAGATCGAGGACTACTCCGGCATCAAGGATGTCGTCCAACTGCTAGCATTCCGCGAAATCGGTCTGATCGACAAGGGTGAGTGGGGAACGCTGCAAGAGGGACTCGACCTCCGTAATCGGTGCGGCCACCCGACGAAATACAGGCCCGGTGTCAAGAAGACGTCGGCCTTCATTGAAGACGTTGTGGGCATCGCCTTCTAGCTGCGGCCCTGAGGTTGGCTTCGACCTACTCACGACGCGAGACCAGATGATAACCGCAAGAGGTCAGTTCCGACGGAAGCGGACCTCAGCGACTCGATCGCCGCAGTGGCCAATATCGCTGGCATGGACCTCGGCACGAACGTGCGGACCTGGTCTGCCCGAGTCGGCGGCGCCTACGACGACCGTGACGCATCGGGTCGCGGAGCCTGCAGAGCAAGTGTGCCGATGGATCTGCGAGGCGAACAACCTAATCGAGGCCCACCGTGCTCAGGACTACCGCCCATTGGAGCGTTCAGATTCCCAGAGGGCGGCTTCGGCGACCTCAGGCTGGCGACCGGCGGACTGGGTAATGGACGGGTGCCCGGGGTGTATTGCGCAACTGTCGACCCTGTGTGCCACCATATTCAGACAGGTCGCCCGGGGAGGGCGCTGAAGAAGGGTGATCAGATGGCGGAGGATAATTTCGACCGGCTCCTGAAGGCACTGCCCGAAATCGCGACTGCGGTCAATGGATTCGATTCGAAGGAAGTACAGGAGCAGGCATTCGCCGCTCTAATCAACTCGCTCGGCGTGAGTCCGGTCGACGTGAGGAGCGACCGTTCGCAGAGCGGTGCGGGCGCTGGCGGCAGAGACAAGCCCGAGGAGCCGGCTGCCGAGAATGGTGCGCCCGCGACTGAGCCCACGAAGAAGGCGGCGAAATCCAAGAAGGCCCCTGCGGCGAAGCGCTACTCGCCGACTCCGAACCTCAACTTTGCCCCTGAGGGAAAGCAGTCGCTGGACGAATTCATCGTCGAGAAGGAGCCGACTACTAATCATGAGAAGTGCCTCTTGGCGGTGTACTACCTCTGCGATGTGATGGATCGGAAGATCTGCAACACGAACGACGTACTCGCGGTCTTCCTGCACGCCGACTGGGACAAGCCCTCCCACCCGGACACCACGCTACAGGCGACCAAGAGTGTTCATCACTGGATCGAGACGAGTGATATGGAGAAGATCACGGTGCAGTGGGCCGGCACGAAGTACATCTCGGACAAGATGCCGAAGCAGCCGAAGGCCAAGAAGTAGTGGCCCTCGACGCGACAACCGCCCTGGGTCTGCTCCCCGCTGGCCTCCGTGGGGAGCTCCTCGCCGAATTCGACCTGATCACGCGCAACTACCGGGAGGGCCGGTGGGGCCCGGCCGAGCTGTACGGCGGTCGGCTCGCCGAGGTCGTGTACACCATTCTCGACGGGTACATGTCCGGCGGGGCATACGCCACCACGGCCACCAAACCGCGGAACTTCGAGGGCTCCTGTAAGGCCCTCGAGAACAGGACGGCGTACCCGGAATCGGCGCGGCTCACGATCCCGAGAGTGCTCGTCGGTCTGTATGATGTCCGAAACCGGCGGAATGTGGGGCACGTCGGCGGCGATGTCTCCGCCAACCACATGGACGCGGAGTTGGTCCTAGCGACTGCTAAGTGGATCGTCGCGGAGCTTATCCGCATGTTCCACAGCACCGACGTCAAGACGGCCGCGGAGGTTGTCGACGCGCTGGTCGACCGGACGCTTCCCGTCATCTGGGAGGTCGACGGAGTGAAGCGCGTGCTCGATACCTCGCTGCCACTGTCGGAACAGACTCTCCTCCTGCTGTACTCGGAAACCGGGGCGCTGAGCGAGCGGAGCCTCGCGAAGTACCTCGAGCAGGACAAGCTGCCGAACTACCGGCGCGTCCTCGACAGGCTGCACAAGGCTAGGCGCGTCGAGTGGAATAGGTCCACCGGGATGGTGACGCTCGGCCCGCCGGGCAGGAAACACGTGGAGGAGCGGCTCCTGAAGTAAGGCGCTCAGCCGGCGGGCCTTGCGCCGGCCTCGCCGCCCAGTGATCCTCGCCGCGGCCAGTCGGCGAGCCGCTGGCAGCGGCCGTTGGAGCACGTCACGTCGCACCTCTTCGTATCTGCTCGCACGGCCTCCAGCGCCAGTCGATGCTGGTCCGATGAGGGCCGACGCGCAGTCGTTAGTGCAAGCAGTCGACGCATCGCGACCGGCTGGCCGCCCGTGAATCGTGAGAACGCATCCGCGGAGATGTTGCACGCCGTCAGCGGACGATCGCGCAACTGCTGGAGTTCGTCCGGCAATCCCGTGGGCGGGGAGGTGCCGCTACCACCGGGCGCGATTTTGCAGCCTGAGGCTGGTCTGCGCTTCGTTCGACCTCGTTCCTACGGATGCCAGCGGCGATTACCCCAGCCAAAGATCTGTTGCTCAAGGCAAATTGCTGCTCCGTCACAGCTCCGTGAGACGTTGGCAAACGACGATAAAGGTCAGATGGCGTTGCGAGATGAAAGTGCAGGTCAGAGACAGTTTCAGCCTTTCGCCATCGGGCGACATCGAGGCTCCAAGAGATCTACACCATCTTCGAAGGCACCTCAGAAATCCAGCGCCTCGTAACAGCCCGAGCCATCTCCGGCATGCGCATCAGGTAACCGCCGGCGGAGAGGAGTGTGATCGACCCACGCGTGCTACGCGTGCGCTACGTCGCTCCGCTCCTCCCGCGCCCGCTACGCCCGCTCCCACCCGCCCCCGGCTAAGCGCCGGAACACAGTTTCCGGCTAGCGCCGGGCGCTGCGGGCTAGCGCCCGCGATCAGCGCCTTACCGCGCGCCCGCGACCGCCTCATGGTGCCGGCCAACCAGAGTGAGCAAGCGGACCCGCCCGGGCTTGGCCGCTCACTTGACTGCCGGCACTGCAATGTGCCCGACGGCTGCCGCCGCTCACCCGCGCGGGTACGGGAAGCGCCACGCTGCGTCCGCTCAGACGCAGGGTGCCGAGCGGACGCAGCTTCGGGGCGGGAGCACCAGCCCGACGTAGTGAGGTGGTCGGCTAGCGCTCCCGGTGGAGCGGCGGAACGGACGCGGAGTGCAGGGGACTTGAGGAGAACGAGGGATGTCCCCTCAGCACGTCCGCTCCGCCGGCTTGGTGGCGATCAGGACCTCGTGAGTGCAGTGGCGGAGGTGGTCTCTGATCTTGAGTGGGTGCCCGAGTACGGCGAGGTGGTGCAGCGTCGGCACGACGAGCGGCTGCCCGTCGGACTCCAGGAGCGATTCGAGAAGGTCAAAGGCCGCGCTGGGCGGTCCAGGTTCCTCGACGTACACCCTGGTGAGCTGGAGCCCTTGCTCACTCGCCAACGCCTTCAGCTGTCGACGGATCGCGAGGTGCCAGCCGGTCTCTTGGTCCCTGGCCGAGTCATCCACAGGGGAACAGGCGACTCGGACAAGGACGTTCGTGGGTGACGGAACAGGGCTATGGACGCAGCGCTTCAAGACATCGCCTCGCCGACGTGGTCGGTCATGGCGTGGTCGAGGGTGATGATCCGGGCCTCGGTCGCGGCCTCGAAGTACTCCTGGATGCGGCCCGGCGACCCCAGGACCATCAGGTGCAGCAGGCTCGGCAGGAGCACTACTTTGACCTGGTCACGCATGACAGCATCGAGCAGGCGTCCGAAGGCATCCGGCCGTCGCGGGTCCTCCTCAACGAAGATTCCCGCCAGCTCGAAGCCAGATGCCTTGGCGAAGGCGTTCAGGCGTTCCTTAGCGCGGTTGACCTCGGACGTACAGATCAGAAGGTTGGCATGCACGTAGGCGTGGGCCCGTGGACACTCAGACAGATGGCCGCGGTCTTCGGGGCCGCAACTACAACAGAGCGAACAGCACACGTGAGGGGCGGGCGTCTGGCCGCCTGATGCTCGTGTTGGCGCCTGGAGTGCGCCGGTAGGCGTCCGAAGGTCATACCCCGCTGTCACCCTCCGACCGTATGGATTGAGAGTGGGCGAACTCGATGAACTTGCGGCAACTTGCGCGCGTTGACTGACGGCGGAGAGACCTAGACGGGCAAGTCAGTCAGGGCGGCCTTGATGAGGGCCCGGGCGGTAGACCCGTAGACGGCAAGTTTGGACAGGGCAGTGAAGGTCTCGGCATACATGCCGATCTCGCGCGGCTGCGTGATGGTGAGGAACCCGGAGACAAGCTCAACGTTGGCTTGGGCCTGGTCGAAGATGTAGAAGTCCTCGACCGGCCACCGCGGCGTCCGGTCGACCGCGGCGGGGATCACGCCAAGGCTGACGGAGGCGGACTGCATAACCTCGAGGAGGTGACGCAGTTGTCCGGCCAGGACCGAAGGGCCGCCGACTTGGTAATGCAAAGCGGCCTCTTCGAGCACGAAGGCGAAGGTGTGTCCGCCCTCGATCAGGATGCGCTGGCGGTCCATGCGTTCCGCCACGGTCGCGGCTACGTCGTCGACCGGCACTCGTCGGCGGTCGCGCAGGGACGTGAGGACTGCGGTGGTGTAGTCGGCGGTCTGCAACAGCCCGGGAATCATGCTCTGGCAGTAGGACCGGTACTGCTTGGTGCGGTCGTAGAGTTCGCGCACGGAGGCGTTGAGGTGGCGCAGCCCTGTCTGTTCAGCACGCCGCCAGTCCAGCCACATCGAGTCGACGGAGCGGAGTTCGGCGATTAGCTCCGGAAGGAGCGCGGGTGAGGAGCAGACCGCGCACCAAGTGCGTAGGTCGGACTCGGAAGGTTGTTGCTTGCCATGCTCGATCTTGGAGGTTTTGGCCTCATGCCAGCCGGCCGCGGTCGACAGCGCCCGCGCGGTGAATCCCGCGTCGAGCCTGACATCCCGCAGCCGGTCGGCCAGCGCCTGACGGGCGCTTTGGGCACTCGAGGATTGCGAAGCAGGCATCCAGATTCATAACCGACGAGAAGTAGGGCGGTTACAGCGTAATGGAGTAGTCGTCGTGGTCGATCCCACGCTCCCAGGCCGCCTCAAACGCCTGGAGGCACAGCTTCACGACGTCTGGATCGGTGCTCACCTCGTTGCCGACGAACCGCCCATCACCGGCAAAGAAGATGAACTGCAGGGTGGCTTCATCGAAGATCCACGCATCATTGCCAGGCAGGGCAACCGCCGACACATGCGGACGGGGCACCCAGCGAATCTGCTCCCCAGCCGCTACGTTGGCGCGCGAAGTCACCGCGTGCTCAAAGGCGATGTAATCCGACACTGGCTCGCTGATGACCCGAACCCGCTTCATCTGGACGCCTCGTCCGGTGGCGCTACGGGCGGTCTCCGTCCAGCCGGCGTATTCGCGGACCGCCTGGCCGAGGTCGCCCGCTTGCCAAGCGACGTAGCCCGGGTCGTCGGTCATGTACTGGTCGCGAAACTCCAGCTTCAGCGCGGTCCGGGTGCAGGTGGCAAGCAGCTCAGCGAACGACGGCTCCGGCACGACAGGCCTCCACAATCATCTCCGCCATGCGGGCGGGCAGCATCACAACGGACTCTGAGTCGGCGAGCCCATTGTCCTTGGACAGTCTGGCCAGTACGTCCGGGTTGATGACGGTCTCGCCTTGGAAGTAGAGATCCCCCGTCTCGTTGTCCCGGAAGACCGCCGCACAGTTGTTGCCTGGGCAGTCGGGGTCCTTGCCGTAGAACTCTAACGCCATGATGACCTCCCGTATTGGGTAATGCGCGGACGGTGCTGGCCTATCATCGAGCGGACTACCGCCCGTAGCCAACCCTTAGTCGGGGACGGCGCAAGTTCGAGCAAGTCGCTTGCCTGGGCGCGCCCGCCGTTGTGTACCAGCCGGGGAGGTCGCAGGGCGCCGACGTACAGCATGCGTATCAGACGAAGGTGCTCGCGAAGTCGGCGGTCAATCCGACCGTCGGGTTGTTCTCCAAGACCTTCGCCACCAAGAACGCCGTGCTCGACAAGGCGATCAGCAGCGGTGTGAAGGACATCGTGCAAGGGCGCAAGCCGATGACGACGCTCGATGACCTGGTGAGGACGTGGCGCAACACCGGCGGGGACGCGATGCGCAAGGAGTACGAGGCCCAGTTGCAGAGCCGGTAGTTAGCTGTGGGTCAGGTGTTGCAGTACTTCGAAGACGGCGGCGATGTCGCGGTGTTCGTAGCCGAGGGCTCGGGCGATGGCGAGGATTTCGTCGGCGGTGGTGGCTGTGGGGAGGGGGACTGTCAGCGAGCGGCCGGCGTCCAGGCGAGGACGAGGTCTTTGTTTACAAGGACATCGGCTCATCGGTCGGCTACGACAAGGTCGACAAGGAAATCACCTCGCGCTTCGCCGGCATCACCCTCCTCCTCACCTTCGCGGCCGCAGCCGCCACCATCGCTCTCGCATCTCGCTTCCCGTGAGGTTTGGTCGACAATGACATCTTGTCGATGGACGTTTCGACAACCTAACGTTGTCGGATGGAACCCAGTGCGCAGGCGCTGATCGGGCTGGTTGTCGACCAGGCGCCGTCTTCGGACCCGTTGGTGATGCTCGAGACGGCGGTTGCGGTCGCCGGTCGGGCCGGGAGGACCGCGGACGCGATGGTCGATCACTATGTCGGGGCCGCCCGGGCCGCGGGGCTGTCTTGGACGGACATCGGTGAGCGGCTCGGGGTTTCGAAGCAGGCCGCACGGCAGCGGTTCTCGGCGCGGTTGGACGGTGGTACGGCGATCGCAACGGAGTTGCCCGCCCTTGCTGCGCGCTTGGTCGCTTGTGTCGAGGTAGCACGCTCCGCAGCCGATGCCGAGGGCAGCGTCCCCGGTACGCACCATCTTCTGGTCGGTCTGCTGCATGTGGGCGTGGCGGCGAACGTGCTGGATCGCCTCGGCGTCTCGCGGGACGCGGTGAGGGAGGCGTGCGGCCGGTTGCTGTCAGCGCGTGACGCGGAGGAAGGCGGGCGGCAGATCGGCGACGGCGAGGCGGAGAGCGCCTTGACGGCCGCGCAACGGTTCGCGGCGGAGCGGGGGCAGAATCTGACGCGGACGGAGCATCTGTTGTTCGTGCTGGCGCTGGATCCGGGGTCGTCGGCCCGGCGGGTGCTCGACAGTCTGGGGGTCGAGCCGGCGCGGGTGAAGAAGGAACTCGCCGACCTGGTCCCGCCCGCGCCGCGGCCCGGTCGGCGCGGGCGCCGGGCCTGGAAGCCGGATCGGGACGGTACTGCGTGCTCGTTCTGCGGATGCAACGACCGGGGCCGGGTGATGGTCAACGGGCCGGGCGTACGGATCTGCAGTGAGTGCGTCGTACTGGCGACAGACATCGTCGGGATCCGGGGCCAGCGGTTGACTCCGTAGCCAGGTCCAGGGTTCACGATGGGGGTATGCGAACGAGTGAACTGGACGGCCGGGCTGGGGTGAACACGGAGACGCTGCGGTACTACGAGCGGCGTGGGCTGTTGAAGGCGCCACCGCGCACCGTGGGCGGGTATCGGGACTATCCGGTGTCTGCGGTGGGATTGCTGCGGTTCGTGAAGCGGGCGCAGGAGCTCGGGTTCGCGCTGGACGAGGTGGAGGAGCTGCTGCACCTGGACGGTGGGGGACCAGACGGCTGCGACGCGGCGAGGGCCTTGGCTGAGCACCGGCGCAACGATCTTGCCGCGCGGATCGCAGATCTTCAGCGGATGCACGACTCGTTGTCAGCCCTCTTCGAGACCTGCGATCTGCCGCGCGCCGACCGCAAGTGCGCGCTGCTCGTGGCGATCCGGTGAGGCTCGAAGTACTGCACGTCCCTGACTGCCCGAACCTCGCACCGCTGCTGGAGGGCCTCGCGCAGGTCACGGAGCTACCGGTTGCGATCCGGGTGATCGAGAGCGATGCTGACGCGGCCCGGTACGGCATGGCGGGCTCCCCGACCTTGCTCGTCGACGGCGTCGATCCCTTTGCCGCGCCGGAGGAGGGTGCCTGCGGTCTGTCATGCCGCTTGTATCGAGACGATGCCGGCCGGATCGTTCCGACGCCGTCGGTCGAGCAACTTCGTGGTGCGCTCGCGGGGACGGCGGCGCCAGACGAGTCGATCGACATGACCACGGGCCGCCAGATCCGGGTGGTCACTCGGGACGGCCGCAGTACCTGGGGACCAGCTGCGGCGGTCGTGTTCGTCGGCGCGGACGCCGGCGGTGGCCCGTCCGCGGAAGTCCCTCGCCGGGAAGCTCTTCGGGCACTTGGTTGCCGAAGACACCTCAGGGTAGGTGGCGGTTGATCCTGCGCAGTAGTGGCCCGATGAGCGGCCTGTTGTGCCAGTCGTGGTCGATCACCCACCCCCGCACGCGGCGTACCCCGATCCGGATTCGCGCTGTCTGCGTCGGCCGGAGCTCGTCCTCGCGCTGCCCCGCGCGCTGTCTGATGTCCACCGCGCACCGGACGCAGATCGCAACCTCAGGATGAGCGCCGAGCCGCACCAACTCACGCTCGTCGTACTCCGCGTCACAACACCAACACCGCACAGAGGCAGGTGGCGCCGACTCCTCCAAGCTGCTCACATGACCATCATGGCTGCATCGCTCCTCGGAAGCGCCGAACAGCCGCCAGTCAGTCTTCCGCAGCCAGCCGTGAATGCGGCCAGTGTGCGTAGGTGACGTTGCCTCCTGTGATGGTGGTGCGGAGTCGGGTCTCTCCGGTTGGGCGTTCGTACAGTTCGTAGGAGCCGGCGGGTAGCTCGGGGAAGACGGCTGAGCAGACCGGGCCGGCCGGTGTGGGGCGGCGGAGAACCTCGACGTGTGGCAGGTGTTGCGGTGACGGTACGAGTGGTCGGGCCTCGATCTCGATGCCGAGGAGTTCGTCCGGCATCGTGATGACCAGGGCGCCGACCGTTCCGCCGATGTCCAGCAGGACGGCGCCCTGGCCCGCGTGCGGGTTCTCGGTGGACATCAGGCGGCCGGGATCCCGGGTTTGGTCTGGTATCCGCCGGCCGGTGTGCCGAGGTACGGGAACCCCGGCAGGTATGGCGAGTTGGTGTTGGACGTCCCGTCCTGGATGACATTGACCGCGCCGTCCGGTGTGAACGACGGATCGACCAGTGGGATCGTGAGGCCGGCGATGGCCCGCAGTTCGATGGTGACGACGTCGTCGAAAACCCTTCGTCCGTTGGGGAATCCGGCCGGGTCGCCCGCGACGAGACCCAGCGGGTTCGGACTTGCGACCGGGGGTACGGCGAGGTTCAGCCGGAGCATGTCTGCGAGTACCGGGCCGGTGGAGTTCTGGAAGCCCGGCACGATGCCGGCGGGGATCCCGGTGAGCAGCACCGCGGTCAGGTCTGCGCGGGGTTTCTGGTATGCCGCGAGGTTCGGGAACACGCCGGGATACAGCACGGGGAGCAGCCCGGCCAGCTCCGGTTTCGCGACGTACTTGGCGAACTCGGCGTCGCCGTCCGGGGGAACCGCGTTCCAGTGGTCCTTGTCCGCCATCGGCACGATCACTTCGTTGAACAGGGGGTTCCCGAGTCGGGAGACCTGCTGGTACGGTCCGTGGCCGACGGCTCGGCCTTGCTCGGCGTCGAAGATCCGCGACTTGCGGCGGGAGGCCGTGGCCCAGACACCGATGACCGAGTTCGGGCTCAGCACGTCGGTCGGGGTCCGGCCGTCGCGCGTCAGTTCGCGCAGCGGCACCTGGAGCGCGATCGTGTGCACGTTCAGGCCCTGGGTGCCGTTCACCCCGACCGCGGCGGCGGACGGGATCAGGTGCAGGTGCTGGAACGGGCGCAGGGTGCCCAGGTCGAAGATGCTGCCGAGGTCGACGAAGAATCCCTCGGCCCGCTGCCCGGCAAAGACTCGGCGTCCGCGGGACAGGTGATGCGTAGCCTGTGCCGTGAAGCGGGCGTAGTCCGGAGTACTGCGCGGCCCGATGTTGACCGGTGGGGTCGGCAGGTCGTTGCCGAGCAGCTCCGGTTCACCGTGTGCCACCTTCGTGATCGAGTAGAACTGCGGCCGGTTCCAGCTCGGGTCGCCGATCGAGCCGATCGGGCCGGTGTTGTAGAGGAACGTGTTGTCGTTGCGGATCCGGGTGCGGAACCGGAACAGGTAGCTGATGTCGGCGCGGGCGTCGCCGCGGTTGGAGACGTGGATTCCGTACAGCACGTCGTCGCCGAACTCGTAGAAGTTGGGGCCGCCCTGGGGTGACTGGAACGGGATGAAGTTCGCGATCAGCGTGACCTTGTCGGGCTGGTCCGGGCTGACGAATGCGTACACGTCGGTGTTGTCGGCCACCGGGTCCTTCGAGATCTCGGGAGCCTCGCGGTGCGATGACATGCCTGCCCCCTCAGTCCCGGGCGGACGCACGGACCAGCCGCGCGACCAGGTCGGCGTCGTGTACGACGACCTCGTGCTCGCCGACCATGATCGAGACCTCCGATCGGCGTACGTCGCCGACGTACGCAACCAGCGTCCCGCGCGATTGGCGCGTCACCGACGCGTCCGCAACCGTCTCCGGCGCGGCGACGACCGCCGCGCCCACCCCCGTTATGACCAGAAACCCACGACGCGTGGCGTTGCTCATGCCCGTCCCCTTCCCCCTGTTGGAGGCCCTCCCCGGCCTCGCCCCTTCTCAATACCATCCGTCATCCGGAAGCGACGGTAAACCGGTCATGCGCCACGGATTCCCGCCGTGACCGGTGGACTACCAGGTGGCGTCAGTCAGAAGGGACGCACCACAATGCGAGCCGTGCTGAAGGTGTTCCCGCCCAGGCACGACCCGAGAGCCGGTAGCTAGCTGTGGGTGAGGTGTTGTAAGACTTCGAAGACGGCGGCGATGTCTCGGTGTTCGTAGCCGAGGGCTCGGGCGATGGTGAGGATTTCGTCGGCGGTGGTGGCTGTGGGTAGGGGGACTGTCAGCGAGCGGCCGGCGTCCAGGGCGAGGACGAGGTCTTTTTGCATCAGGCGGATGTCGAACCAGGCATCGTCGGGGAGGTGCAGCAGGAGTGGCTCGCGTGCTTGCAGCATGGGGGAGCCGATCGGGCTGGCTGTCATCACGCGGAGGGCGAGCTCGCGGTCTACCCCGGATCGTTCGGCCAGCAGCAAGCCTTCGGCCATTGCGAGGATCTGCACCGCGAGACTGATGTTGATCCCGAGCTTCAGGGCGAGCCCCTGACCGTTTCCGCCGATGTACGTCGGGCGGCCGAGCTCGCTGAGGATCGGTTCGACGCGGTGGTACGCGTCCTCGTCCCCGCCGACCATGATGGTGAGCGTGCCGGCCCGTACCTGGGGAACGCTCCCGGACACCGGCGCGTCGAGGAACCGGGCGCCGGTGGCGAGGACGCGGTCCGCCACCTCCTGGCTGGCGCGCGGGCTAACTGTGCTCATGTCGATCCAGACCTGACCGTCGGCCAGTTCGGGAATGATGCTGTCGGCAACGACCTGCAGGGCCGTGTCGTCCGGAATCGAGGTGACGACGACCTCGGACGTCTTCGCCAGCGACCCGGCGTCGTCGATCCAGTGCAGACCGTCCGCGACGAGGGAGTCGGCCCGTTCGCGGGTCCGGGTCGTCCCGTAGACCTCGTAGCCGGCTCCGAGCAGCCGTCCCGCCATTGCGCCGCCCATGTGCCCGAGGCCGACGAAGCCGACGACCGGGCGGCGGTTCGCCTTGATTCCTGCCTGCTTCATCGTCTTCACTCGCTTCCGTCGACTCCGTGCTGTCCCCAGCATCGCCAGCCGGACCGGGGGAGTCGTCACTGCCAGCCGTCCTTGCATCCCCCCGGTAGCCGGAATATCGGTTGGGCGCTGGCCGGGGCGATCGATCCCTGCTCGGCACGGGATCCTGAGGAAATGAAGCGTGAGCAATTGCGGCGTCTGATGCGAGTGAGAGCGCTGCCGGCCGTCGGACTCGGACTCGCATGGATGTTTCTCCTGCTGGCCGCTGTTCGTCACCCGGTATTTCGCGTCGCGGCCGCCGCGCTCCTGGTCGCCGTCGCCGTCTACGCGGCTCTGGACGCCACAGGGGTTCTACAGCGGTCACGGAATCGGCGGCTCACCGCAGCGCTCGAGCCGGCCGGTCCGCCGATCGAGGAGATCGCGGCGGCGCTTCGGCAACTGCTCTGGGACCACGACGAAATGCTGCGGTCGCCGGAGCGGGCTGACCCTGCCGGGCGTCTGCGCTGGTTGGAGCGGCGGATCGGCGACCGCGCGGTACAGGCGGCGCGGGCGATCGACGTACGGCATCCGAACCGGCCGATGGGTGGTTACAGCAGGCAGCAGTTGGGGCGGCTACTGCACGAGCTGGCCTGTGCCGGCCTGGTGCTTCCCCGCTCGGTCGTCCTGCTCGCGCCCGACAACCTGCCCTGAGACGGGCCGTTGTGCGGTCGGGACGGCGATGGGACGCTCGACGGGTGGTGAGCCTCGCATGGGTTCGGCTCCGCAGGTCGTTGCTGCTGCAGTGTGTGGCGGCGTTGGCCGCGGGTGTCGTTGCGTTCGTCCTGGCCGCTGGCGTTTGTACGGCGGCCCGGGATCGCGTTCCCGTGGTGGTCGTCGGCGTAGTCCTGCTGATCGTTGTCTTCGGCATCGCTCGGCTCAGCGGGATCATGTACGCGCTGCCGATCGGCGTCGTCGTGATCCTGGCGTTCGACTGGTACATCCTGCCTCCGCTGCGTGCGCTGGATTCGGCCACCGTCCTGCTGCTGGTGCTGTTCCTGGTGATGTCGGTCGTCGTCGCCGCGGTGACCACCGACGCGGGCCGTCGCTCGGTCGAGGCCGAGAGAGCCCGTGGCGACATGGCCGACACGCAGGCGTCGTTGCGTCGCCTGGCCCTGCTGGTCGCCGCCGGCGAATCGCCCGCGGTGGTGTTCGGCGCGGTCACTGAGGAAGTGACGCGGCACTTCGGCGGCGACACGGCCCGGATGATCCGCTTCGAGCGTGACGGTACGGCGACCTTGGTCGCGAGCGACGGTACGACGGGACCGCATGTGCGGATCGGTGAGCCGTGGGAGGGCTATCCGCCGACCGGACTGACCGCGACAGTCCTGCGCACCGGACGGCCCGCTCGTGTGGACGACTACGCCGCGGTCCCTGGTGGTGAACCGTATCTGCGCGAAGGCCTCCGCGCGGCCGTGGCGATGCCGGTCCATGTGGACGGGCGGGTGTGGGGGTTGATCGCCCTCGGGTCCAGGCATGGACCGCTGCCGGCCGGTGCCGAGGATCGGCTGACGGACTTCACCAATCTGGTCGCGATGGCGGTGGCCAACGCGCAGAGTCGCGCGGAGGTGATGACCTCGAGGGCACGGCTGGTGACTGCGTCGGACGACGCCCGCCGCCGGATCGAGCGGAACCTGCACGACGGCGCCCAGCAGCGGCTTGTCTCGCTGGCCCTCGGTCTGCGATCGGCGGCGACCGGCTTCACCGGCTCGGAGGAGACCCGGGCCGAGATCGAGCAGATCGCCACCGATCTCGTCGAGGTGATCGACGAGCTCAGGGAGATCTCCCGGGGGATTCACCCGGCGATCCTGTCCGAGTCGGGACTGGGCGCGGCACTCCGGGCGCTGGCCCGGAGGTCGGTCGTCGAGGTGCAGCTCGAGGCCCGGATCGCCCGCCGGCTTCCCGAGGTGGTCGAGGTGGCGGCGTACTACGTCGTCTCGGAGATGCTCGCCAACGCGGCCAAACACGCGCAGGCAACCGTTGTGCAGGTGCGCGCGGAGGTTTCGGACAGCAGACTGCTGCTGGTGGTGCGTGACGACGGCATCGGCGGCGCCGATCCGGCGCTCGGCTCGGGGCTGGTCGGTCTCAAGGACCGCCTCGACGCCCTCGGCGGTTCCTTCGTCGTCAACAGCCCGCCGGGCGGCGGCACGACAGCCACCTGCGAGCTCCCGATCGGCACTTGAGTTCCTGCTAGCGGGCACGCCGGGATTCCCACCACCGTGCTCATCGGTTGGGTGCTCACGGCGACGACGGCACCGCCCGCCACGCGCAATGCTCCAAGGGTGCTATCACAGCGCAGTACCCAGGAGCTCAAGGAGCGCTTCGAGGCCGAGGCGATCCCGCTTCGGCACCGCGTGTACGTCGGTGCGCTGCGGCTGACCGGGAATCCGGCCGACGCGGAGGACCTGGTCCAGGAGACGTACCTGCGCGCCTATCGGGGTTTCGCCGGATTCGAGCCCGGAACCAACCTGCGCGGCTGGCTGTTCCGTATCCTGCGCAATGTGTTCATCACCAGCTATCGCAAGCGCCAGAGCGAGCCGATCACCGTCTCCCACGACTGGTACGAGAGCACCGTCCGCGTCCTGCACAACGTCGCGGCCTCCGCAGAAACCACCGTGATCGATGCGATCCCGGATCACGGGCTGCAGGCGGCGCTGACGTCGCTGCCCGAGCGTTACCGGCGAGTCGTGCTGCTGTTCGACGTCGACGGTTTCAGCTACCAGGAGATCGCCGACATCGTCGGGATTCCCCGCGGAACCGTGATGTCGCGGATCCACCGCGGCCGGCGAGCCCTGCGGGCAAACCTGGAGCGCGCGTCGTGATCGCGGCGCTGCGGGAGGCCTGGCGCACCGTCGTACCGCCCGATGACGATCGCCATGGCCCGCTGCAGCCGTTGATGCTCGTGCTCACGGTGGTCACCGGCCTGGTCGACGCCTTCAGTTATCTGTCGCTCGGGCACGTCTTCGTGGCGAACATGACCGGGAACGTGGTGTTCGGCGGCTTCGCGATCGCCGGCGTACCGGGCTTCTCGCTCCTTGCGGCGATCGTCGCCCTGGTCACATTCGCCGCGGGAGCGTTGCTCTGCGGGCGCATCATTCGCCGCGGTGCGGCGCATCGGGCCCGCGTCCTGTACCGCGCGCTGGTCGCGGAGGTAGTGCTCGTCGGCGTCGCATTCGCAGTGGCCGCGGTGTTCGGAGCAGACGGCACCCGCTATCCGCTGCTCGTCCTGCTCGGTATTGGGCTGGGCGCGCAGAACGCGGTGGCCCGGTGGCTGGCGGTTCCCGATCTCACGACCACGGTGCTGACCCTGACCATCACGGGTACGGCGGCTGACAGCCGCTTGGCAGGCGGGCCCGGATCGAAGGCCGGGCGCCGTCTGCTGTCCGCGACGGCCATGTTCCTCGGCGGCCTCGTCGGAGCGCTTCTGGAGCGCGCGGGCTGGCACGCCGTACCCCTTCTGGTCGCCACGGTGCTGCTCGCGACGGCCTGTCTCACGGCCCGTCGGCTCGCCTCGTCCAGTGCGGCCTGGACGCATGTCCCGTGACGGCCGCATCGGGAATACTCTGTGCCATGACGACCGGTCCGTCACCACAGCCGAGCGACGATGACACCGCCTTTCGGACACGTGTGCTGCTTGCCGAGGACGACGTACTCATGCGTGAAGGACTCGCCAGGCTCCTGCAGCAGGCGGGTTTCGAGGTGGTCGGGCAGACCGGCGACAGCGTGTGGATCCTTCCGCTGGTGCGGGACGAGCAACCCGATCTGGTCGTGCTCGACATCCGGATGCCGCCGACGAACACCACCGAGGGCCTGGACGCCGCCCGCCAGATCCGCACGGAGTTCCCGGAGATCGGCATCCTGGTGCTGTCAGCCCACACCGAGGTCGAGCACGCGATGGAGCTGCTGGCGACCGGTGAACGGGTCGGGTACCTGCTGAAGACGCGGATCACCGACGTGGACGAGTTCCTCCAGACGCTGGAGCGGATCGTCCGGGGCGGTTCGGTGATCGACCCCGCGCTGGTGCAGGAGCTGGTCAGCATGCGACGCCGCAACGACCCGCTGGCGGGACTGAGCGAGCGCGAGCAGGAGGTCCTCGAGCTGATGGCCGAGGGCCGCTCGAACGCCGGCATCGCCCGGCGGTTGTGGGTGACCGAGGGCACCGTGGAGAAGCACGTCCGGCACATCATGGCGAAGTTGAGCCTGCCCGCGACCGACGACGACCACCGCCGGGTGCTCGCGGTGGTCGCCTTCCTCGAGGCCCGCTGACCGGATCAGTGCCTGTTACGCAGTGAGTCCCAGCACCGCGCGGATCGCCGGGACCGACAGCCTGGTCTTGGGCAAGAAACCGGCGACCGGGCTGGCCGAGATGCGTTCCGCGTAGTCCTCCTCGGCATGGGTGGAGACCAGGATCACGCTGTCCGGCGCCAGGCCGGTCCCGCTGGTCAAGCGCCGTACGACGTCGAAACCGCTTTCCGGGCCGAGGTCGATGTCGACCAGGGCGACGTCCGGCCCGAACTCCAAGGCCAGGCGGACCGCCTCGTCCCCGGTCGAGGCCACGGCCACGACCTGCATGCCCTCGCGCTCCAGCAGACCGCGCGCAGCCGCCAGGAAATGAGGGCTGTCGTCGACGATCAAGCAGCGCAACTCCATGACTCCAGCATGCCGACCTGTCCGGTGGCCGGACAATCCGGCTAGCTGGAACCCTGCCCTCCTCCGGCCTTCCGGCTGGCCGGTACGGCGGATGGGCGCTCGCCGTGACGAAAATCCGATTGCGACCTGGGCACCGTGGTAGTGGCAGAAGCGTGAGGTCGTGGAGAGGTGCCGGTCGTGCTGATCGAATCGTTGCTGAGGGCAACAGCAGTGCTGCTCTCGCTGGCGGGATGCGGGATCACGCCGCAAGGGGAGTTCGCCCAGGCGCCCGCCGTCGCGCACCACGATCCGGTCCCCACAGAATCACCTGCGGCCCGCGCGGAGGAGCGGCTGGCGGCCATGTCGCCAGGGGACCGCGGCCGGGTGCAGGCGGCGATCGGGACGGCCGGTCCCGGCGAGCGGCCGTACGTCGTCGACGTGGTGGCCGCCGGGCACAACGCCAACGACGTCGCCTCGTTCGCAGCTCTGATCCGAGGCAAGCGCCCACACTGGCTACAGACGCACCTCGACCTGCTCGATCCGGGCGGATCCGGCTGGGTGGAGTACCGGTCGTCGCCGGTGCAGCAGCCCGACGACACGAGCTGCGGGCCGATGACCGTCCTGATGGCGCGGGCGATGGCCGACCCCTTCTACGCGCTGTACCTCACGACCGGAGACAGCACCGCCCGTTCCAACGCCGGCCCGGACGAATTCCAGGCACGGTTGACCGCCGAGGAACACCGCATCCACGCCGCGACCAACCGCTTCTGGCCGCAGCAGCTCGGCTCAACTCCGTTCGGGATCAGCGACGAGCTGAACCGGTACGCCGGAGCTCTCGGAACCCGCTACCAGGCCCAGCTGGCCGATCGGTCGACCCTGGCGGCCGCGGCCGAGGCGGCCGGCGAGGGTCATCCGGTCCCCGTCCTGATCGGCGACTGGATCCCGCGCCACTACATCCTCCTGATCGGCCGCACCGGCAACGACCTGACCTACTACGAACCCGGCTACGCAACAGTCGGCCACCTCAGCGAACAGTCCTTCGAACACGGCAAACTCAACGTAATCGGCTTCCACCACATCTACGCCCTGGTAGGCACCCAGCCCACCTCCACCCCGCCATCCCCGATCCAGCCCAGCAAGTAATCCCCACCGCACCCACCGCACCCACCACACCCACCGCAGCCACTGCACCCACCGCAGCCACTGCACCCACCGCAGCCGCTGCACCCACGCGCCCACCGCACCCACTGCACCGGCCTGCACCGGCCTGCACCGGCCTGCATGCACCGCGGGGTGCGAGCCACCGGTCGGGTTCAGGCCGGGCGCGGCGAGGGCCCTCGCACACGAGTGGATATCCGGCGGTGTTGTGGGTTCTCTGTTGGTGTTAGAGGGGAGAACCCACAACGCCAGGGGATATCCGTTCTCGTGTCGGATGGGTGGGTGTTGTGGTGCCAGCGCCCGGCATACACCGCGGGGTGCGAGCCGCCGGCTGGCCCGGACCGAGCGCGACGAGGGCCTCCGCACACGAGGGGATATCCGTCGGTGTTGTGGGTTGTCTGTTGGTGTTAGAGGGGAGAACCCACAACACCAGGGGATATCCGGTCTTCTGTCGGATGGGTGGGTGGTTGGGGGTGGTGGTGCTGGCTGGCGGGTTGTGTGTGGGATGGCGGGAAGCTGAGGGTCAGCGGTGGCATGGCCCGTCGGTGGTGACCTGCCGACGGGGCTGGGATCGGGCTGGCGTGGGGCTGCTCCCGTCGACAGTCGCGCCGGGTGGCCGGCTGGGTGATCGGGTTGGTGATCGGGTTGGTGGAGGCGCGGGTGCTCGCGGCGGGGTGATGTGCACGCTCGACAGGTAGTGCACCGGTGAGACGGTGTACGCACGGGCGCGTTCACGCTCAGGTGCACTACCCGTCCACTGGACATGTCCTGTCGAGCGTGCACATCACACCGGGCCCGGCACCGCCCAGGAACCCGTCGACCGCTCACACATCGGTCACAAGAGCCGATTGATCGCCCGGTTGTTCAAGAACCCCGAGGATCCCGAATCGGCGCTCGAAGGGGTGGCCGAGGTGGTCGCCGCGGCCGCCGGGACCGGCGCGCACATGCACTTGTGTCATGTGAACTCACGTCCCTGCGAGCTATCGACGAGGTCGCCGAGTTGATCGACGGTGCCCGGCAGAGTGGGTTGGACGTCACGACCGAGGCCTACCCGTACGGCGCCGGGATGACAACTGTCGGTGTGCCGTTCCTGCATCCGGATCACCTCCCGCGGCCTGGGATCGAGCCGTCGAACCTGAGCATCGTGGCGACGGGGGAGCGCCCCAAGGACGCGGCTCGGCTGCTGCAGATCCGGCAGGAGATGCCGGGCGCGCTGGTGATCATCCACTACCTCGACGAAGACAAGGAGGAGGACGTGTCCCTGATTCGCCGCGCACTGCTGATGCGCGACACCGCCGTCGCGTCCGATGCGATTCCGTTCACGACACCGGCAGGTCTGGTGGTCGAAGGCGATCGAGCCCTGTCACCGGACGCGTCGTCCCATCCACGGACCACCGGGACGTTCGCCCGCTTCCTTCGTACGACGGTGCGTGAGAGCGGCGCGCTGTCGCTGCCAGAGGCGCTCCGGCGGTGCTCGTTGCTTCCGGCAAACATCCTGACGGGGGCCGTTCCCGCGATGGCCCGCAAGGGCAGGGTGCAGGTCGGCGCCGACGCCGACCTGGTGGTCGTCGACCCCGAGCAGGTCAGCGATCGGTCGACGTACGCCGGATCGCAGACCAGCTCGACCGGCTTCGAGCACGTGCTGGTGGCGGGCCAGGCAGTTGTCCGCGACGGCGACGTGGTCGCCACCGCGCTTCCCGGCCGGCCTGTCGTGCGAGGTGCGCGATGACCGCGGAACTGGTGGGGCTGAACGAGATCCGCGCGGCCGCGGCCTGACGGTGTTGTCGTCGGTGGCCGGGTCGAGGCGCTCGCGGAAGCCATGGAGACGGTACGGCGCCGGCTGGCAACCGTGAACGCCCGCGTCGAGGACGTCGTCAAAGCGACGTACTGCCTCACCGACATCACCTTGCGGGACGAGGCGAACGCACAGTTCTGCGAGGTGTGGTCCGCACCGCGCCCGGCCCGGACCGTCGTCGAGGTGGCCGACCTGCCGTACGGCTCGGTGGTCGAGATCGACGTCGTCGCCCTGGCTCGCCGTACCGGCTAGCAGGTAGGCCGGGACTCCCGTCAGCACGCCCGGCGGCTGGGTGCTCGCGTCGACGACACGGCCATGTGTGCCGCGCGATCCTGGTAGGGAGCGATACCCCCAGACCGGCGGACCCGGCGTCCTGAGTACTCATCACCCCTCGGCGCCGGGTCTGCCGCTCCACCGTCCGCGTCGTACGAGGACCACCTGACAATGCTCGGCTTCCTGCAGCACCTCGGTGCACAGCTCGGGGTGTGGTTCTACGTCATCGCCGGCGGCCTCGCCTTCGCTGAGGCCGCGGTCATGGCCGGGCTGGTGGTGCCCGGCGAGACGGCCTTGATCGTGGCCGGGTTCGCCGCCCACCGGGGCTGGATCGCCTTGTGGCCGATGGTCGCGGTGGCCGTCGGATCGGCCGCCCTCGGCGACAGCGTGGGGTACGAGGTCGGCCGCCGCCTCGGACCGAGATTGCGCTCGTCGGCGTTGGGCCGCCGGGTCGGGGACGAGCGGTGGCGGCGTGCCGATGACTTCCTTCGGCGGTACGGCGGACGCGCGGTACTGCTCGGCCGCTTCACCGCCGGACTGCGCGCACTGACGCCGGGCCTGGCCGGCATGGCCCGGATGCCGTATCTGCGCACCTTCCTGCCATGGAACCTGGCCGGTGCGGTGGTCTGGGGCGCGGGCTGCGTCCTGCTCGGCTACGCCTTCTCGGCCTCGCTGGCGACGCTGGACCGCTTCATCACCTACGTACCGCTGGCCCTGATCGTCTTGGCGGCCGTCCTTCTCGTTCTCCACCACCGAAGGAAGCGCCGCAGCGCGTGAGCGGATCCTGGATCTGTTCGCCTGCCTGTTTGCTGTCGTACGCTCGAGCGAAAGACACGCGCTATGACTCGGGAAGCGGTGGGGGCCATGTCCTTCGAGGCAAAACGGTTGCGCATAGAGGTTCCGTGGGATGGGGAGCAGGAGTCGGTCAGCGCCGACGAACCGATTATCGAGGGCCAGTGCCTGGACTGGGCCAGCAACGTCGTCGGCAGCTGTCTGGACTTCTTCACGACTGCGCTGCTCGTGAAGGGACCGTTCCCGTTCGACGCTACACAGATCCCGGCGATGCGATCCCAGCTCGAGGATCGGCTTGCCCAGCTCGACGAGGCCGAGCGCGGGAACCTGCCCGCAGGCATTGACCGCGGCTGAGCCATCACCGACATTCGATGACCCGGTCGCTGCCACAGGCGGCCGGATCGCTGAGTTGTCGCGCTCCGCTGTGCGCTACGGCGAGAGTCTCGTGGCGCTCCCGGAAGCCACGCTTGCGATACGGATCTACTCCTTCGGACGTCGGCCGCGCACGGCCCGGCTCCATCGTCAGCTCCCGGACACCGCCGCGGTGACAGCCTTTGTCGAGTCCTCCTGCGGACCGGCCCTGGAACGGGACTGGCACAAACTCCCGGACACGCCGCACTGGCGGCGTTGGGCGGCGGCAGGCACCTCCGGCCGGATCGCGGGCAAGCTCTACGTCAGTGTCGTTCCCGAAGCACTGCCCGAGGCCGTCGCCGTGGTCGCGGGGCTGGCCCGAGTGTCGAACATCGCCGCCTTCAAGGTCGGCGCCGACATCTGCCGTCCGGACCGGCTCGTCGTCTATGTCTCGGCGTACGAGGATCTCCTGCCGCTCGGCACCCTGCTCCGCGGGCGGCTCGCAGGGTGCCCGGCAGACGGCGTTCCGTTCACCGCCGCGGTGACGCCGGACGGCCTGTTGTCGTGGGCGATCGACCGCCCGTCGGGGGAAAGTTGGCGACAGTGGCTGACCGCCCGGTTGGCCCGTCATCTGTACGCCGCCGTGCACGCGGGGGCGCCTGCTCCCGGAAGCTTCGCCCTTGACCGCCTCGGGCTCGACGGTGTCGACACGGTGCATTGGATGCCGGTGACGCGCTGATGGGCTATCTCGACCCGTACGTGCTTCCTGCCGACGCCCTCATCACGCCCCTGTCCCGGTTGCCGGCGACGTACCGGGAGAAGATCGACGCCAGGCCCGACGAGTACGCCGTCACGCGGCCCCGGTCACGGCTTCCCTCGACCGTGGTCGACGCACGTACGGCGGCGCTCTTGGAGCGATTCCGGCAACCGAAGACGATCGTCGACGCGGTGGTCGAGCTCAGCCTGGCCGAGGGCCTCGACCCGCGCGCAATCCTCGATGACGCCGCGCAGCTGGTACGTCGCTTTGCCGACGAGGGCGTGCTCGCTGCTGCGGACAGTCCGCTCGCCGCGCCGATCGTCGCCGAGCTCGCCCCAGGCGACCGACTCGTCTCAAGCGACCGACTCGTCTCAGGCGACCGACTCGTCTCAAGCGACCGACTCGTCTCAAGCGACCGACTCGTCTCAGGCGACCGGCTCGTCCCGGGGGACGGGCTCGGCCAGATCGAGGTGCTCGAGCCGGTTCAGGTGCTTGTCGATGTCGAAGTGCACCGTGGCCGGGCGGCCGACGGCACGCCGGTCGCGGTCAAGCTCGCGCGTCGGGCGGCCCAGACCAGCGCCCTCAAGGCCATCGCTCATGAGGCCCGCGTCCTGGACCGGCTTGGCGGAGACGTCGCGCCTGAGCTGATCGCGTCCGGCGATCTGGACGGTCGCCCGTGGATCGCGACCCGGTGGTGCGAGGGCGTCGACGCCGCGACTGCTGCGGCGGTACTGCGTGGCACCGATGCGAAGGCAGCGCCAGACGCGCTGCTCCGTCTCGCAGAGGCGGTCCTCGACGCCTATTGCCGACTCCACGCCCACGGTGTCGTCCACGGTGATGTGCACCCCCGCAACCTGGTCGTCGATAACGCCGGCAGCGTCACGGTGCTCGACTTCGGGACATCGGTGCTCGATGGCGTCGGCGCGGATGACTACGCGGGCGCCCGCCCCGGCATCGATCTCTACGCGGAGCCGGAGCTCGCCGAGGCGGCACTGGCGGGCGCGTCGCTGCCTGCACCGACGGCCGCCGGCGAGCAGTTCGCGTTGGGCGTGCTGGTGTTCGTGCTCTTGGTGGGCGACCACCCCTACGGCTTCACGGCCGACCCTCGCGAGTTGCTCCGCCGCATCCTGGACCGGCCACCGTCCTTCGACGCACGCCTGTCCGGTATGGCAGGAGTCGAACGCGTGATCCGCCGCGCGCTGCAGCCGCGCCCCAGGGATCGTTACGCCTCCACAGCTGCGTTGCTCGACGCGTTCCGAGCGGCTCGGCTGGGAGCCGGTGACCGCCCGGCGAGTAGCCCCAGGTTCCGACCGACGGGTTCTGACCGCCTGATGACGGCTGTCCTCGACCGCTTGGCGCCGAAGGGTGCGCGGTTCGACCCGCCTTCGGCTGCGGACCCCATGGTGATGCATGGCCTGGCTGGACGGGCCTGGGCGATGTTGCGGTGTGCGGAGTCACGCGGCGATCCCGAACTGCTGGCCGTGGCGGACCTCTGGGCGACCGAAGCGGCGACCGAAGCGGCCGCCGACGTACTCCCGCACCGCTCCCAGACTGCTGATGTTCGGGGCAAGGCTTCCTTGCTGTACGGCGCCGCCGGTGTTCACGTCGTACGTCTCGCCGTGGCGCGGGCGCGCGCAGACGAGGAAGAGCGGACGTCGGCAGTGGCTGCGTTCGTCGAGGCGGCATCCGAGCCCTCGGCAGGCGAGGACGTGACGCACGGACGCGCGGGCCTCCTGCTTGGCTGCTGCGCAATGCTCCCAGACGCCCCGCCCACGGAACGACGTCTGCTGGCCGGGCTCGGGGCTCGACTCGCCGACGGCCTCGAGGCAGCTGGCAATTCCCCGTACGGCGTCGCGCACGGCACCGCTGGCCGGCTCCTCGCCCTTCTCCGGTGGGCGGAGGCGACTGGAGTTCCTCCGGGCGACGGAGTGGCGGAGCGCCTCGACACCTTGGCCAGTGCAGTCGCCCGCGTGGCGCGGAGCAGGCAGTGGGCCTACGCGGGCGACGGACGGAGTGTAAGCCACTCACTCGTCGCCAGCTGGTGCAACGGCACCGCCGGACTCGTGCACGTCTGCCTCGCGGCGTACCGCGTGTTCGGCGACGACCGGTGGCTCCGCCTCGCCGAGCAGGCAGGTACGACGGTCGAGCACGGCCCCGACACGATCTCCGGCGACCTCTGTTGCGGTCTCGGCGGCCAGGCCTACGCGCTGCTCGCGCTGTACCGGGCCGGCGGCGAGGCGCGATGGCTGGAGTCCGCCCGCCGGCTCGCCGAAGGAGCGGCAGAGGTCATCGCGCGGGTGCGCCCGGACGTCCGCGACAGCCTGTACGCCGGGGAACTCGGCGTCACGGCCCTTGCCGCGGACCTGTCCAACCCCGCCGACGCCCGCATGCCCCTCGTCGACCCGTGACGCTGCGCAAGCCGAACATCTTCCCAGGAAATGTGAGCTGGGTCATACTCGACTAGACCTGATATTCAGGCTCACTCGGGAGGGAGAGTGTCATGGGGCGGCGTGGATCTGAGGTTCTGAAAGAGCAGTACGCGGCCGGGGGCTTCACGCTCGATGACGGCATGATCGAGGAACTGGCCGCCGTCCTCGACGAGTTCGAACTCCATCACGTGTTCATCAAGGGCCTTCCCAAGCCGGACTATTTGTACCTCACCGTCGATGTCGACGACATCGACCGCTGCGGGACCGTCGTCAGAGGGATCGCCGGGATCCTCGGCAAACGCGGGGCCACAGGTATTCCGGGCGTGGTGAAGGTCTTCCCGAAGGGGATCCCGTGGCCGGAGGCCTTCACTGTGCAGCTGGATCTCGGCAAGCGCTGACATCGGCCCGTCATGGGTCTCACTGGTGCGAGTGCGATCCTCCAGGTGCACCCGTCACGGCGGTGCAACCTGCGGTGCCGGCACTGTTACTCGTCGTCCGGTCCCTGGGTAGCGGACACGACCGGCCTCGAGGTTCTCCGACGTACCGTGGCTGACGCTCGCGGCCTCGGGTACGACGTACTGGCGGTGTCCGGCGGCGAACCGCTTCTCTTCCGGGAGCTGTTGCCACTGCTGAGATACGCGCACGAGCTGGGCATGCGCACCGCCGTGACGACCAACGGACTGCTGCTCACCGAGCGGCGGCTCGCCGAACTCGTCGGCCTAGTGGACGTCCTTGCCATCTCCCTCGACGGCCGCCCCGAGACGCACAACTGGATACGGGGTGATCGACGGGCGTTCAGCCACATGTCTTCACGCCTGCCTGCGGTGCGTGATTCGGGGATTACGTTCGCCTTCATCACGACGCTCACCATGCACAACGCCCACGAGCTCGAGTTCGTGTTCGAGCAGGCAGCCGAGTACGACGCTGCCCTCGTGCAGGTCCACCCGCTCGAGCCCGACGGCGCCGGGGCCGACCTCCAGGCCTCCGTGCCGGACTCGACCGAGCTCGGCTTCGCGTTCTTCGAAGCAACACGGCTGAGCGTTGTTCACGACATCCCGGTCCAGATCGACCTCGTCACCCAGAAGGACCTGCGGTCAGCCCCCGAGCGTTTCCTGATCGCCCCGCGAGATCCGCGAGCCTTGTTGGGGAGCTGGCTGACTCCGTTGGTCCTCGAGACCGATGGGACCGTGGTCCCGCTGTCCTACGGTTTCGGTCGCGACTACGCGCTCGGGAGTGTGCGGGAGGCCCCGCTGGCGGCCCTCGCCGAGCGGTGGGACTTCGAACCGTTGCGGCGCCAGGCGCTCGCCCTGTACGAGGAGCTCATCCGCGACAACGTCAAGTTCACCAACTGGTACGAGCGGATGATGCGCCGCTCAACAGCTACCGCGGCTCTGTGGTGATGGCGTCATTCGAGGGTGGGTTGGATCGGGATGGTTTGAGGGAGGTTGGTCAGGTTGAGGGCGGCTTGGAGGGGGGAGTTCGGCGGGACGACGAGGCGGAGTTGCTGGCGGCGGTCGTTGAGGCGTTCGGCCAGGCGGAACAGCATGGCGATGCCGGAGCTGTCGAGGTAGGCGGTCTCGGTCAGGTCCACGACGATGGCGGGCGCGTCGGGAGACGCGATGCGGCTGATGGCTTCCCGTACGTCGATGGCGTTGGTGAGGTCGACCTCGCCGCAGATCCGCACAGCATGGACGCCGTTGCTTGTTCGAGCATCCACCACCGTGTACTCGGTCACGGCTCGTCTCCAACCACCACGTTGCGTCGCATGCGGATCGTCGTACCGTCTGGGCCGCTGTCGACATCCACCGAGTGCGTCAGCCCGCGGATCAGCGTCAGGCCCAAACCGCCGCCTCGGTCTCCAGGGCTCCGCCACTGGCCGTGATCGCGCACAGTCAGCTCGACCACGCCGTCCACAAGGCGCGCCTCGACCTGCATGTCGCCGGGCGAGGCGCCGTACGCATGTCGTACGACGTTGCTGCAGGCCTCCCCGCATGCGATTGCGAGTTCGCCGGCGTCCCGCCCGTCGACACCTGACTCGCGCAGCCAGCGACCTAACGCGTGCCGAACTTGAAAGAGCACGCCCGCCTCGGCCGGTACGTCGAGGGACAGCGGCGAACCGGCCAGCACCAAAGGCTGCAGCGCGACCAGTGCGATGTCGTCGGCAACCTCGCCGTTCACCCGCAGGGATGACAGGACGTGGTCACAGAGTGCTTCGAGGTCGCCGTGCCACCCGCCAGACGCTTCGGCGAGCAGCCGATCCAGACCGTCCTGAATCGACAGCGTGCGCTCCTCGACCAGCCCGTCGGTGTAGAGCAGCAGGGTGGTTCCGGGCCGCAGCTGATGTGTTACCTCGGCATAGTCCCGTTGCGGGAGTACGCCGAGCGGCGGGGCGAGCCCACCCTCCAGGTACCGCGTGTCAGCGTCGTCGATCAGGAGGACAGGCGGATGTCCGGCGTTCGTGAACCGGATCGTGCCGGAGTCCTGGTCATACAAAACGTAGAGCAAGGTCACCATCTCGGCCATCGGCAGCTCGCGGACCAGTTCGTGCAGGCCGTCCATCACCGCGACCGGTGAAGGATCGCGTACGGCGTAGGCGCGGACCGCCATCCTCAGCTGTGCCATGGCCGCCGCCGCCTGGAGGCCGTGTCCGGCAACGTCACCGATGACGAGACCGATCAGGCCGCCGCGGAGCTGGATGATGTCGTACCAGTCGCCGCCGACGTGCAGGTCCGCGGTCGCTGGGACGTAACGGGCGGCCACGGCCACGCCAGGGATGGCGGGCATCCGGTCCGGGAGCAGGTTGCGCTGCAGCGTTTCCGCGATCTGGTGCTCGCGCCGGGTGCGCGCCTCCTCGAGGGTCAGTTGCTGCTCGGTCTTGTACCGCTGGCGGATCTCGCGGCGCAGGCGGTCGTTGGTGGCGGTGAGCTGCGCTGTGCGACTGTTGACGCGCTCCTCCAAGTCGGCAGCTGCGGACATCAGCGCCCGAGCAAACCGCATCCGCTCGGTCACGAGCGCGGCGAGGAAGAACGACGTGAGCGCGACCGTGGCGTTGAACGCCTGAAGGGTCAGCATCTGCTCGAGCAGCGGCCCGCCCGCGAAGGGGCCGAGCTCGTGTGTTGCCGACCAGGTTGCGATCAGCGACGCCATCAACGCGGCAGGTGCGGCGCCGCGCAACTGCAGACGCCACGAGGCCCAGCCCAGGCACGGGAGAACCAGGAACAACAGAGCCAGACCGGAGGACGTAGTCCACACCGCAAGCACCGTTGTCAGCACGAGGATCACGGCGGCCTCGAGCCAGCGGGCGACCGGCCATCGCTCGAGCTCCCAGAACAGAGGGATGCACAAGAGGAACGGCGCGACGGCGAGAACCCCCATCGCGTCGCCGGTCCACCAGACCGCCCACGCACCGGCCAGGTCGGCGATGCCGATCGCCTTCGACCATACGAGCGTGGTGGCGCCGATGGTCGCGCTGATCGTCATGCTCGCGAGCGCACCCAGGAAAACGATCGCCAGCGCATCACGCCGGCTGTCCAGTTGACGCCGGAAGCCGACGCGTTCAAGAATGATCGCCGCGACCAGTGGCGCGAGGGTGTTGCCCACGGCGGTGACCAGCGCGGGCACCGGACCGGCACTGATCGGCAGATTGACGGCCAGCGCAGCGAGCGCGACAGCGGGCCACATCGACCTCCCCAGAACGAGGAACGCCGCCAGCGCGATGCCGCTGGGCGGCCACAGCGGCGTCACGTTTCGTTCGACCAGCGACAGGCTCAGACCCAGACGCGCGCCGAGATAATAGGCGGCGCCGACCAGGACAATGGCCGCGACAGTGCGGCCTGGATCCCCCGGTAGGCGCCGTCTGAGGGATCTCGAGGTCCAAGGAGCTCCCGTGCGCCCAGCCATGGCTCATGGGACGCTCGAAAGTCGGGCTACGTCAAGGCACTGTGCGGAGGGAGGCCCTGGCGTTACCTGGAACGGCAGTCACTCCCTGCTCGCGGCGGGCGGGCCTACGGTAGCGGCATGGGTGTTCCGACGATCAAATTGAACAACGGCGTGCAGATGCCGGCCATCGGGTTCGGTGTGTTCCAGACGCCCGAGGAGACGATCGCGGCCGTCGAGACCGCGCTGGAGGTCGGCTACCGGCACGTGGACACGGCGGCGGCGTACGGGAACGAGATCCACCCGTACTTCCGGCAGTCCGAACTGCTTGCCTACGACAACGAGCGGGGCATCCTCAACCAGGCGTGGTCGCGCTCGACACCGGGATCCGCGGCGGCCCGGCGCCGGAGACCATCACGCCGGCGTACGGCGGCATCGAAATCCCCGAGGCCTGAGGAGGCATCATGCACACACGAACGCTCGGTCAAGGTCTGGAGGTCTCCGCGGTCGGTCTCGGCTGCATGGGGATGTCGCAGAGTTACGGACCGAACCCTGGTGACCGCGACGACATGATCGGCGTGATCCGGTACGCCGTGGAGTCCGCCGGGGTCACGTTCTTCGACACGGCCGAGGTGTACGGGCCGTACGTCAACGAGGAACTGGTCGGCGAGGCGCTGGCGCCGCTGCGCGACCAGGTCGTGATCGCGACCAAGTTCGGGTGGAACATCCAGGACGGCCGGATGGCCGGGACGAACTCGCGTCCCGAGCAGATCCGGCGCGTCGCGGACGAGTCGTTGCGGCGGCTCGGGATCGACGTGATCGACCTGTTCTACCAGCATCGGGTGGACCCCGGCGTACCGATCGAAGACGTCGCCGGAGCGGTGGCCGAACTCGTACAGGCCGGCAAGGTTCGGCACTTCGGCCTGTCCGAGGCCGGTGCGAAGACGATCCGCCGGGCGCACGCCGTACACCCGGTGACGGCTGTACAGAGTGAGTACTCGCTGTGGACGCGGGATCCGGAGCCGGAGGTGCTGCCGGCGTGCGCCGAGCTCGGGATCGGGTTCGTGCCGTTCAGCCCGCTGGGCAAGGGCTTCCTGACCGGCACCGTGAGTACGTCGACGGAGTTCACCGCCGGCGACATCCGCTCGCGGGTCCCGCGCTTCGAGGCCGGCAACCTCACGGCCAACGAGGCCCTGGTCGCCTACGTCCGCGCCCTCGCCGAGCCGAAGGGCTGCACGCCGGGGCAGATCGCACTGGCCTGGTTGCTGGCGCAGCACCCGTGGATCGTGCCCATCCCCGGCACCCGTCGCCGCCCGCGGATCGACGAGAACACCGGTGCGACGCAGGTCGCGCTGTCGGCGGACGAGATCGCCGATCTCGACACGCTCGCCGCGCGGATCGGCGTCCAGGGGGAGCGCTACAACCCGGCCGGGATGGCGATGGTCGGCCTCTGAGTCCTTCGCCTCGCTAGGCTGCTCGACGTGACGTTCGAGGGGTGGCCGCAGGGCGCTTTCGATGTGTTGTTGCGGCTCGAGGGGGAGCCTTCGGCTGATGTACGGCGGGAGTGCCGGCGGGATCGGGAGGAGCTGGTACGGCGTCCGATGATCGAGCTGCTGAACGCGGTGGCTGACGCGGATTCGGCGTACGAGGACTTCTCGGTCTGGGGGTACGGCGAGGTGTTGTTGCGGGCGTGGCAGCGGCAGAGTGCGATTGTCCGGTTGGCTCGGAACGTCGAGCTCGGCGTCCGGTTCGATCTGGACGGGCTAGAGGTCAGCTTGGCGTGGTGGTACGCGCCGTCGGTGCAGATCGAGCGCTATCGGGTCGCGGTGGCAGACGATCGTTCTGGGCCGCAGTTGGTCGCCATCTTGCGAAAGCTGGAGGGATTCGTGATCTCGGGCGACCTGCTGAAGCGGCCGCTGCGCGGTTATCCCGTCGACCATCCACGGGCGGAGCTGTTGCGGCATAAGTCGCTTATCGCGACTCGGGCGCTTGGTTGCGAGGAATGGATTCACACCTCCGCCGCAGCGGACCAGGTGCTCGCTGCGTTCACCCGATTGCGCCCGCTCTCGCGTTGGCTGGTCCAGAACGTGGCGCAGTCGAGACCGTGACGTGGGTTATACGAGAGAGCTCCTTACCGCGGTGCAGTAGGACTTGATCAGAGATGGCGTGGAGACTGCGCTGTGGGCGGCGCGGGAGAGTTCGGCGATGGCCCAGTGGCGTTGTGGATCACAGGCCATCGTTTTCAGCCGCTCGTCGAGATCCGCGTCGTTGGCGAGGGCAAGGAGTTCGTCCAGGGCTTCCCGGAGTTTCCGGCGTGCCAGGAGGATCTGGCGGGCGTTGTAGCGACCGAAGTTGCGGTAGGCAACGAAACTTGCCGTGTCGAAGAACTGGTTCAAGGTCGACTCGCGCGGATAGGTCGGGTACCGCTCGTGGAAGGCGAGCAGCGCCGCCGGCATCTCCTTGGCCAGGCCGGGCTTGGCGTACCAGAGCACACCGACCGGGGTATCGGCGGTGAAGGATCCCGCGCCCTTGGTGAAGAACCCGATGTTGACGGTTCGCGGCGAGTACGCCGGGACGCGCGAGCTGCTCGGCGTCGCCCGGAGGGGGTCGAGGCTGATGTCGATCCGGATGTCGCACTCACTGGGGGCGATCGCGATCGCCTTGCCGAGTGAGCTCGTCGCGTCACCCGGGCCGGAGTCGGCGTCGACGCAGACGATCTCGGTGATCTCGCGGATGCGGAGCAGTTCGACGAGTCCGGTGTTCTCCCAGTGCCCGCCGTCGGTCAGGTAGAGGTACGGGTCGTCGAGGTCGTGGATCCCGAAGAACTCCTTGAACAGATACCCGAGCCCTGTATGCGCGTACGCCAGGTCGGGCTTGTTCGCCAGGCCGGCGGCTTCGAGTTGGGTGATGAAGCGCGGGTTGGCGATCCACACGCCGAGCCGGATGTTGAAGAAGGCCAGCAGCATGCTGGTCGGGCCGATCTGGTACCGCCCCATCGCTGGCGAGACCGCCGCGCTGGAGATCGCGACCGCCATCATCGTGGTGATCCGTTTGTGCAACGTCTGGCCGAGCCGGTCGAGCACCCGCGTGGATGCCGCGAACTGCAGCGTGTTGCCGCGCCCGTCCTGGGGCAGATGCAGAATGGTCCGATCAGGATCGAACGTCACGCTCAGCGCCGGAGTGCCGTAGCGGCTACGGACCGCACGCGAGGTCACGGTGCTGGTCGTGCACACCACGAGCGGCGTACGCACGGCCTTGTTGTCGTAGTTGAAGGCGAACAGGCCGGGTTCACGCTTGGACTTGTCTGTACCGGGGGAGTCGTTCTCGTACGGCCGTACTCGGAGCCCCTCTTCCGCGCTCGCGGTCCGGTACGTCGCGTACGCCAGACGCAGCTTGCCTCGATAGAAGGGCGCCAGCGACCAGCTTTCCGAGCTGGGGCCGAGGAGCACGATCGTCAGAAGCGCCAGTGCGAGAACCCAGTTCCAGCCGGATTGCCAGCTGACCAGATCGTGCCCGGACCAGCTGACCTCGTGCTCGGCCGCGTTCCACGTCGCCAGCGCCGTCACCCCGAGCGCGACGACAACGAAGGCAAGGCCCCCGAGCATCGGCGCAAAGCGCGCTGCCGGCTTCCTGAGAATGCGGACGACCGAGCCGACGACCCCGGCGCTCGCACCGGCCGTAGCGACCAGCGTGGGCAACGACAGATGGGCGACCGCGCCGACAAGTTCGACGAAGCCCCACAGCGCAAGAGCGAGCAACGCCCCGAGGGTGAGCGCGCTGTACGACGCGCGCTTCAGCGTCTGCAGCGTGACGCGCGCCCCCGCCTTGTTCTGGGCGTACCCGACGAGAAACTGACCGGCGAGGACCCAGAGCATCAGGACGATGAATCCGGCGACGAGGAAGATGAGCCCGGGCAGCGCGAGCGCATGGTGCTTGACGAGTTGATGCATCGCGTTCTTCGGCAGGTCGCCACCTTGGCCGGTGAGGTTGCGCAAGGCCCAGCCCACAGGCCGTGTGATCGCCCAGAGCATGCTCAGCAGCACCACCACATTGACGGTGAGCCCGGCGATCACCGTCGCGAACACAGCTGGCCGGTACGACGCTTTGGTGGAAGTCTGACTGCCCTCGGGCCCGGACTGCCTGGTCGTCTTCGCAGCGGCCGGATCGGTGTCGGATCCTCGAGGTTGGTTCGACCCCAGGTACCCGAGGTTGTCGACCAGATGACGCTCCTCGACGGTGAGCCACCCGTTGTCCTGCTGCTGCCACGGAAGCGGCGCCAGCTCTTGGAGGCGCGCTCGCTCGAGCGCCTCCTCGGCCGTCGACTGGTAGCTGGATCGAGAGATGCTCCAGCCGGCCGCCATGTTCGATCCACCCGACACAGCGGTGACCGCGCGTGCCCCGGACCAGCTGAGGACCTCACCGTCGAGCTCCTGGAGTGCGCCGAGGCTGATCGACGACGCCCGGATGCCACCGCCGGAAAGGGCAATGCCATACCTGGCCTTCCCGGGTGGAGGTTCGGAGCGATGCGTCTGAGTGCCCTCTGGGGCTTGGATGACCTCTTCCGAAGGGTTCACCTTCGGCTCCATGCCGGCCACGGCCCGGGCATACTTCGGTAGTGCCCAAGAGGCGAGCCTGATCCAGCGTGGCGTCGACCACCAGGCGAAGGCGCCTCCCGCGGTGTAGACGATGGCGACGAGGAGCAACGTGAACTTGGCCCAGGCGCAGACCGCGGCGAACTGCCAGGGCCCGTTCGACGATCCCGCGGTGAGCATGAAGATGTTCTCGCCGATGTCGAAGACGCCCGCGACGACGACTGCGATGACGACGGTGGTGCGCGCCCGCCGTAGTGCCGGCAGGCGGAAGTACTTGCCGGCCCATGACGTCAGTAGGACGAGCAGGAAAACGTAGGAGACGATGAACCAGAAGTCCTGTTGAAGAGCCCTGGTGAGGTCGGCGTCGCAGTTGCAGGCCGTCCAGGCGTCACTGCTGCCGGCGAGCTCGATGTCGACGATCGACTGCGCATGACCCTTGAGACTCGCCGCGTCGCCGAAGTGCGCGGCGGCCAGAGCGCTCAGGATCAGCGCGAGCCAACGAAGTACGGCACTCACGCGGCGCGGCAGCTCAGGGGCCGCGAACAGAACGATCATGAGTTGTACGGCGATCGCGAGGATCGCGACCCACGCTGCCTGCGGCAAGAAATCGCTTCCGACACGGCGACCGAGAATCATTGCGCCAAGCACGACGCCGGCACCCACGATCAGCCCAACCACCCGCCACCAGTACCGAAAGGAGACGCCCGTGTCCGATGTCAGCCCGCCGGTCGGCGTATCCAGAAAAACCGCCATTTCCTCACCCCCGGTTCATCAGCACTAACTGCGTGCACCTATAAGAGGCCCGAGAACGGCAATTGATACGCCTGCGTCTTGTGGGGTTAGCGGCCGCGGAGTTGGAGGATCATTGTCAGGTCGTCCCGGATTGCCCAGCGTTCGGCGATGCGGCCTTCGCGGAGGCGGTAGGCGAAGGCGGCGTCCCGGGTGCAGACGCCCTCGGGCAGGTCGAATCCGCGGAAGTTCCCGCCGGGCCAGTGCAGTTCACGCGAGCCGAACTGCACGACCAGATCGTTCTCGGCGACCACGAACGACTCGACCCAGCGGCCGGGCTGCCGGTCGCGGGCTGCCGCGGTCAGGAACTGCCTGGTGCCCTCGATCCCGGGCGGCATGTGCGGGGCGAGCGCGTGGTTGACGAGGTCCGGGGTACAGAGCGCGTCGAGGCGGGACAGATCGCCTGTGCCGTTGCCGAGCTCATCCAGCTCCTGCACGACAGCCTTGTTCTCCGAGAGATCCATACCCACTCGATACCACTCCGTGGGCACCACCGAGAAGCGCAAGGCGGCCGGAGCCGAATCCGCGTACGGCGGGGCGTGGCGATGGCCGCGAGTCTGGGCACGCGGAGTGACTGACCTGGGAGGGGTACAGCGCGGGCGGGTGTAACACCTGCATCAGCAGTCACGTCGCCGACTACATGGCGTCGCTGAACGTGCCGCCGTACGAGACCTGTTGTCTCGCCTGAGGCGCCGCTGACCAACGTTCAGCGGCGCCGCGTCGGTCAGACGTCGGCGTCGGCTTCGGCGTCGGCCTGGCCGAGGGAGTGGAGTTTGGCGAAGGGGGCGACGACCCGCAGGAGTCGTCCGGCTCCGAAGTCGATGATGACCGTGCCATCAGCCTCAACTGAATGGACGCGGCCGAGTCCCTCCCTGTCGTGAGAGACCCGCTCACCGACCTCGTAACTCTTGAGCGAGTCGGAAACCTTGGCCTTGAAAGGACTGGTGGACAGGTGACGACGCGTCGTCGCGCGATAGGGCAGCATCAGGTCTCAAGTATGCGCCGTTTTCGCCGACTCTGCGACACGGGACCCCTTCGGACCACCGGCCTGCGTGGTTTGATGAGGTACCCGCCGCCCCGAGGGAGTCCGATGATGCGTCGATTGCCGGTCCGGTTACTCGTCCTGTTACTGGGTCTGTCGATGGCCGGGCTGAGCGGGGCGAGTGCGCAGGCGACGCCGGTGGGGGACCGCGACGTCATCGTCCAGCTGTTCGAGTGGAACTGGACGTCGGTCGGTCGGGAGTGCGGCCAGGTGCTCGGGCCGAAGGGGTACGGCGCGGTGCAGGTCTCGCCTCCGCAGGAGCATGTCGTGCTGCCGGGGTCCGGGTACCCGTGGTGGCAGGACTACCAGCCGGTGAGCTACAAACTGGACAACACCCGCCGCGGTACGCGCAGCCAATTCGTTGCCATGGTCAACAGTTGCCACGCGGCCGGTGTCAAGGTGTACGTCGATTCCGTCATCAACCACATGACCGGTGGCTCGTCGGGCGGTGTCGGCAGCGCAGGCTCGTCGTACACGCACTACGACTACCCCGGGACGTACCAGACGCAGGACTTCCATCACTGCGGGCGCAACGGGAACGACGACATCGTCAACTACGGCGACCGGTACGAGGTGCAGAACTGTGAGCTCGTCGACCTGGCCGACCTCGCGACCGGCACCGACTACGTGCGCGGCCGAATCGCGGCGTACCTGAACGATCTGCTGTCGATCGGCGTCGACGGGTTCCGGCTGGATGCGTCGAAGCACATGCCGGCCGAGGACATCGCCGCGATCAAGTCCCGGTTGTCGCGTCCGGCGTACCTGTATCAAGAGGTCATCTACGGCGCCGGCGAGCCGATCACCCCGGACGAGTACGTCGGGAACGGTGACGTGCTCGAGTTCCGGTACGGGAAGGATCTCGCCAAGATCTTCAACAACGAGCGGCTCGCCTACCTGAAGACGTTCGCGGAGCCGCTCGCGTCGGATCGTGCCGTGGTGTTCACCGACAACCACGACACGCAGCGCGGGAGCGGCGTACTCACGTTCCGCGACAACGGCCGCTACGCGATGGCGAACGCGTTCATGCTGGCCTGGACGTACGGGACGCCGAAGGTGATGTCGAGCTACGAGTACACGTCGAACGACGAGGGGCCGCCGTCGACCGGTACCGGGCAGACGGTCGACACGACCTGCTTCAGCAACCGCTGGCGGTGCGAGCACGAGTGGCGGGTGATCGCCAACATGGTCGCCTTCCACAACGTCGTACGGGGGACCGCCGTGACCGAGTGGTGGGACAACGGGAACGACGCGATCGCGTTCGGCCGTGGTGACAAGGGCTACCTCGTGCTCAACGACGAGAGCTCAGCCTTGACCGGGCGGAGCTTCCACACCGACCTTCCGGCCGGCGTGTACTGCGACGTTTTCCACGGCGACTACTCCGCCGGCAGTTGCAGCGGTCCGACGTACACCGTCGACTCATCAGGCTGGTTCCGCGCCGACATCGCGGCGACCGACGGTCTCGCGCTACACGCTGCCGCCAGGTTGTCCTAGGGCGTTGAGCCTCTCGATCGGCACGCGCTCGATGCGGGTCCAGCCCTTCCAGCCGCGTTCCTCCAGGAGCGCCAGGACCCGCTCGGCGCCGGGGGAGGCTTCGAGCACGGCCGAGTCCATCAGGTGGACCAGGTCGTCGTCGAGGTCGTAGCTGCCGGCCGCGCCGGCTTGCACCGCGGCGATCATGATCCGCTCCAGGAGGTCGACGAGCTCGACCATCCGTGGGCTGTCGTCCTCGGACCAGTCGAGCGCCTCGTTCACGATCCGGTAGAGCTTGATCATGTCGGGGTGCTGCAATGATTGGTGTTTCTGGGCGACGACGTCGTCGATGAGGTGCGGGACCTTGGCGGCGAGCATGATCCAGGCGTCGCGCTCGAGTTCGATGTACCGCTCTTGCATGCCGAGCTCGCGGAGCCGGTCGAGGTAGCCCACGACGCTCGGCGGAAGCGCCAGGTGCTCACCGGCGGCGAGTTTGGCGAGGCGTTTGCGGGTGTCCTGCAGCCGTCGGATCTCGGTGCGCAGTTTCCCGTCGATCTTCTCGACGCCGTCGGTGAAGTCGTCCGGGTCGGCGTCGAGGAGTTCCTGCACGCGGGCGAGCGGTACGCCGGCATCCGCCAGCGTGTGGATCCGGATCAGTCGCACGACCGCGCCGGCGTCGTACGCCCGGTACCCGGAGTGGTCGCGTCCGGGCTCCGGCAGCAGGCCGATCTTGTGATAGTGCCGCACTGCGCGCACCGTCACCCCGGCATGCGCCGCCAGCTGGCTGATCGTGAGCATAGGTCCCAGCCTGCCTCAGGCGACTTTCCGGCGATAGGCAGCCACCGCGAACGCGTACGCGACGACGAGGATCCCGACGCACCACGCCATCGCGGTCCAGATGTCGTCGCCGACCGGTTGCTGCGCGAACAGGTTGCGGATCGTGTCGACGATCGAGGTCACCGGCTGGTTCTCGGCGAACCAGCGCACCGGGCCGGGCATCGTCTGCGTGGGTACGAACGCCGAGCTGACGAACGGCAGGAAGATGAGCGGGTACGCGAACGCGCCGGCTCCCTCGACCGTCGACGCCGAGAGCCCCGGAATCACGGCGATCCAGGTCAGCGCGAGCGTGAAAAGGAACAGGATGCCGACGACGGCGAGCCAGTCCAGGATGCTCGCGCTCGACCGGAAACCCATGATCAGGGCGACACCCGACACGATCACCAGCGAGATCAGGTTCGCGACCAGCGAGGTGACGACGTGCGCCCAGAGCACGCCGGATCGCGCGATCGGCATCGACTGGAATCGCTCGAAGATCCCGCTCTTCAGGTCCATGAAGATCCGAAACGCCGTGTACGCCACGCCTGACGCGACCGTGATCAGCAGGATCCCGGGCAGCATGTAGTTCACATACGCGTCCGTCCCGGTGTCGATCGCGCCGCCGAACACGTACACGAACATCACCATCAGCGCGATCGGCGTCAGGACCGTCGTGATGATCGTGTCCATGCTGCGGGTCACATGGCGCAGGCTGCGTCCGGTGAGGGCGCCGGTGTCGCTGAGGAAATGATTCGTCATGCGCGGTCCTTGGTGATGGCTGGGTCCTTGGTGATGGCTCGGTCCTTGGTGATGGCGAGGAACACGTCCTCGAGGGTCGGCTGCTTCTCGACGTACTCCACCTCGGCGGGCGGAAGGAGCTGCTTCAGCTCGGTGAGCGTGCCGTTCACGACGATCCGGCCCTGGTGCAGGATCGCGATCCGGTCGGCCAGCTGTTCGGCCTCTTCCAGGTACTGCGTGGTCAGCAGCACCGTCGTACCGTGGCCGGCGAGTTCCTTCACCGTCTGCCACACCTCGATCCGCGCCTCGGGATCCAGCCCCGCGGTCGGCTCGTCCAGGAAGATCACCGGCGAGTCCCCGATCAGACTCATCGCGATGTCCAGGCGGCGGCGCATCCCGCCCGAGTACGTCGCCGTTCGCTGGGCGGCCGCTTCCGTCAGCGAGAACCGGGCGAGCAGGTCGTCGGCGATCGCGCCCGGGTTCTGGATGTGCCGCAGCTTGGCGACCAGTACGAGGTTCTCCCGGCCGCTCAGGATCTCGTCGACCGCGGCGAACTGGCCGGTGAGGCTGATGGACTCCCGTACGTCGGCCGGCTGCGTGGCGACATCGAACCCGTTGACGGCGGCGGTGCCCGCATCCGCCTTGAGAAGCGTGGAAAGGATCCTGATCGTCGTCGTCTTACCCGCCCCGTTAGACCCGAGCAGAGCGAAGATGCTGCCCCGCGCAACATCGAACTCCACACCGCGCAGCACCACCTTCTCCCCGTACGCCTTCTCCAACCCCTGCACCCGAATCGCCGGACCAGCGCCCACTCGAACTGTCATACCACTCACCCTGCAGGCTTGACCCAACGTCAAGGTCAACCCCCCAAACCAACCACGCCCGCCCACCGCCACCCGCCACCGAACCAGCCTCCCCGACCGAACCTGCCTCGACTGCCGTGCCTGCGCTGCACTGGGACGGATATCCCTTCGTCTTGGGGGTTCTCCCCTCGCATACCAACGGAGACCCCACAACACCAGGGGATATCCGGGTCTTCTGTCCGATGTGTGGGTGGTCGTCGCCCCATCAGGGGCCCGGGACAGGTTGTGCGGGGCCGCTGCCCACCACGGCGGCTCATCCGTGGATGACGGAGGTCGGTGGGGGGAGAACTCTTGCTCGATCCGCGCCAGTCCTCGAGAGCGGGGAAACAAAGTTGCACGGATCGACGATTTCTTTCCCCGCCGCGCCGGCTCACGCGGGCCGCCCGTGCGGCCTGACGTCGAGTCGTGGCGTTTGGTTGCCCCTCGACACCGCGAGTCGTGAATCGAGGCTGCAGGTGACCGCCAAAGCCCACGACTCGACGCGGCAGGGGAGAACCCCGAACACGAGGGGTTATCCGGGCCCCGTGCCCGGCTGCCGGGTCACCTGGCGCCGCCCAACTCAGCCCAGCCGACCCACACCTGCGTCACAAGACCGGATATCCCCTCGCGTTGGGGGTTCTCCCCTGGTGTACGAGCAGAGAACCCACCATTCGAGGGGATATCCGTTCTTCTGCCCGAGGTGTGGGTGTGGTGGTGCCGGCTGGGGTGATCGGGTTGGTGGCGGCGTGGCGGCTTGCGGCGGGGGTGATGTGCACACTCGACAGGTAGTGCACCGGTGAGACGGTGTACGCACGGGCGTGTTCACGCTCAGGTGCACTACCCGGCCACTCGACATGTCCTGTCGAGTGTGTACATCACATCAAGCCCGGCACCGCCATTGAACCCGTCGACCACCCACGCATCAGTCACAAGAGCCGGATAACCCCTCGTCTGCTTGGTGCGGTTGGTCGGCGGCCCGGGCGGCGGGAAAATGGTTAATTGTTTGACGGTGCTGGAGGTGGGCTGGTCTGCTGGGGGGACGTGCGCCGGAACAACCGGTGCGAACCGGGAGGAGGTGAAGCGATGACTGTTCTGTCCTGCAGTTTCGCTTTGAAAGGTTCTTCGGTTTGGCATTCGCACGTTCGTTCAGCTGTGAACATTGCGGCGTAGAGGTCTCCCTCGACGCCCCTGGAACTACCCATCGCAACCATTGCCCGGGTTGTTTGTGGTCGCGTCATCTCGACCGCAACGTGCCGGGTGATCGCAAGGCCGACTGTGCCGGCGGTATGGAGCCGATCGCGGTCACGGTCCGCGGCGAGGGCCGCTGGGTCCTCATCCACCGGTGCACCAACTGTGGGCGTCTCCGCCTCAACAAGACCGCCGGCGACGACAACGTCCTGCTGCTGATGCGGCTGGCCGCCCTTCCACTGACCATGCCGTTCATCCCGTTCGCGGCCGAGCCGGAAACCAACGGCAACGGTTCCAAGCCTCGTAAGCCGAGGGCCCGCAAGAACGCGACTAGCGACGCGGCGCCGGCGTGATGCGCGCCGGCAGTAAGTGGGTGGCGGCGAGGGTGAGGCCTGCGAGCGCGCAGGCGGCGGCCGCGCTGAGGATGAGAGGCGTGTAGCCGACGGCGGTGGCCAGGGCTGCGGCGGCCAGGGGAGCTGTCGCGGACGCGAGTGTCGTCGGCGTGTTGAGGAGGCCGGCGATGGTCGCGTAGCCCTGGTCGCCGTACCGGTCGAGAATGATCGCGGGTTTGGCGATGGACGCGACACCGAAGCCGAGGCCGAACGCGATCAGGCAGCCGGCCGCGCCCGCAGTGCTGCGGCCTGCGGCGGGCAGGACGGCCAGGGCGATGCCTTGGAGGGTGATGACCGCGGCGCTGATCGATGTCATTGGCAACCATCGGCGGAGGACGGAGACGGTGATCCGGCCGGTGACGGACAGCAGACCGAGCAGGCCTGCCAGGGTGGCGGCCGCGGTGGGGGAGTGCCCTAGCTTCGTGAGGTAGGTGACGAGGTGTACGCCGATGATCGCGAGGGCGGCGCTGTGGAGGACGAACACGACGGCGAGCAGCCAGAAGCCGACCTCGCGAAGCACGCGGGTCGGTGACGTCCGAGGAGCGTCGCGGCGCGGCGTGCTTGGTCGGGTTCGGCGCAGGGCGAGGATGTGCAGAGGGATGGTGGCGAGCGCGAGCACGGCGGCCAGGACGAGGAGGGCGCGCCGCCAGCCGAGGGCGTGGACGAGTTGGCCGGTCAGGGGGATGAAGATCGAGCTGGCGAATCCGGCCACGAGGGTGATGGCGAGGAGTGCGGCGGTACGGCGTTGTGGTGCGGTGACTGCGACGACGACGGCGAACGCGGGTGGGTAGAGCACCATCGCCGAGGCGATGCCGATGGCAACAAAAGCGGCGTACAGCTCGATCGTGTTCTGGACTTGGGACCAGGCGAGGACTGCGACGCTTGCGATCACCGAGCCGAGGCTCATGACTCCGTGGCCGCCGCGGTTGTCGAGTTGGCGGCCGATAGGTACGGCCAGGACGGCGCTGATGAGTGAGGCGAGGGTGAGGGCGCCGGTCGCGGTGGTGGGGGAGATGCGCAGGTCGTGGCGCATCGGTTCGAGTAGGGCGCTGAAGGCGTAGTACAGGACGCCGTAGCTGACGGTGGTGGTGATCGCGAGTGCGGCGATGACTTCACGTCGCACGCCACCACGACCGGAGCCGGTGCGGCCGGTCGTGGTGGCGGGTGCGGACATCAGTTGCAGCAGCCGGATTGCTTGTCCTCGATCACTGTCAGCAGCCCGCCGCTGATACCGGTGGCCAGGCCGCGGGCGGTCGGTGTGGGGCCGCAGCAGCTGCCGGCTGCTTCGGCGGAGTCGCCGTAGGCGAGGTTGGAGGAGCAGACGCCGGTTTCGGGGAGGTCGAGCTGGACGTCGCGGGCGGCTTCCCAGTCACCGGCGAGTGCGGCGACGACGGAGCGGGCCTGCTCGTAGCCGGTGGCGAGCAGGAACGTCGGTGCGCGGCCGTACGACTTCGCGCCGATCGCGTAGTAGCCCGGCTCCGGATGGGCCAGCTCGTCGACGCCGTGGGGTGGCACCGTGCCACAGGAGTGGTGGTTCGGGTCGATCAGCGGCGCAAGCGCACGAGTCGAGCCGAGGACGGGGTCGAGGTCGAGCCGCAGCTCCGCGACGACGTCGTGGTCCGGGCGGAACCCGGTGGAGTTCACGACTGTGTCGGCGACGACGGTTCGCTCCCCGGAGCGCAGCTCGATCCGCCCGCTCGGGGCGCCGTCCGTCGTGTCGTGCGTTGTGCTGACGGACTCGATGCGGAAGGAGCTGACCAGTTCGACCTGGCCGGACTGGACGAGCTTCTTGAGGCGGGAGCCGAGTGCGCCGCGGGCGGGCAGCTCGTCGGCGTCCCCACCGCCGTACGTGCGCGCCTGGTCAGTCCCGCGGACCACCCACACGATTTCGGTCCCGGGCACCTCCTCCGCGAGCCGACCGAGGTCCAGCAAGGTGGTCGCCGCGGAATGCCCGGCGCCGACGACAGCCGTCCGACGTCCGGCATACCGGTCCCGATCAGCGCCGAGTACGGCGGGCAGCGCCCGAGCGACACCACCCGAAGCCTGGCCGGCGCCGTTCGACGCGGCGATCTCGCCACGGGCGGGGATGCCTGAGCCGCCGAGGACGTTGGGTTTGCGCCAAGTGCCGGAGGCGTCGATCACGGAGGACGCGAGTAGTTCGGTGCCGTCGGCGAGGCGGATGAGGAACGGTGCGTTCTCACGGCCGGCGGTGCGGATCCGGTCGAATCCGACGCGGGTGATCGCGACGACCTCAGCGCCGTACCGGATCTTGTCGTTCAGTTGCGGCAGCTTCGTCAGCGGTTCGAGGTACGCGTCGATGAGCTCCCCGCCGGTCGGCAGCGTGCCGAGATCCGGTGCGCTCCAGCCGTTAGCCTCGAGCAGCCGCTGTGCCGCGCTGTCGAGGTCGTACCGCCACGGGCTGAACAGCTTCACATGCCGCCATTCACCGATCGCCGCCGCAACACCCGGACCGGATTCCAGTACGACGAAGTCCAGTCCACGCTCGGCCAGATGCGCCGCCGCAGCCAGCCCGACCGGACCGGCCCCGATGATCACCACGGGTTCCGCCACGCCCACGATCCACTTCCTTATCTCGAAGTTCATCTAATCAGCGAGTCCCACCTTGCCTCCTGATTCGACAAGAGTCAAGATAGACACATGTCGAAACAGGAGATCACCCTGACGCCGATCTCGGGCGGCGCCTGCTGTACGCCGATCTCCGACGCGACGCTCGATCCGGCCGCGGCCGCTGAAGGGGCCGCGGTGTTCAAGGCGCTCGCCGACCCGATCCGCCTGCGGCTCTTGTCGATGATCACCTCGGCCGCCGGTGAGATCTGCGTGTGCGACCTGACGCCGCAGTTCGAGGTCAGCGGTCCGACGATCTCGCATCACCTGAAGGTCCTCCGCGAGGCCGGCCTGGTCGACTGCGAACGCCGCGGGACCTGGGTCTACTACTGGTCCGTCCCGCAACGCCTGGAGTGGATCGGCGCTCTGCTCGAAACGCGCTGACGGGTCCTGCTTGACGAGGTGAAGTAGCTCAGTAATCATTGAGTCAATGAACAGTGAGCGATTCACCGTGCCGGACCGAGCCCGGATTCATGCGGCGCTCGGTGATCCGGCGCGGCTCGCGATCGTGGACACTTTGGTCGCCGGAGATGCGGCCCCAGGCGAGCTCGCCACCGCGCTGGAGTTGCCGACGAACCTGGTGGCTCATCACCTGAAGGTCCTCGAAGCGGCCGGCGTCGTCGCGCGGACGCGGTCCGAGGGGGACAGGCGGCGTACCTATGTGCGTCTTCGGCCCGACGCGTTGGTGGCGATCACGACGCCCGCGCCGGCCGGTGCGGAGCGAGTGGTGTTCGTGTGCACGCAGAACTCGGCCCGTTCCCAGTTGGCCGCGGCGATCTGGTCGCGGCGCAGTCGAGTCCCGGCGTTGTCTGCGGGCACGCAGCCGGCGGAGCGTGTGCATCCGCGAGCGGTGAAGGTCGCTCGGCGTCACGGCCTGGATCCGGCCGGGTGGCGCACCACGCGGCTGCGGGACGTCGTACGGCGCGACGATCTGCTGATTGCCGTGTGCGACAACGCGTACGAACATCTCGAGCACCAAACCCGCCTGCACTGGTCGATCCCCGACCCGGCACCGGCCGACACCGACGCCGCGTTCGAGGCCGCGTACGTCGAACTCGCCGGCCGGATCGACCGGCTGGCGGTCGCGGTGGGCAACGGATGAGCTTGGTGCTGTGGCGGCGGGTGGTTGCGGAAGGGCTCGGGACCGGGTTGCTGGTGACTGTTGTCGTCGGATCGGGGATCGCGGCGGCCAAGCTCTCACCCGGCGATACCGGACTGCAGTTGCTGGAGAACTCCTTCGCGACCGCGCTTGGGCTGGCTGTCCTGATCCTGATGCTCGGGCCGGTGTCGGGGGCGCATTTCAACCCGGTTGTGTCGGTCGCCGATTGGTGGCTCGGCCGCCGAGGCGGTGGCGGCCTGAGTCTGCGGGACATGTCGGCGTACGTCGCTGCGCAAGTCGTCGGCGCGATTGCCGGCGCGGTGCTGGCCAACGTGATGTTCGGTGCGGCGGCCGTTTCGTGGTCGACGACGCACCGGTCCGCAGGTCATTTGTGGATCGGAGAGACGGTCGCCACCGCGGGGCTGATCCTGCTGATCTTCGCGCTCGTCCGGTCCGGCCGAGCCGCCGTCGTACCTGCTGCTGTCGGCGCGTATATCGGTGCGGCGTACTGGTTCACGTCGTCGACGTCGTTCGCGAACCCGGCCGTGACCATCGGCCGGGCGTTCAGCGACACGTTCGCCGGGATCGCACCTGGTTCCGTTCCTGGTTTCGTGGTGTTCCAGGTGATCGGCGCGGTCGTCGGCGTCGGCCTGGTCGTCGTGCTGTATCCCGATCTGAGCGGCTCCGTCGAGGAGTCCGCCGTACCGACTCTGGAGTTGCGTCGTGAGTAGACCTGTCGTGTTGTTCGTTTGCGTTCACAATGCCGGGCGCTCGCAGATGGCTGCGGGGTGGTTGCGGGAGTTGGCGGGTGCTGCGGTGGAGGTTCGTTCGGCCGGATCCGAGCCGCGCGACCAGATCAACCCGACCGCGATCGAGGCGATGCGGGAGGTCGGTATCGACATCGCTGGGAACGTCCCTCAGGTGCTGCGGACCGAGGACGTGCGCGCCAGCGATGTGGTGATCACGATGGGTTGCGGGGATGCGTGCCCGATCTTCCCCGGCAAGCGTTACGAGGACTGGGAACTCACCGACCCCGCCGGACAACCGATCGAGGTCGTCCGCGAGGTCCGCGACGAGATCCGCACTCGCGTCGAGAAACTCGTCGCGGAACTCAAAGCCTAGGGCCGGTCAGACCGAGTCGCCGGGAGCCAGGTACCGGTAGCCGCTGCCGGTCTCCTCAGCGAGCCAGCCGTTGACGCTGCTGAGGCCGCGGTCGTTGAGCTGGGCGTCGTGAATCGCGAACGCCCGCTGCGGTGCGATGGCCTTGACGAAGTCGATTGCCTCCACCATCTTCATCCACGATCCTTGCGCGGGCACCAGGAGCGTCTCGATCGGCTGCTCGGGAACGTGCAGGGAGTCACCGGGGTGGTAGACCGCCTCGTCGATGATGTAGCCGAGGTTCGCACAGTCCGGCTGCCCGCCGTAGATGAACGCGTGCCGACCGCCGACCGCCCGTACCCGGAACCCGGCGGCCGTGAACTCCTCGCCGGAGGCCACACCGGTGACCTCCAGTTGTGGAATGTGCGCGTCGACGGGGGCGTAGACCGGCACGCCGAGCCCGATCAGCCGGAGTACGTCGACGTGGTCGGCATGCTCGTGAGTCACCAGCACCGCGTCCGCGCCGGCCAAGGCTGCCGGCTCGCTCCAGGTCCCGGGGTCGATGACGAGCACCCGGCCGTCGTGTTCCAGCCGCACGCAGGCGTGGGTGTACTTGGTGATCCGCATCATCTGGGTGTGAGGAGGCAGAACTCGTTGTTCTCGGGGTCTGCCAGGACAGTCCAGGGGACGTCGCCTTGGCCGATGTCGAGGTCGGTGGCGCCGAGCGACCGCAGCCGGTCCGCCTCCGCAGCGTGGTCGTCGGTGAGGTACGGGCGCAGGTCGAGATGGATGCGGTCCAAACCAAGTTTCGGGTCGGGACTGCGGATGAACTCGAGGTACGGACCCACACCCTTCGAAGAGCGCAGTACGGCGAAGTCGTCGGTGACCTCGTGCAGAGTCCAGTCCATGGCCCCGGACCAGAACCGGGCCATGGCCCGCGGGTCCGCGCAGTCCACGACCACAGCGGCGATCGGGCCTGTGTCGCTGTAGATCGGCCGCGGCTCCAGGACGCAGAACTCGTTGCCCTCCGGGTCGGCGAGGACCGTCCACGGGACGTTGCCCTGGCCGATGTCGGCGGGCGTCGCGCCGACGCTCTGGAGGCGCTCGATCAGCTCCGCCTGGTGCGCCGCGGAGGTGGTGGCGAGATCGAGGTGGATGCGGTTCTTCACCGACTTGGGCAAAGGGGTGGGAATGAGGTCGATGCAGACGGCGCTCGGGTCCGGATAGCTGAAGCCCTCCGGTTCGAGGTTGGTCTCCTCGGCGTTGTCGGCGGTCACCTCCCAGCCGAGCGCCTCCGCCCAGAACCTGCCCAGCGCGGAGCTGTCGTTCGCCTTGATCGAGATCTGCACCAGCCGCGTCGCCATACCGCAGATCCTAGGCCCGGCCGCCTCCCAGACCAGGGTCGGGAGGCGGCCGGGGTCGGTCAGGCGGTGAGTAGGTCGGCGAGGGTCGTCCGGGCTCGCGATACCCGGGAGCGGACGGTGCCGATCGGGCAGCCGAGGCGGGCGGCGGTCTGCGCGTACGGGACACCGGCGAGCTGTGTCAGGACGAAGACCTCCCGCCGGTCGCCGGGGATCTCGTTGAGCAGTTCGGTCAGCGCGATGCCGTCCTCGAACCCGGGGAGGTCCCGCGGCTGGGTCTGTTCGGCCGCCCGCTGCCAGTCGTGCCGCGAGATTCGCGGGCGTGCTGCCTTGCGGCGCAGGTCGTCGGCGACGGTACGCCGGGCAATGGACAGCAGCCACGTCCGCGCCGACGAGCGGCCCTCGAACCGGTGCAGGCTTTGCAACGCCCGCAGGAACGTTTCCTGGGTGAGGTCGTCGGCTGAGTGCGGATCGGCGCTCAGGTGGGCGACGTACCGCCGTACGTCGTGGTGCAGCGCGCGGATGAAGTTGTCGAGGGCAACGAGATCGCCGTCACGGGCGGCGATCGCCAATTGTGTCGATCGGTCGTCGATCAAGGCAGGAGTCATGGATTGAGTCCTTCTGAAGATCCGGCGGCGCGCGGGAACGCGACGCCGGTGAGCGGAGGCCTGCCGGATGGCATGGCACATCCCCGGACGGCGAACGCCCGGGGCGGATCGTGCTGTCAGAAAGCAGCGATTCCGCTCGGTGGACCCCTGGAGGTGATGGCATGAACCAGCAGCAGGTCGTCGTACGGCATGGGGGAGTGAGCGGGCCGGATCCGTGGCTGGTGCGCGGTGACCTGTGGACGCGCGAACGGGCGCAACGGCACCAGGATCAGGCGGGCGACGGATCGCAGTACGGCGAACGCGGCCCGCTCCCCGTACGCGAGCCACAGACCGCACAGGAGCGCCGCGAGCAGGTGGGCGCCGAGCATGCCGAATGACGACGTACCGGTCATCTGGTGCCCGGTGTGCATCGCGTGCGGTACCGCCATCGACTGTGCGAGCGAGAACACCAGGTGCAGTGCGCCCTGCGCCACCAGCGTGCTGAGGACGACGAACGGTACGCCGCGTTCGCGGTCGGCGACGATCCACGCGGTGATCCCGATCCAGCCGAAGCCCATCGGTACCGCCCACCACGGGAGGCCCGCGCCGGACATCATGACGTGGCCGAGGGCGGCGAGCAGCACGCAGGTGGCCGCGAACATCGCGGCCCGCGTACCTCGGAACCCCCAGGTCTGCTGCATGGCCGAACCATCGTCGCATCCCCCTCCGACAGAACCTGAGGGCGCATCTGTGTCCCACGCCACATCGGCCGGCTGGAACTGATCGCTCCGGCGAACCGACTCCTCTCATGGACCGTTGCGGAGAAGGAGTGGACGTTGAGCGCAGTTCTGGAGACCCCTGCGAAGCTGGACAGCAGTGCGCGTGGCCGCGGCGCCGGGCTGTTCCGTGCGTTCTGGCGATGGCATTTCTACGCCAGCTTCCTGGTGATCCCGGTCCTGCTGATCCTCGCCGCGACGGGTCTGATCTACCTGTTCCGCTTCCAGCTCGAGCCGGTCCTGCACGCCGACCTGATGAAGGTCGCCCAGCCCGCCGGCCTGGTCGCGCAGCCGTACGAGACCCAGCTCGACGAGGTACGTCGGGCCTTCCCGGACGCGACCGTGGTGTCGATGACCGAGCCCTCCGCGCCGAACCGCTCGACGGTGTTCTCCGTCGACACCGCGGCCGGGCCCCGTGACGTGTTCGTCGATCCGTACGAAGGCAAGGTGCTGGGTTCGCTCAACCCGGACACGACGCTGTCCGGCGCCGCGATCCTGCTGCACGGCGAGCTGATGGCGGGCAGCTGGGGCGACTACGTGATCGAGATCGCCGCCTGCTGGGCGATCGTGATGGCGCTGACCGGCTACTACCTGTTCATCCGGGGACGGGTCGCGCGAGGGCGCCGACGGGCTACTGGTGCGGCAGGCGCCGTACTGCGCTCACGCCACGGCCGCACCGGCGCGGTTCTCGGTCTCGGGCTGCTCTTCCTGATCGTGTCGGGTCTGCCGTGGACCGGGTTCTGGGGCGCGAAGACCCAGGAGCTCGCGACCCATCAAGGTACGTCGTTCTGGGGCGAGGATCCCGGTGCGCTGTCGAACCCGACCTCGACCTTGGACGAATCGCTCCCGCACAGCCACTCGGTGCCGTGGGGTCTGGGCAAATCCGAAGTACCGCGCTCGAATCCGGCCGACGGTCAACGGTCGGTGGCCACCGTCGACACCGCGATCGAGGTCGGCCAGCGCAACGGGCTGCGCCGACCGATGACGATCGCCCTACCCGCCGACGACGAGGGCGTCTTCTCGGCGATCGGGTACGCGTTCAACGACCCCGGCAAGGAGCGCACGCTGCATGTCGACCGGTACGGCGGCCGCGTGGTGTCGACGTACGGGTACAGCGACTACCCGGCCCTGGCGAAGGTCGTTGCCCAGGGCATCGCGCTGCACGAGGGCCGGCGCCTGGGCACGTTCAACTTCTGGCTGACCACGGTCTTCTGTCTCGGCGTGATCTTCATGTGCGTCAGCGGACCGCTGATGTGGTGGCGCCGCCGCCCGAAGGGCAAGTCCCTCGGCGCACCCCGCGGCAGGCTCCCACTCCGCGCAACCCCAGCCCTGGCCGTCCTCGTCACCGCCCTCGCCATCTTCCTGCCCCTGTTCGGCCTCACCCTGGCCGCCGTCCTCCTCCTCGACCAACTCGTCCTCCGCCGACTCCCACGACTAGGAACCTGGTTCAACACCGCCCCGTAAGACGTCCGCGGCGAGGAACGGTTCCGTGGGTCCACGTCGGTTGACCCTCGAGTACGACGCGTTGCCCTCCTTGGGGGCAAGGGCGCACGATCGGAGTATGACGATTTCCGAGAACGATCGGGAAACCCTGAGAGCGCTCGCTGACGACGGCAACGAGCGGGCCCTGGACCGGCTCGCGGACCTGGCCGAGGCGCGCGGCGACGTACAGGAGCTGAGCGATCTGCTGGACGAGGGCTGCCTGCACGCGGGTGAGCTGCTGACGCGGCGCGCGGCGGCCGCCCATGATCTCCGCGAACTGCAACGCATCGCAGACGCCGGCTACGACGAGGCCGCAGAGGTACTCGACCAGCTCCTGACCGTCACTCCCGACTGACCGTAACCAGAATCGGCTCGTCGCGTCGGGCGTCGGATTCCGTTGCGCGGTGGGAGACTGCGAAAAGAGGGCGTCTGCGGCGGTCCGGTTCTAGTGGCGTCCGGGAAGCGGTGAAGCTATGAGTCTCGCTTACGAGGCCGGTCTGGTTCCGCTGGTGGCCGAGGCGGACGTCCACGCGCCGTGGAACGGGCACGACACCCGGGTGCTGATCGTCGCCGTGCTGGGGATCGCGGTGATCGTGGCGCTGATCGTCGCGTTCAAGGTGCATGCGTTCCTGTCGCTCACGATCGGGGCGCTGTTCGTCGGCGTCGCGTCCGGGATCGGCGCCGGGGCGGTCACGAAGTCGTACGAGAACGGCGTCGGCAGCGTCCTCGGGTACGTCGGCGTACTGATCGCCCTCGGCGCGATGGTGGGCAAGCTGCTCGCCGACTCCGGCGGCGCGGACCAGGTGGTCGACACGATCCTGCGCGGCCGGACCGGCGCGCTCCCGTGGAAGATGGCACTGATCGCCTTCATCATCGGGATCCCGATGTTCTTCGAGATCGGCCTCGTACTGCTGATTCCCGTGGTGGTCCTCGCGGTACGGCGTACTGGCGCGCGAGCCATGCTGCTCGGTATCCCGGCGCTCGCGGGCCTGTCCGTCCTGCACGGGTTCGTACCGCCGCACCCGGGTCCGTTGGCCGCGATCGGCGTACTCGGGGGCAACGTGGGCATCACGCTGGCGCTCGGTCTGCTGGTGGCGATTCCGACGGTGATCGTCGCCGGTCCGCTGTTCGGGCGGCTCGCGGCGAGGTGGGTCCCGATCGGGGCCGCGGGCGCGGCGCTCGAGGTCGGCGCCGGGCACCACGAGATCGAAGGCGAACACAGCGGCGCGCCCAAGGACGCTGCGCCAGGTACTGTCCGGACCCGGACGCCGAGCTTCACCGCGACTATCGGGACAGTTCTGTTGCCGGTGGCCCTGATGCTGATCAAGGCCGCGTCGGACGTCTGGATGAGCAAGGACAACGCGCTCTACCCGTTTCTCCAGTTCATCGGCGACCCGATCGTCGCGCTGCTGATCGCCGTACTGCTGGCGATGTTCACGTTCGGCACCGCGGTGGGTTTCGGCATCCCGGAGCTGAGCAGAAAGATCGGAGAGAGCCTTCTCCCGATTTCCGGCGTGATGCTGATCGTCGGTGCCGGCGGCGGGTTCAAGCAGGTCCTGGTCGACGGCGGCACCGGTACTGCGATCGCGAAGATCGCCATCGCGGCGAACCTCTCGGCGTTGCTGTTGGGTTGGATCGTCGCGGTCCTGATCCGGCTGGCGACCGGTTCCGCGACCGTCGCGACGGTGACCGCGGCCGGGATCGTCGCGCCGCTCGCGACCGGCGAGAGTACGGGCCATCTCGCGCTGGTGGTGCTGGCGATCGGTGCGGGATCGCTGTTCTTCTCGCACGTCAACGACGCCGGCTTCTGGCTGGTCAAGGAGTACTTCGGCATGACCGTTGGCGAGACCATCAAGACCTGGTCGGTGATGGAGACCCTCATCTCGATCATGGGCCTGGCCATGACGCTCCTGCTGTCGATCTTCATCTAGGCCGATCAGCGCGCGATCAGGTCGTGTGCCGAGGACGCGTCGTGGGGGAGCGGTTCGGTGTGGATGGTCGCCGAGGTCAGGTGCGCTACGGCGTGGATCAAGTCGCGCTCGACCTGGTGGCTGAGGTGGTGAGCGTCGACGAGTGACGTGCTGGAATCGATCGTGATGCGGGCCTCCGCGCGCAGCGTGTGGCCGAGCCAGCGCAGGTGGATGCCGGTGACATCGAGTACGCCGGGAACGGCCCGGACGACCTGCTCCGTCCGGTCGACGAGCGCGGGGTCGACGGCGTCCATCAGGCGCCGGTACACCTCGCGGGCGGCGTCCCGCAGTACGAACAGGATCGCGACCGTGATCAGCAGGCCGATGATTGGGTCGGCCAACGGGAAGCCCAGCCAGGCGCCGACCGCGCTGAGCACGACGGCCAGGCTGGTGTACCCGTCGGTGCGGGCGTGCAGCCCGTCCGCGACCAGCGCGGCCGAGCCGATCCGGCGCCCGGTGCGGATCCGGTACTGCGCGACCACCTCGTTGCCGAGGAACCCGACGACGCCGGCGACGACGAGTACGCCGACGTGGCGGACGTCGGCGGGATGGATGAACCGCGTGATCGCCGCGTACCCGGCGTACGCCGAGGAGGCCGCGATCAGCACCACCACGACGATGCCGGCCAGGTCCTCGGCGCGGCCGAACCCGTACGTATATGCGCGGGTCGCGACGCGGCGGCCGACCAGGAACGCGATCGCGAGCGGGATCGCCGTGAACGCGTCGGCGTAGTTGTGGAGGGTGTCGCCGAGCAGCGCGACCGAGCCGGTGTAGACCACGATCACGGTCTGGATCAGTGCGGTGAGGATCAGCCCGGCGAAGCTGAACTGCAGGCAGCGGATACCTTCCCGGCTGGTCTCCAGCGCCGCGTGCCCGTGTCCATGCCCATGCCCATGCCCATGCCCGTGGCCGTGCCCAGGGTCGTGTCTGCGGGATTTCGTCACCTGCGCATGATAGCTGCGCAAGTATGCAGATACGCAAGTAGGCAGGTGGCGGGTAGGGTCGGCGGCATGCACTCGTCGATCGAGGACTTCGAGATGCCGAACGAGGAGCAGGTGCATCTCGCTGCCGAGTCGTTCCGCCTGCTCGCCGACCCGACCCGGATCAAGGTCCTGTGGGCACTGCTCCAGGGCGAGTCGTCGGTCGCCTGCCTCGCCGAACTCGCCGGCGCCGCTCCGACGGCAGTCAGCCAGCACCTGGCCAAACTCCGCCTCGCCGGCCTGGTCAAAGGCCGTCGCGAAGGCACCTTCGTGTATTACTCGGCCGCCGACCATCACGTGCAGCGCCTCCTCGACCAGGCCCTGTTCCACGCCGACCACCTGGACCGCGATCTCCCGGAGTAGCCGGAGCGCGCTCTCTCGGCGGACTCGGGTTCGGCGGGCTACAACCAGTTCACCCCGGACCAGAGCACCCGCATGAGCAATATGTGGAGCGCTTACCGGGCGTAGCTCGCGGAGGCTGGGCGGTTCAGGGTGCTCTGATGCTGTTCGTGCACCAGTCGGCGAACGATCGATCCCGGGCCCTCGAGCTGCAGAGTTTGCGGGTCGTCGGGGAGCCGGAAGCCGAGTGTGGTGACGGTGTCGAGGCAACGGTTCGTACCCAGGACTGCCCAGCCGGTGCGAGTGTCGGGGGAGAGGTCGAGATCCTCGGCGAGGAGCAGGTCCTCGCCGAGGAAGGCGCGGGTCGCGGTGCGCAGGATGCCGCCGGTCTCTCCGTGGCGGCCGAGGACGAGTGACTCGCGAAGGTGTGCGGTGCAGCCGGCCTCGAGGCGTGCGGTCGTCGTACGGGTGACCTCGGCGTCGGCGGAGACGACGAACGGTTCGGCGTACCACTGGAGGCTCGCGCCGTCCGTCAGCCGGATGTCGATGTCCCAGCGCGCGGAACCGCCACGCATGCCATAGGCAACGGTTCCGGCGGTCTCCACGATCTCCAGCCGTACGGCGCCGGAGACCGCGATCTCGATGCGCACGTCGTCACCGGCGAGCAGCAGTGCGCCGGCGGCGACGAGGGCAACGCGTACAAGGCCGTCCGCGCCGGGCAGTTGCCGCGGTGACAGGTGGTCGGTCGTCAGCAGGCAGCGGTCGCGGACCGGGTCGGCGACGACCTCAATGCGCGTGGACATGGGTGATGACTTCGCCGTTCTCCGCGACGTGCGAATGCGGAGCCATCGGTCCGGGATCGACGGGCGTGTGGTTCCCGGCGTGTACGGCGTGCGCCATCGAGCGAACCCATGCCGTCAGGCGGGCGACCGACGCGGGATCCGTGCGGGAGAGCGCGATCACCGGTTTCCCGTCGCGGGCCGTCTCGGCGTCCTTCACCATTTGCTCGACGTCGACTTCGACGTACGGCGCGAGATCGGTCTTGTTCACGATGAGGAGATCGGCGCGGGCGATACCGGGGCCGCCCTTGCGTGCCACGTCGCCGCCGCCGGCCACGTCGAGTACGAAGATCTGCGCGTCGACGAGCGCGGGGGAGAACGTCGCGGTCAGGTTGTCGCCGCCGGACTCGACCAGTACGACATCGAGCGGCGCGAAGTCGCGTTCGAGGTCCTCGACCGCGATCAGGTTCGGCGTGACGTCGTCGCGGATCGCGGTATGGGGGCAGGCGCCGGTCTCGACGGCACGGATGCGTTCCGGGTCGAGTACGCCGGCTGATTTGAGCATCCGGGCGTCCTCGTCGGTGTAGATGTCGTTGGTGATGACCCCGAGCCGGAGCTCGCCGGCGAGTTCGCGGCACACGGTCGCGATCAGCGAGCTCTTGCCCGTACCGACCGGGCCGGCGACCCCGAGACGGAAGGAGCGGGTCTCAGGCACTTCAGGCACTTCAGGCACTTCAGGCATGGAACAACCTCATTCTCTCGATCGCGTGGTTGTGCGCGAACACGTCGATCTGCGGCGCACCGTCGGCCGGGATCTCGTCGATTCGGGTCAGCGGCGCGACGTCCTTGACGAGCCACTCGATGTCGTCGTGAAGGCCCGCCAACCACGTCGCTGCATCGGCCGGGTCCACGGGCAGCAACTTCAGGGACGCGGAGATGACGGTCTGCGCGTCGTCGTACGCGACGGTCCGCGCCACTTGCTCCGCGGACAGTCCAGTCACTGCTCCGACAACCCCGAGCACAACGGGTCGCGCAATCTCGCCGTCGTTCGGCAGGTACGTCGATACGTCGGGCCAGACGCGGCGCGCCAGGCGCAATAACAGTCGCCCCTGCCGTCGCGAGACGCCTCGCACCACGTGGCTCGGCACCCGCGCCGCCCACGCCGCCTCGACCACCCCCCAACTCCCGCACCCCACCCCACCCTGGGTGGCGTGTTCGACGAGTCGTGGATTTCGGTCGTCGATTGCGCGTTTCTCCAGCCACAATCCACGACTCGTCAGACCTGCCCCGAGCCAATCTGCACGACTCGGCGAACTCGTGGTCTGCGCGTCGACCGACGCGACCGCCTCGACCAGCGCCACGGCGTCGGCGTTGCGGGCGGTTTCCGGAACATTTTCGTCGCCTGGTGCAACATTTGTTCCGCAAAGCGACGATGCGATGTGGCGGGTCACCACGGCGACGGCTGCTTCGACGCGGGTCGTCGTACGCAGGCGATCCCGGGCGTACGCCGCGACGTCGCCGAGTTGCTTGCCGTCGGCACCCAGTCCCGCGCGTACGGCGGGCTCCAATCCGCCGGACTGGGTGTGCCCGCCGGTCGGCAGGCGGCCGTCGGCGAGCATCATCGCGACCAGTTCCGTGTTGCCCATCAGAACATCGCGTAGAGCTGAGCCAATGGGAGGACCGACGCCGGCGCCGGTTCGACCAGCTCACCGTCGACCTTGATCGCGAACGTCTCCGGATCGATGTCGATCGCCGGCAACGCGTCGTTGTTCTTCAGATCCGCCTTGGTGATCTCGCGTGTCGGCCGTACGCCGAGCAGCCCCCGACGCAGACCGAGCCGCTCGGCCAGCCCGTCCTCGAGCGCGGCCGGAGACACGAACGTGTACGAGAGATCCGCCCCGATCGCATCACCGAACGCGGGCCGCATCAGCACCGGCTGCGGCGTCGGGATCGACGCGTTCGGATCGCCGAGCGCGGCCCAGGCGATCGCGCCGCCCTTGATCACCAGACTCGGGCGGACCCCGAAGTACCGCGGGTCCCAGAGCGCGAGGTCCGCGAGCTTGCCCGGTTCCACCGACCCGACGACGTGATCGATGCCGTGGGCAATGGCCGGGTTGATCGTGTACTTCGCGACATACCGGCGCACCCGCTCGTTGTCCGCGACCTCACCGAGCTGGCCGCGGCGGTGCTTCATCACGTGCGCGACCTGCCAGGTGCGGGTGATGACCTCGCCGATCCGGCCCATCGCCTGCGCGTCGGACGACGTCACCGACAGCGCGCCGAGGTCGTGCAGGATGTCCTCGGCCGCGATCGTGGTCGCGCGGATCCGCGACTCGGCGAACGCGAGATCCTCGGGCACGTTGGGGCTGAGATGGTGGCAGACCATCAGCATGTCGAGGTGCTCGGCGATCGTGTTGACGGTGTGCGGCAACGTCGGGTTCGTGGAGCCCGGGATGACATGCGGGTACGACGCGATCGTGAGAATGTCCGGCGCGTGACCACCGCCCGCGCCCTCGACGTGGAACGCGTGGATGCCCCGGCCCGCGATCGCACCGAGCGTCGACTCGACGTACCCGGCCTCGTTCAGGCTGTCGGCGTGCAGCGCGACCTGAAGACCCCACTCGTCAGCCGCGCGCAGAGCGGCATCGATCGCGGCCGGCGTCGAGCCCCAGTCCTCGTGCAACTTGTACCCGGCCGCGCCGGCGAGCGCCTGTTCGGCGAGGGCCTCCGCGCTGACCGTGTTGCCCTTGCCGAGCAGGAGGATGTTGAGCGGTACGGCGTCCAGCGCGCGATGCATCTGCTCGAGGTGCCACGCGCCGGGGGTGACCGTGGTCGCCTTCGAACCCTCGCTCGGGCCGGTGCCGCCGCCGACGATCGTGGTGATCCCGGTCGCCAGCGCCTCGTGGAGCTGCGACGGCGACAACAGGTGAACGTGCGAGTCGATCGCGCCGGCGGTGAGGATGCGACCCTCGCCGGCGATCACGTCGGTGGACGGCCCGATCTGGAGGTCGGGGTGTACGCCGTCCGCGATGTCCGGGTTGCCCGCGCGGCCGAGCGCCACGATCCGGCCGTCGCGGATCCCCACGTCGGCGCGGACGATGCCCCACCAGTCCACGACCAGCACGTTGGTGATGACCGTGTCGGGCGCACCTTCCGCGCGGGTCGTCGTACCTTGTGCCATCGACTCGCGGATGGACTTGCCACCACCGAAGATGACCTCCTCGCCACCGACGGTGAAGTCCTGCTCGACCTCGATCCACAGGTCGGTGTCACCGAGCCGGACCTGGTCGCCGACGGTCGGCCCGTACAGCGCGGCGTACGCAGCACGCGAGATCTCAACCACGGTCCACCTCGCCGGACTCGACCGGCGGTGCCGGCTTCAGCTGGATCCCGGGCACCCGCCGCCTACCGCGCAGCGCTACCAAGGCCACCTCACGCGAGGCACCGGGCTCGAACCGCTGCGACGTACCCGACGGGATGTCCAGCCGAAACCCGTGGGCGGCCTCGCGGTCGAAGGTGAGGGACGTGTTGGCGTCCGGCAGGTGCAGGTGCGAGCCGATCTGGATCGGCCGGTCGCCGGCGTTCACGATCACCAGCCGTAAACGTTCGTCGTCGGAGCGGTCGGCGTTCAGTCGGATGGTCCCCGGTCGCACGCGGACCGCTCCAGGCGCCACCACGCTGGGCGTTGCCGGTGCGGTGGTGCTGGGTGTTGCGGGTGCGGTCGTGCTGGGTGTTGGTGGGGCGGTCGGGGTAGTTGGTTTGTCCGCACCCTGTCTTTCCTTGCTAAGTCTATCGTCGTCGGCCATGGTTTCTGCCTTCAAATGATCGGGCTGTGGATAGTCACGAGTTTGCGGCCGTCGGGGAACGTCGCCTCGACCTGCACGTCATGCAGGAGTTCGGCGACGCCGGGCATGACCTGGTCGCGGGTGAGGACGGTGCGGCCGGATTCCATCAGGTCGGCGACGCGGGCGCCTTCGCGGGCGCGTTCGATGACCCAGGTGCTGAGTAGGGCGACGGCTTCGGGGTGGTTGAGCAGCACTCCCCGGGCCAGCCGGTCGCGGGCGACCATGCCGGCCACGGAGAGCAGCAGCTTCTCGACGTCAGCGGGAGTGAAGTTCATGGTGTGGGGTTGCGGGGCCGCCCTGGCATCGGCGCAGGAACCGACCGCCGCTGACTCCCTTCGCAAGTCGGAGGCTGCAGCCTCGATGGAGGAGCCAAGATCCGGCTCCATACGCCGGGTTGGGGAGGGTTTTCTACCCGATATGGGAAGAAACTCTCCCCAACCTGCATCATGCCAGCCCCAGCCGGGGGGAGGTCATGTTTGGGACGGTAGGACGTGGTCGGAGATCTTGTCTGTGCTCAGGCATAGCGAGCACACCGCGGCGGAGTGGGTCGCGCACGCGGTCATGTCTGGGCGCTCGTAGTCCTGCCGGCACACATGACATGTCAGTACGGCGCCCGACGGGTTGCCGTGCTCGTCGTACATCGGCAGGTCCAACCCGTCGTCGACGCGCCGCAGGTAGTACTTCCCGCGCGTGGCCACCGCGAGCACCGGCGGCAGTACGAGGGCCAGCCCGATCGCGACGAGTGGTGAGTACGGCTTGATCCCCGAGCCGAATCCACCGAAGAACACGATGATCGACACGCCCGCGGCCGCGGCCATCGAGCCGAAGCCGACGGGGTTGACGGCGTACAGCATCCCGCGCCGGAACTCGGGAGCCTTGGGCGACAGCCCCAGCAGGTACTTGTTGAAGACGATGTCCGAGGCAACGACCACGATCCACGCCATCCCGCAGTTCGCGTAGAAGCCGAGGATGGTATTCAGGAAGTCGAACATGTTCGCCTCCATCAGCACCAGCGCGATCACCAGGTTGAACCCGAGGAACACCAGCCGTCCGGGGTAGTGCCTGGTCAGCCGCGTGTACGAGTTCGTCCAGGCCAGCGAACCGGAGTACGCGTTCGTCACGTTGATCTTCACCTGGCTGATGACGACCAGTACGACGGCCAGCGTCATCGCCAGCCACCCGGGCAGGAACCCGCGATAGATCTCCAGGAACTGGTGCACCGGCTGGTTCGCGATCGACGACGAGTCCGCGACGTTGGCGATCAGGTAGACGGCCAGGAACAGGCCGATCACCTGCTTCAGCGCGCCGAAGATCACCCAGCCCGGCCCGGCCAGCAGCACCGCCGTCCACCAACGGCGCGAGTTCTCCGGGGTCTTCGGCGGCATGAACCGCAGGTAGTCGATCTGTTCGGCGATCTGCGCGATGAGCGACAGGCACACGCCCGCCGCGAGCAGCATCGAGCCGAAGTCGGCGTCCGGACCATAGGAGAAGAACGTCGACACCGAGGAAGGGTGCGAGATCAGCAGGTAGCAGAACGGCAGCACCATCAGGATCAGCCACAGCGGCGTCGTCCAGACCTGGAGCGTGGACAGCACCTTCATCCCGTAGATGACCAGCGGGAAGATCACCAGCGTCGAGACGGCGTACCCGAGCCAGAGCGGCACGTGCAGCCCCAACCGAAGGCCCTGCGCCATGATCGAGCCTTCGAGCGCGAAGAAGATGAACGTGAACGACGCGAAGATCACGTTGGTGACGACCGAGCCGTAGTACCCGAAGCCGCTGCCGCGGGTGATCAGGTCCAGGTCGATGTTGTAGCGCGCGGCGTAGTACGCGAGCGGCAGGCCGGTCGCGAAGATCACCACGGCGAAGATCGCGATACCCCACAGCGCGTTCGTGGTCCCGTACGAGATCCCGATGTTCGCGCCGATCGCGAAGTCGGCGAGGTACGCGATCCCGCCGAGGGCCGAGACGGCAACGACGCCGGTCGACCACTTCCGGTAGCTGCGCGGCGCGAACCGGAGGGTGTAGTCCTCCAGCGTCTCGCGGGTCGCGGTGGTCGGGGCAGCGGGGTCAGCGGTGGTGCGGTGGTCGAGCGAGGGTTCCACAGACATGGGCGAACTCCTGGCGGCACCTTCGGGCGAGCGGTGCTCCGGCGGACCGGCGACGCTGCCGGCGGGGGATGCACCCGAATGGAAGGAACCTAGGAACGCCGTGTTACCGGGGTGTTGCCGATCCGCTACGTTCGTGTATTTCCATCTGGAAGTACTTCGCAAGGTCCGCCTCGAGCTCGCGCTGGGCCGCACCGAGGCGATCGGCTACCGTGCCGCCGACGGGGGACAGTGCCGTGACGATCCGCCGCTTGTCGTCCGGATGGATGCGTCGCAGCACCAGCCCGCGCTCGACCAGCTTGTCGACGTGCCGGGTCAGGCTCGCGGCCGGCAGTACGGCGGATTCCGCGAGCATCGACATCGGCTGCCCGGGCTCCTCGTGGAGCGCGGCCATGACCCGCCACTGCTCGATCGTCAGGCCGAACTCGTCGAGCAACGGCTGCAGACCCAGCTCGAGTTGCCGCTCGATCCGCTTCAGCAAGAGGAGCACGCAGGACCCCCTCATCGGTTCAGGTGGTGGGAAATATAGCCGTTCGGTCGATGTTCCGCCTCCGGTTCGTCCACACTTGAGCGAATGTACGGCGGGAGGAGGTGACGGTGCGGCGCTCCGACGTACTGCCGATCGCCTTCGTGGTGCCGTTGCAGGGCCCGACCGGGATCTACGGACCGTCCTGTCTCGCCTGCGGCCAGCTCGCTGTCGAGCAGCTGAACGCCCGGAACGGCATCGCCGGCCGCCGGGTCGAGCTCGTCCAGGTCGACGCCGGCCGACCGCCCGAGGTTGTCGCCGAGGATGTGGGGCGACTGGTCGATGCGGGTCGCGTCGAGGCGGTGGCTGGGTGGCACATCTCCGCGGTCCGGGTGGCGCTCACTCGACGCATCGGCGGGCGGGTCGTGTACGCGTTCGCCGCGATGCACGAGGGCGGCGACGACACGCCCGGTGTGTTCATGCTCGGCGAGCGCCCGGTCAACCAGTTGCTGCCGGCGGCGCATTGGTTGCGCGAGCACCTCGGCGCGCGGCGTTGGGTTGTCGTCGGCAACGATTACGTGTATCCGCGGGTTACTGGATCGGTGGCGCAGGAAGCCTTGCAGGGAACGGGATCCGAGATCGTGCACGCGGCGTACGTCCCACTCGGTACGGCGGACTTCCGGGACGTCATCGACGGGCTCCGGGCAACCGATGCCGACGGCGTGATCATGCTCCTGATGGGCCAGGACGCGGTGCATTTCAACCGTCAGTTCGCGGCCGGTGGACTGAGCGAGAAACTGCTGCGGCTCAGCCCGGCGATCGAGGAGAACACGCTGCTCGGCGCGGGCTCAGGCGCGAACCACGGCGTCTACGCGGCCGCGGCGTACTTCGACAAACTCACCACCGTCGAGAGCAGCGAGTTCGCCCGGCAGTACTACGCCCGCTTCGGGACCTTCGCGCCCGCGCTCAACGCCGTCGGCGAATCCTGCTACGAGGCGATCCGCTTCCTCGCCCGTCTCGGCGAGATCAGCGGCTCGATCGCGATGTCGGCCGGCCTCCCGAGCGGCCACTTCTACGACAGCCCGCGCGGCCTGCTCCGCCTCGACGGCAATCTCGTCGACCAGGACGTGTACCTCGCGGTCGCGGACGGCCTGGAGTTCCGGATCCAGGAACAGATCGCCCACACGGGCTAACCATTATGAACCGTTACGATGGTTAGCTAGCGGGATGGACGTCGATGAGCGGTTCACCTGGGAAGGCCGATCGATCGCGACGGAGCTGCGCAAGTGGCTGTATTTCTGACCGTAGGTCCGCCCTCTTTTCACAGGTGACGAGATCTGCGGTGGTGGTCGGTGGCGGGATCGTGGGGCTGGCTGTGGCGCGAAGCCTACAGCGGCTCGATCCCGGTACGCCGGTCGTCGTACTCGAGAAGGAACCGGCCGTCGGCGCGCACCAGACCGGCCACAACTCCGGCGTGGTGCACTCGGGGCTGTATTACCGTCCGGGCTCGTTGAAGGCGCGGTTCGCGGTGGCGGGCGGTGCGGCGCTGCGCGAGTACTGCGAGGAGAAGGGCATCCCGCTCGACGTACCGGGCAAACTGGTCGTCGCGACGACGGAGGCCGAACTGCCGCAGCTCGATCGCCTGTTCGGGATCGGCCGCGAGAACGGCGTTCCGGTACGCCGCCTGAACCTGGACGAGGTCGCCGAGCGCGAACCGCACCTGCGGGTGAAGGGTGCTCTCGCCGTCGACTCGACGGGACGTGTCGACTTCAAGCTCGTTGCTGCCGCGCTCGCTGACGACGTACGGGCGGCAGGCGGTGAGATCCGGACCGGTGTGTCCGTGACTGCGGTCGAGAACGCGGGCTCCATGGTGCGCGTGCGGACAACGGACGAAGTGATCGAGGCCGACCGGGTGGCTGTGTGTGCGGGCCTGCACAGCGACCGGCTTGCGCGGGCGTCCGGGCTTGAACCAGGGGTCCGCATCCTGCCGTTCCGGGGCGAGTTCAGCGAGCTTGTGCCTGAGCGGGAGTACCTGGTGAAGGGGCTCGTGTATCCGGTGCCCGACCCTGACCTGCCGTTCCTCGGTGTGCACCTGACCCGCGGGATCGACGGAAGCGTCCACGTCGGCCCGAACGCGGTCCCCGCGCTGTCCCGCGAGGGCTACCGGTGGTCGCAGATCGTCGTACGGGATGTGTGGGAGTCGGCGACGTACCGCGGGTCCTGGAAGCTTGCGCGTCGGTACGCGCGCACCGGCGCGAAGGAGATCGTGCGCTCGCTCACCGGTCGTGCGCTGGTCCGCGAGGCGCGGCGGATGCTGCCGGAGTTGCAGGTTTCCGATGTACGACGGTCCGGGAGCGGCGTTCGCGCTCAGGCCGTGACCCGCGACGGAAAGCTGGTCGACGACTTCTTGTTCCTCCGCGACGGCCGCGCGTTGCACGTACTGAACGCGCCGTCGCCCGCCGCCACAGCCTGCCTCGTCATCGGCAATCGCATCGCCGAGGAACTCTCCGCCGACCGAGCCTGAGCACGCCTGTCTTGGTCGGCATGACAACGTTCGGGGTGCCAGGAGTCCGGGCCGGGGAAGGCGACATGCACGTCGACATCGTGAGGCTGCTCGCCCTCGCTGCGTGACCGACGCCGTACGGAGCGTCACGTCGGCAGCTTGATTCGATGCCTGACGAACTTCATACCGGCGCAACAGCCGGGCAATCTGTGGCGGCGACCCTTGGAGCATGGACTCGTTGCGTACGACGATCACGGGCGGAACCGCCTGTGACGTGTGTGGACGTCTGCCGCATCCTCGGCGACTCCGGTTGACGCTGGCGAAACTGGTGGCGATCGCCCCGGTAGAGCTGGCGCTGCACGCGGTGGTGCTCGCCGCGCATCCGCCGTACCTGGTCTCGGTCGCCGTGCTGGCGAGCGTGACGACAGCGCTCGTCATCTGGGTTGTGGAGCCGTCGACGATGCGGCTGCTGCGGTCCTGGCTGCATGCTCCGAAGGTTCGTCCGCGGCACGGGATCGGGACGCTGTGGCGGATCCGTGTGACGCTCGACGACCGGGCGGGAACGCTGGAGAGCGTTACGCGGCAGCTCGCCGTGCTGGACGCGAACATCCTCGGGCTGCATGTTCATCCGATCGACGACGGGGTGCGGGACGAGCTGGTCGTCTCGACGCCGGATGACATCACGGCCGCTGACCTCGAGCTTGCGATCGAGTCGGGCGGCGGGCGCGAGACCCACGTATGGCCGACGACCGCGTTGGCGTTGGTGGACGGTCAGACGAAGGCGTTGAGCCTGTCGGCCCGCGTGGTCGCGGATCCGGGCGAGCTGCCGCATGCCGTCGCCGAGTTGCTCGGCGCTCAGCTCGTGACGAATCGGGCGACGCTGGCGGGGCAGCTGCCCGACGACGGGACGGTGCTGAAGGTGCCGTCGCCGTGGACCGGTCTGTTCGCGTTCAGCCGGCCGGGAGAACCGTTCACCCCGGCCGAGTCCGCCCGCGCCCACCGCCTCGCCGAACTGGCAGAAGCCGCCCAAACCATCACCCGCTGAACCCGCTGAACCCGCTGAACCCGCTGAACCCGCTGAACCCGCTGACCCCCGCCGAACCCGCTGACCCCCGCCGAACCCGCTGGGCCGGGTCAGTTGTGGTGGGGTGCGGTGGTGGGGAAGCTGATCGGCTGGACGATCTCGATGCGGGTTCCGACGTGCTCGCAGGTCGGGAGGTCGTGGTAGACCTCCCAGCTGTCCCCGGTAGCGACCGCATGCTCGGTTTCCAGCCAGTCGTGGACGGCGTGGTAGGTGAGCGGAAGCTTCTCGTCCGGGTCGGTATGCCAGACCGCGAGCACCGGCCCGGCGGGCAGGGAGGACGCTTCGACCTCTCCGCTGGTCGCGATCGGCGTACGGACCGGGAATCCGGCCTCGGCCTCGATCACGCCGCCAGGTAGCGGATGCCAGCGGGCAAACGGGTACCCGGTCGGGGCGATGCCGTGGTGCCGTAGATGTTCGGCCACGACCGCACACGCCGACGGCACCCAGTCCGCCAATTGTTCGGGGGCAAGGTGACCGCGCCGGACGGCGGTCGGCTCGTCGCTGTGGAATCTCACCTGGGGCATCGGTGCATCACCACCATTCAATGTACGACGGCATCCGGCGGATGGAAACGGACTCCCAGAATGGGTGCACAAATCAACAGTCTGGTGAGTTCGAGCGTGGCAGTAGAGCCGAAAGCCCCGAGCAGGAAGGACACTGGGTAGCAGCCGTTGCCGAGAGGGGATGGAGCTTGACGATTCCGGGCGTCGAGACGCTGCGGCAGTATCAGCGGGGCTGGTTGCGTTCCGACGTACTCGCGGGGCTCACGGTCGCGGCGTACTTCGTGCCGCAGGTGATGGCGTATGCACAGCTCGCCGGCCTGCCGGCGGTGACCGGGTTATGGGTGGCGCTCGGTCCGTTAGTGCTCTATTTCTTCCTCGGCTCGTCACGACTGCTGTCGCTCGGTCCGGAGTCGACGACGGCGCTCCTCACGGCCACTGCGATCGGCCCGCTCGCGGCTGGTGACCCAGTGCGGTACGCCGGATTGGCCGCCGTGCTAGCACTGCTAGTAGGAGCGATCTGCGTGGTCGGGTGGGCCGCGCGGCTCGGGTTCCTGGCGGATCTGCTGTCCAAGCCGGTGTTGATCGGATATCTGACCGGGATCGCGGTGATCATGATGACCGGCCAGCTGGGCCGGCTCACCGGCGCTTCCGTCAAAGGTGACTCGCCGCCGGCGGAGGTCGTGTCCGCGCTCCGGCTGATCGGTGAATGGAAGCTCGCGCCGGTGCTGTTGTCGATGGCGGCTCTGGCGTTGCTGCTCGCCCTGGCGCGCTGGACTCCGCGCCTGCCTGGCCCGCTGGTCGTCGTGGCGCTAGCAGCGCTAGTTACTTGGGCGGCAGGCCTGGGCGACAGGGGAGTGGCGCTGGTCGGTTCGATTCCGAGCGGTCTGCCGCTACCGCACGTGCCCGCCCTGTCGATGCACGATCTCGGCATCCTCGTGCTGCCCGCGGTCGGCGTCGCGCTGGTCGGTTACACCGATGTGGTGCTCACCGCCCGCGCATTCGCGAGCCGCGGTGAAGGCGAGCGCATCGACCCAGGCCGCGAGCTGCTCGTACTCGGACTGGCCAACGTCTCGGCGGGCCTCGTGCGCGGCTTCCCGATCAGCAGCAGCGGTAGCCGTACCGCCCTCGCAGCCGCCTCCAACGCGAAGAGCCAGGTCTACTCGCTGGTGGCCGCGCTGACGATCGTCGCGACGCTGCTCTTCGCCGGCCCGCTGCTCGAGACGTTCCCGATCCCCGCACTCGGCGCCTTGGTCGTGTACGCCGCGCTGCGCCTGATCGAACTGGGGGAGTTTCGCCGCATCGCGTCGTTCCGGCGCAGCGAGTTCCTGCTCGCGGTGGCAACGACTGTCGGCGTGGTCGCGCTCAACGTCCTGTACGGCGTACTCGTCGCGGTTGCGCTGTCCGTCATCGACGTACTGCGACGTGTCGCCCGGCCGCACGACGGGATCCTCGGCTACGTGCCCGGGATCGCGGGGATGCACGACCTCGACGACTACCCGGAAGCGCGGCCGGTGCCGGGGCTGGTCGTGTACCGGTACGACTCGCCGTTGTTCTTCGCGAACGCCGAGGACTTCCACCGTCGCGCACTGGCCGCCGTCGACGAGGCGACGACCCCGGTGCGTTGGTTCCTGCTGAACACCGAGGCGAACGTGGAGATCGACATCACCGCCCTCGACGCCCTCGACGCACTGCGCGAGGACCTGAAGTCCCGCGGCATCGTCCTCGCCCTCGCCCGGGTCAAACAGGAACTCCGCGACGACCTGGACAACGCCGGCTTCCTCGACCGCCTGGGCCCCGACCGCGTCTTCTACACCCTCCCCACCGCGGTCGAAGCGTTCCGAACCCAGTCACCGGACACCTAAGAGGGTTCTAGCCGCCTACGACGTCCAGAGCCTGCCGGGCGATCTCCCATTCCTCGTTCGTGGGGATGACGAGGACGGCCACCGGGCTGTCCTCGGTGGAGGCGACTTGGTCGATGGGGTTGGCGTTGCGAGCTGGGTCGAGGTGGATGCCCAGGGACTCCAGGTTGCTGAGGGCGGCGGCCCGGACTTCGGCGGAGTGCTGGCCGACGCCGGCGGTGAAGACGATCGCGTCGACCCGTCCTAGTACGGCGTAGTACGCGCCGATGTACTTCTTCAAGCGGTAGCAGTAGATGTCGAACGCGAGCTGTGCCCGCTCGTCCCCGGCCGCCCGGCGGCGTGACACCTCGCGGAAGTCGTTCGCGCCGGTGAGCCCCTTGAGCCCGGACTCCGAGTTCAGCGCCCGGTCGGTCTCCTCGGCCGAGCGCCCCGCGACCCGCGCGAGGTGCCCGTGGATCGCCGGATCGAGATCGCCCGACCGGGTCCCCATCACCAGCCCTTCCAACGGCGTCAGCCCCATCGACGTGTCCACCGACGTGCCACCTCGTACGGCGGTGGCGGAGCAACCGTTGCCGAGATGCAGCACGATCAGGTTCACGTCCTCGATCGAGCGCCCGAGCAACCCGGCCGCCTGCCCGGACACGAACGAGTGCGACGTGCCGTGAAACCCGTACCGCCGGATCCCGTACTCGTCCTGCCAGGAGCTCGGCACCGCGTACGTGTAGGCGTACGGCGGCAACGTCTGATGGAACGCGGTGTCGAACACCGCCACATGCGGCAGGTCCGGCAGCAGCCGCCGCGCAACCTCGATGCCCTCGAGATTCGCGGGATTGTGCAGCGGAGCCAGCGGAACCAGGTCGGTCACCGCCGCGATCAACTCGTCGTCGACCAACGCCGGCGCCGCGAACCGGTCGCCGCCGTGGACAACCCGGTGGCCGACGGCAACGATGTCCACCTCGGCGAGCGCGGGACCATGGGTCGCAAACGCCCGTACGGCCGCCTCCAGCGCGCCCTCGTGATCCGCGACCGCCTGATCGTCGTCGTAGGAACCCGCAGGCCCGTGGTGCACGTGATGGCTCTGCTCCTCGCCGATCCGCTCGACCAGCCCCGTCGCCGCGGCCGCACCGGTCTTCGCGTCGACCAGGCTGTACTTGAGCGATGACGATCCGGCGTTGATCACGAGCACATGGTGGGTCATTGCTGTGCCTGGATCGCGGTGATCGCGACCGTGTTGATGATGTCCCGGACGGTCGCTCCTCGCGACAGGTCGTTGACCGGTTTGCGCAGCCCCTGCAGGACCGGGCCGACCGCGACGGCATTCGCCGAGCGCTGCACTGCCTTGTAGGTGTTGTTGCCGGTGTTCAGGTCGGGGAACACGAACACAGTGGCCCGTCCGGCGACGGGGGAGTCCGGCAGCTTCGTCCGCGCGACGGCCGCGTCGATCGCGGCGTCGTACTGGATTGGCCCCTCGACCGGCAGTTGCGGTGCGCGTTCGCGGACGATGTTCGTTGCCTTGGACACCTTTTCGACGTCGGTGCCGGTGCCGGAGGCGCCGGTCGAGTACGACAGCATCGCGACCCGGGGATCGACGCCGAACTGGAGCGCGGTCGCGGCGGACGAGATCGCGATGTCGGCGAGCTGCTCGGCGGTCGGGTCCGGGTTCACCGCGCAGTCGCCGTACACCAGGACCTGGTTCTGCAGGCACATGAAGAACACCGACGAGACGACCGAGACGTCCGGGACGGTCTTCACCACCTCGAGGGCGGGCCGGATGGTGTGCGCGGTGGTGTGGACGGCGCCCGACACCATCCCGTCCGCGAGTCCGAGTTGGACCATCATCGTGCCGAAGTACGAGACGTCCCGAACCAGTTCGCGTGCGCGGTCGAGGTCGACGCCCCGATGCTGCCGCAGCCGGTGGTACTCGGCGGCGAACTGCTCGGTCAGCTCACTGTTCTCCGGATGTACGACGTGCGCCGCGGTCACGTCGACGCCGAGCGCGGCGGCCCTCGCGCTGATCGTGGTCGGATCGCCGAGCAGGGTGAGGTCGGCGACGCCCCGCCGCAGCAGTACGTCGGCCGAGCGCAGGATCCGCTCCTCCTCGCCCTCCGGCAGCACGATGTGCCTGCGGTCGGAGACGGCCCGGTCGACAAGTTGGTGCTCGAACATGAGTGGCGTCACCGCGCTACTCCGGGCGAGCGCGAGCTGGTCGAGCAGCGCCGGACCGTCGACGTACCGGTCGAAGAGCGCCAGGGCCGTGTCGATCTTGCGCGGCGCATCCTTCGTGAGCCGGCCGCGGACGGCGGTGAGCTTCGCGGAGGTGGCCTGCGTACCGAGGTCGGTCTCGATGATCGGCAACGTGACACCGAGGCCCTCGATCAGCCGTTGCACCTGGCTGGGAAGCTCGAAGCCGCCGTTGAGGACGATGGCCGCGATCTGCGGGAAAGTCCTCGATGCGTGCGCCATCAGCACGCCGAGCACGACCTCGGGGCGGTCGCCGGCGGTGACGACCGCGGCTCCGTCGAAGAGGCGGTCCAGCACGTTCGGCATCGTCATTCCGGCGATCATCAGCCCGGTGACCTCGCGGGTCAGCAGTTGCGGGTCGCCGCTCAGCATCCGGCCCTCGATCGGGGCCATCAGGTCGGCGACGAGCGGCTGGTTCAGCACCGGCTCCTCGGGGATCGCGAACGCCGGCGCTCCGATGCCGTCGAGCGCGGCGACAAGGAGCTTGCCCTCGCCGTCGTCCACACGGTTGGCGATCACCGCGAAGAGCGTGCCGTGGTTCGCAGCGAGCTCGGCCGCGGCCATGTCGGCGATCGCCCGTACGTCGTGCGGCGTACGGCCGAAACCGTTCAGCACCAGGAGAACTGGCGCGCCGAGGTTCGCCGCGATCTTGGCGTTGAACGAGAACTCGGTCGGCGTGCCGACGTCGGTGTAGTCGCTGCCGACGATCAGCACCGCATCAGCCTGCTCGGCGACCGCGTGATACCGCTGGACGATCGTGTCCAGCGCCGCGTCGGGATCCTCGTGTACTTCGTCGTACGTGACACCGACGCCGTCGTCGTACGACTGCTTGACCGCGTCCTGTGAGATCAGCAGATCGAGAACGTAGTCCCGACCGCCGTGCGTCGCGGTGTCCGCGCGGACGATCGGCCGGAACACAGCCACCCGCCCGACCCGCCGGGACAACTGGTGGAGCACTCCGAGAGCGACCGTCGATTTCCCGGTCGTGCCCTCCACCGAAGCAACGTAGACACTGCTACCCATACCGCGCAGCCTACGGAACCACTGGGCTCGTCACGATTGTTCCCTCCGGAGTCACGCCGTACGGGTGTCTGTTGACCTAGTTGAGGAGGACACCATGCCGAGTGCGAACCTGGCAGCCACGCCGGTGGCGGTCGAGATTCCCGAGTTGACCGGAAGGTACGCCGCGGTGGGCGACTACACCGTCGCGTTCGAGAGCTATCCCCGTGATGTGGACCCGGCGCCGTACTTCGCCGGGCTGCCCGATGACCGGTGCCAGTGCCCGCATTGGGGCGTGGTCACGGCGGGGGAGATCACCTTCCGCTGGGCCGATCACAGCGAGACGTTCAAGGCCGGCGACGCGTACTACGCCGGACCGGGCCATCTCCCGCTGATCACGGCGGGGACGAGCGTCGTCGAGTTCAGCCCGACAGCGGAACTGGACAAGACGATGGCTGTCGTCGGGGCGAATCTGGAGCGGGCATGAGGACCGTCGCCGCCGAGGTCGACGTGTCGGCGGCGCGGTTGGTCGAGTGGCTCGAGACCGGGGTGCCGCCCGACGGCACGTTCGCGGCGAACTGCTTCGCCGACGTGAGCCTGCCGCACTGGCGGTTGCAGTTCGCCTCCGGCGCGGCGACGGTCGCGGGGCGGCGCGCGCTGCACCCGCACCCGGGCGTGGTCCGGGTCGAGCGCGTCGATCGGACCGAAGGCGGGTTCGTGATGGCGTTCGAGGAGCGGTGGCGGCACGAGGAACAGGACTGGTACTGCCGCGAACAGATCGCTGCCGACGTCGACGACGCCGGTGAGATCACCGAGATGCGCGTGTACTGCACCGGAGACTGGGACGAGGCGCGGCAGGCCGAGCATGCCGCCGAGGTGACCTTGATCCGATCCTGAACCCCCACGCAGGCACAACCCCTCCAGAACGGCCATTCGGGCCGCGAAGGACGGGGTTGTGCCTGCGTGGCGCTCCGCGCCGTACCGTGATTGGTGTGACGAGCCGGCGTGAGACCGAGCTGGCGGCGCGGACCCGGGTGGTCCTCGGTGCCGCGGCGGGGCACGTCTTCGGCACGGAACCGGGGCGGCTCGCGGCCGAGCTGTACGACGTACTCGTCCGGACGACCGACGACGCCGGCCGTGCCCGGGTCGCTGCGGCGCTGGCCCGCTGCTGGGCGTACGGCGGGCACGCCGACCGGGCCGCATCGTTCGCGGACGACGCGTTGGCACATGCGGAGCAGGCCGGCGACCTGGAGCTGATCGCGGACTGTCTGGATGCGGTGCTCGCGGCTCACTGGGGACCGGACGAGCTGACGCTCCGGGAGGAGACAGCCGCGCGGTTGGACGCGGTGTCTGCTCACGTACTCGATTCCGAGGCTCGGCTCCGGGGCCATCTCTGGAGCCTGCAGGTCGGCTGGGAGACCCTGCGAGTGCCCGTGATCCAGCGCCAGTTGCGCGCCTTGGAGTTGCTGGCGGCAGAGTCGCCACGAGCCCGGTTCTTCGCGGCATCCCGGCGGTGGATGTACGACCACGTCCGCGGGGCCGACGCCGGTGCGCTGATCGGGGTCGCGGACGATGCTGCCGCGGAGGCCGGACTGGCCGATGCGTGGATGGTGACGGGCGTGATGCGTGCCTATACCGCGGTGCACGCCGGCGAGATCGAAGCCGGCGCCGAGATCGCGGAGCTGATGGAGCAGTTCGCACGGTCCGAGGGAGTCGTAGAGGTCGCCAGCGAAGCCGCGTCGGTCTGGGCGCTGCTCGGTCGCCACGATCGCGCCCGGGTCCTGCTCGAACAGCTCGGCCCGGAAGTGCTGGAGTCGCTGCCGCGGGACGTGAACTACCTCCTGAACCTGCACTGCGTACTCGAGGCGGCTCTCGCGGTCGGCGACGAGCAGATCGTCCGTACGGCGGCGCGCCTGCTCACGCCGTACGAGAACCGGGCCGTGGTGAACGCCGGAGCTGTCTATTTCCACGGCGTCACCGACGACTCGCTCGCCCGAGCCGCCGCCTTCACCGGCGACCATGCTCGAGCCGACCAGCTACGAACCAGAGCCCTGACGACCTACCGCCGCCTCGGCGCACCGTGGTGGCAGAACCGCCTACAGTCCGCAGCCGATCCGGCAGCTGCCGGCGTCGTACATTTCCGGCCGGGCGGCGACGGGTTGTGGTTGATCGGGTCCGACGCTCGCCCGGTGCGGGCGCTCCGCGGCTTCGAGTACCTGCACCAGCTTCTGGCTCAGCCCGGCCGGACAGTGTCGGCGATCGACCTCGTCACCGACGGCACAGCCACCGTGATTCAGCCGGACACCGGCCCGCAGCTCGACCGCCAGGCCGCCACGGCGTACCGGCAACGACTGTCCGACCTCGCGACCGAGTTGGCCGAGGCCACCGACTGGGCGGACCTGGCGCGCGTGGAGCGCCTCACCGCAGAACGCGAAGCCCTCCTCGCCGAACTCACCTCGGCTGTCGGTCTCGCAGGCCGCCCACGCGCGACCGGATCCACTGCCGAACGCGCCCGAGTCGCCGCCACCAAGGCGATCGCTACCGCCATCGCCCGGATCGAATCGGTGGATCCGCCCCTCGCCGCCCACCTCCGCGACGCCGTTCGCACCGGCACGCAGTGCTCGTACCGGCCGCAGCCGTCCGACCACCCCACCTGGCAACTCTCCAACTAGCTGGATTTGCTCGGGAGGTTCTGGCGGGCGAAGGTGACGGCTTCGCTGAGGAGGGATTGCCAGAGGGTTCGGTCGAGGGTGGGGATGGTGACCCACTCGCGCATCACGTTGCCGGTCGGGGCGAACGGGGTTCCGGTGCCGGCGGTGATGAGCTCGGTCACTCGGGCGGCCGGGAGTTTGAGGATCAGGGACGTGCCGTTCCTCTCGAGGCAGGCGACGAACTGGCCGGCGAGACGGATGCACGGGTGCCCCATGATCGTGCCGTGGCCGACGGCAGGGTCGTAGAGCAGGTCGTCGGTGAGCTCGTCGTACAGCTCCCGCACAGCGTCCCCGCGAGTGTCCCCGCCGGTGTTGGCCGGCGAGGACACTCGGTGCGTGGGTGGTGTCATGCGGCGGGTGGGGTGAAGACGCCGAACTGATTGCCGGCCGGGTCGCGCAGGTAGGCGAACTTCAGGGGGCCGTCGAGGCGCTTGTCGACCACGGTGCCGCCGAGTTGTTCGGCGTCGGCGCAGGTGGCTTCGACGTCGGCGACCAGGATGTAGAACACCGCGTGGTTCGGCAGCTGCCCGTTGGTGCCGAAGATGCCGCCCATCGGCCGGTCGGCGCCGGAGGCCTTGATGTTGCGGTACTCGAGGCCGGTCGCGGCGAGGGCGCCGTCGGACTCGAAGGTCCAGTCGAACAGGCTGCCGTAGAACTTCTGGGTGGTCTCGGGGTCGTCGGTCGCGACCTCGAACCAGGCCAGCGTGCCAGGGGCCGGAGTACTCATCGATCTCTCTCTTTCATCCGTTGACAGTGGACCCACGGTTTCAGCGGTTCGCGACAGCCCTATGTCGGAGTTGGGAAAAGATCCTCGGGACGCAGCGCGGCATCCGGCAGTTTGGTTTCGTACCCGTCGACCTGCAGGTCGCCGGTCGCGAGCGGCCGGGAGGGTGGTGTCGAGGTGCGCTCGGCCCGCGTGATCCGATCCATCCGGAACACCCGGTCCTCCTGGCGCAGGTGACACCACGCGGTCAGGTAGGAGCCGTTCGGCCCGACGACGACGTGTTGCGGCTCGACCTCCCGCTCGGTCCCGACCCCGCCGACATCCGTGTACTCGATCCGCAGTACCTGGTTGTCGCGCACCGCACGCCAGATCTGCTCGGCCACCTCTCCGTCCGGATCCGGCACCGGCTGCACCAGGAGCCGCACCTTCGCAGCTGCCGTACGCGCCTCGTCGAGATCCCGCTGCGGCATCGCGGCCACGATCTTCTGCAGCGCAGTCCGTGAGTCGCGTGAGAACAGCACGTGGTTGCTCCGGCTCAACGCCACCGCGACCGCCATCGCCTCCCGCGCGGTGAAGTTCAGCGGCGGGAGGCTCATCGACCGATCCACCGAGTATCCACCCGTGCGGCCCTGTTTCGTCGCCAGCGGTACGCCGGCCTGCCCGAGCGCACTGAGATCGCGCTCGATGGTCCGCACGCTCACCTCGAAGCGTGCCGCCAGCTGCCGCGCCGTACGCCCACGAGGCCCTGCCGCGCGCAGCTCCTCCGCGAGCGCATACAGCCGATCGATCCGGTTCATGCCTCGCACGCTAGCCGCGCCCACGGACAATTCCGCTACTGCGGGAGTTCATCGCCGGTGCGCTCGGCGACCATGTAAGCGGCGTACCAGGCCGGCCAGTTCTCGTCGGCCTGGCCGGTGCGCGCCTCGTGCTCGCCGTGGGCGGCCGCGGCGCGCCGGAGGGCCGCTTCGAGGTCGTCCACAGAGGTGTACGTCGCATCGTCCACGCGGCCGGGCAGCCGTTTGGTGACCTCTTGCAGCAGCCAGGTGTTGCCGTCCGGGTCACTGAATGTCGCGAACGACCCGTAGCTCGACCGGTCGTCCGCCGGCCCGGTCACGCGACCGGTGGTGTCGCCGGCCTCGAACTGCGCGCCGGGAGCAGCCGGGTGGAAGACCTCGCTGACCTTGGCGCCGTGCGCCAGCAGTTCGTTCCGCGCCGCCTCCACGTCGCCGACGACCAGGTAGAGACCCTGCGCCGTACCCGGCTCTGCCGAGGTGATCTGCGTGCCGAACTGGACCGAGGCGGGGGAGCCCGGCGGGGTGAACTGGACGACCCGGAACCCGTTGTCGAACGCGAAATCCGCGTCCAAGCGCCAGCCGAGGCCGCGGTAGAACTCCTTCGACCGGTCCGCCTCCGCGACCGGGATGACGACGACTTCCAGCTTCAGGTCGGTGCTCATGACTTCCTCCAGGGAATTCGACTCGTTCACTGACCTCCACTCTGCGGCTCCGGCGCCCCCGTGACACCAGTGAGAATCCCTGGTCATTACCCCGGCACACCGCTGACCGGCCCTAAAGTGCTGTCACGTGGATCATCAGATTGTTCTGATTGCCGGTGCGGGGCTCGCGATCATGATCGCGGCCTCGGTGTTCGCGCGACGGACCGGCGTCGCCGCGCCGCTGCTGCTCGTTGCCCTGGGCATCGGGGCCAGTTACCTGCCGAGTACGCCGGCCATCCACATCGAGCCAGAGATCATCCTCGCGGGCGTCCTGCCGCCGCTGCTCTACGCGTCGGCGGTCCAGCTCCCGGTTCTCGACGTACGGCGGAACTTCGCGCTGATCTCGTGGTTGTCGATCGTGATGGTGATCGTGTCCGCGCTGGTGATCGGAGCGCTTGTGCACGCGGTGTTCCCGAGTATCTCGTTTGCGCTCGCCACCGCACTCGGCGCGGTCGTGAGCCCGACGGACGCGGTCGCGGCGACCGCGATCGGGCACCGCGTCGGGCTCCCGCCGCGCCTCATGACCGTGCTCGAAGGCGAGAGCCTCGTCAACGATGCCTCGGCGCTCGTCGTCCTGCGGACAGCGGTCGCCGCGCTCGCCGTCACGAGCCATTTCAGTCTCGGCCACACGGCCCTCGACTTCGCCTGGGCAGTCGTCGGCGCGATCCTGATCGGCGCCGCGGTCGGCCTGCTGACCGCCGTACTGCGCCAACGCCTCGACGACCCGGTGCTCAACACGACGATCTCGTTCGCCGTACCGTTCCTCGCCTACTTCCCGGCCGAGGAGGCGCACGCGTCCGGCGTACTCGCCGTAGTGATCGCCGGCCTGCTGACCGGAGCGCTGGGCAGCCGGAAGTTCAGCGCTCGCGACCGGCAGACGCAGGCGACCACGTGGACGACGATCAGCTTCATCCTGGAGAGTGGCGTCTTCCTCGCGATGGGGTACCAGCTGCCGGAGCTCGTCGACGACGCCCGCGCGGAGACGACACTCGGCGAGATCACCGGACTCGTCCTGCTCGTGGTCGGCCTGCTGGTCGTACTGCGCTTCCTCGGGCTAGCCTGGCCCGCGCTGCAGAGCCGGTTCGGCCGCAACGACCGGACCGAGCAGGTCCGGGCGCAACTGGATCAGTTCGAGGAGCACCTGGACTCGATGGAGCCGGCCGGTGCGCGTGAGGAGAACCGCGTCGCCTGGGCGCGCAAACGGCTCGCGCGCGGCCGCGCGGACGCGGACTTCGAGGAGCGCGAACCGATCACCGGCCGCGGTCTGCTGGTGCTCGCCTGGGCCGGGATGCGCGGCGTCGTGACGGTCGCGGCCGCGCAAACGATCCCGGCCGGTACGCCGCACCGCGACACCGTCGTGCTCGCGGCGTTCATCGTCGCGCTGATCACGCTGGTGGCGTTCGGGATCTCGCTGCCCGCGGTGATCGCGAAGATGCGGTTCCGTCCGGAGAGCAGCGAGGACAAACGCGACTCGGTGCAGGCGCTGATGCGGCAGATCGGCGAGGCCGCGATCGACGCGGTCGGCCCGCTCGAGGAACAGACCGTCGACGGCGAGCCCCTCGATCCGGTCGTGGTCAGCACGCTGAAGGACAGGATCGTGCCGCGCCTGGTCACCGGGAGCCAGCAGCTCCGTGAGACCAAGGCGGACACGCGCGAACAGATGGAGATCCTGCAGCGCCGCTACCTCGACGCGATGCGCGAAGCCCTCGGAACCGAACGCAGCATCGGCGTGTACAGCTCCGAAACCTACCGCCAGGTCGAAGGCTTCCTCGACACCGTCGAACAGCGCTTCACCACGTCCTAGTGGGCCGTAAAGGTCGCGGATTGAGCCGCGTACGACGTGCCTGCCGGAAATGCCAGCGCGGCCGCCGCTCCGAGTACGAGCAGTCGGCGTATTCCAGAAAACATCACAAGCCCCCAGTAAATGTCGTTGAAAATCCCCAGTGTGATTCTCATCGACGCACGGTCTGCTGAACATCTTTTCGACCAGGGCCGTAACGCTCTAGTGTCCGACTATGGACGTCAACGCGCGGGTGCTGGTGATCGGACTCGACCCGTACCGCGTTCCCGGGCCGTGGGACCCGGAGCCGGTCGCGACCGCGATTCAGGTCGGGATGGCGGACTTCGCCGATCGCGGTGTCGGCGTACAGACCTGCCTGGTCGGACTGGACGGCAGCGACGACATCGAGGCGGTGGTCGGCGCGGCGTTGGCCGCGCAGCCGTGGGAGTGCGTTGTGATCGGCGGCGGGATCCGGAAGAACGAGGAGCAACTCGAGCTGTTCGAACGAATCGTCAACCTGACCCGGCAGCACGCTCCGGACGCAGCCATCGCCTTCAACAGCAGGCCTGACGACATCTACCACGCGGCCGCGCGCTGGCTCAGCGGAGATCGAGACGCATAAGGACGCGGGGATGGCCGGAGAGCGTCGACGTGGTGTCGGCGGTTTTGCTGAACCCGGCGTACTCGAAGTTCTTGCGGATCCCGGCGTACGCCATCGTGAGATCGACCTTGCTGTTCCCGTTGTCGAGCGGATAGGCCTCGACCACCGGCGCCCCGTTGTCGCGCGCGAAGTCGACGGCGCCGGCGATCAGCGCATGCGAGATCCCCTGGCCGCGGTGCCCCGGGCGAACCCGGATGCACCACAGCGACCACACCGGCAGATCGTCCACGTGCGGGATCTTCCGGTTCCGGGCGAACGTCGTCGCAGCACGCGGCGCGATCGCGGCCCATCCGACCGGCGTGTCCCCGTCGTACGCGAGCACACCGGGCGCGGGCGTCGCGTTGCAGAGCCCCTCGACGTACGCACCGCGCGCCGGCCCGCGCAGCGCATTGTTGAGCTTGGACGGAATCCGATAGCTCAAGCAGAAACACACGTTGGCCGTCGGCGACTTCGGTCCGATCACCGCCCGGACACCCTCGAAGACACTGGCCGGCCGTACGTCGATACTCACGGAGCTACCTCGGTCTCGCCGCCGGACACATCGTCAAGGAAACCTCGTCCGGACCACGTTGCTCCACCTCGAGCAGCTTGCGATCCTCGGCGTACCGGAGAGTCCGGCGTACGTCGTCCTCCGAGGCCACGGTGCGTTCGGCGAGAGCCGCGACCGTCTGCTCGGCGCCACCCCAGAACACGACCGACACCAGATCCGCTGCGTATCCGGTGAATTGATTCACTGCCTGGGACAGTTCAAGCGCGGCGGTCACGTGATCCGGCAGTTGCAGCACGTCCTGCGCCAAGGGCTTGTCCTTGATAGCGACGTACCGAGTGCCGTCGAAGGCCAGTATCCGAAGGGCGACGTACAGCGGCAGCAGGTCACGCCGGACCTTCGGCTCCGGTACGCCGACCTGCCGGGCGATGTCGGCGAGGGTCGGCCAGCCCTCTCCTCTCGGCCCGATGTAGAACGGTTTGTCGAGCCAGTCGGGACCGCGGTAGTGGTCGACGCCCCAGGAGATGATGTCGTCGACGGTCATACCCTCGGCCGCGCCGGTCCATTCGACGACACTCGCGACTTCGGGTACGTCGAGCCCGAGCAACGACGTCCATCCCGCATCGGCCCTGCGTACCGGTGGTCGGCGGCGGCGGAGCCAACGCGGTGGGTCCGCGGGATCCCTGTCCGGCCAGAAGTCGAACTGCCAGAGGTCGGTCGGCTTGAGATCGTCCTCGTCCCGGGGAGGTTCGGGCGTAGGTGGTAGCGGGCGGTGAGCCGCGCGGATGCGGTACATCCCGGGCTCACCCAACCGCAGATGTTCGTCGCCGGGGCCGGTCGTGAGCCCTGACAGACTGACGGCTCCGCTCGGACTCAGGTACGGCGTCTCGAAGACATCGCTCCACTGGTCATCGTCGGCCGGGCGGTCGTCGCGCAGTTGCAGGCGGACGACGCACGGCCCGTCGCCGCCCGCCGCGTACAACCACCCGCGACCCGACCGCCCGAGCGTGCCGACCGGATGCGCATCGTTCGCGGTCAGGTCGTCGTACCACGACCCGCCCCGGACATCCTGCACCACGAGAATCCCGTCCTCGGGCATGTAGCGCTCGTGCCTCCCCAGTACACCCATGCGCGAACCGTAGTACAGCGATCCGACAAAGCTGGTTGCGCTCAGTGCTGCACGGCGTACACGAGCTTCTGGATGCCGTTGGGGTACGACTCGCTCGAGGTCAGGTTGAGCTTGAGCGTGTCGCGGTCGGCGTCGCTGAACAGGCGCTTGCCGGCGCCGAGGAGGACGGGGAAGACGAGCAGGTTGTACTGGTCGATCAGGCCCGCGTCCGACAGGTTGCGGTTGAGGGTGGCGCTGCCGTTGATGATGATCGGGCCGCCCTCCGTCTCCTTCAGCGCGGCGACGTCGTCGAGGGAGCGGAGAATCGTGGTCTCGCCCCAGTTCGACACCAGGTCGCTGTCCTTCAGCGTGGTCGACACGACGTACTTCGGCATCGCGTTGTAGCCCGGGAACTCCGCCGTCATCTTCGGCCAGACCGGCGCGAACGCCTCGTAGCTGACCCGGCCGAGCAGCAGCGCGGTGGCCTCGTTCTGCTCCTCGCCCTTGAGCGCGTACGCCGACTCGTCGAACGCGACGTCCTTGAACGTCCAGCCCGCGTTGCGGTACCCGCCCTCGCCACCGGGCGAGTCCACGACGCCGTCGAGGGAGATGAACGCGGTGGTGATGATGGAACGCATCTGATGCTCCTTGCTCAAGTGGTGTGAGGTGCTTCTGCCCGTGCGTCGTGCGGTCGCGGGCGGACTCGACACTAGTGGACTGTGACGCCGGTCACTCGATCCTCACTACATGGCCAGCTCGCGGTGACGATCCAGGCAGGAGTCAGCACGCGGTGACGATCCAGGCGGCGGAGTCGAAGAGCACGCCGTCGCCGCTGTCGTGCGCCGCGAGTATCGCCCGCAAGTCGCCCCGCGCCCGCTCGGCCTCGGCCGGGGTCAGCTCCGCCAGCAGCGCGAGCGGTTCGCGAAGCTGGAGCACATTCTCGTACGCCGCCTCGACATCAGACCCGTAGTACAACCGCTCACGCACCCCGGCAAACGACACCTCACCAAACCCCGCAGCCCCGAGAACGCCCCGCACAACCTCCACATCCCCAAACGAAAACGGCGACTCATCGAAACCCACCCCGCCTTCCCGAACCGCGCCGCTGTCCGGGGAGGTCTCGCTCTCGCTGATCGCCCCGTCGTACGGAGGGGTCCCGCTATCGCGGGCCGCCCCAGCCGTGCCCGTGCCGCCGTCCGTGCGGGCGTTCGCTGCGCGGGCTCCGGCGATGGTCTCCGGGATCACCTGCGCCCACTCGTTCTCCGCGCGCGGCTGCCACACCATCGCGACGAGCCGCCCACCCGGCCGCAACGCTCGCCGCAAGTTCGCGAACGCACCCACCGGATCGTCGAAGAACATCACCCCGAACCGGCTGATGCACACATCGAACGCCGTCTCCCTGAAGTCGTACGTCGCCGCGTCCGCAAGCAGATAGCTGACCTGTTCCGACGCCGTACGCCGCCGCGCATGCTCAAGCATCCGCTCCGAAACATCCACCCCAACCACACGCCCCCGCCCAGCATCCGCCGCCGCCTCCCGCGTCGTCTGCCCACCCCCACACCCAACGTCAAGCACCCGCTCCCCGCCCCGAACCCCACAAGCGGCCCGAAACCGGCCCTGCAAGAACCGCATCTCACCGTCATAGTCGAACACGCCCCCCAGGCTAGAACCCACCACCCACACAACCCGCGCGGATGGCAGGGGATATCCGGCTCTTGTGACGGATGTGTGGGGCGGTGTGGCTGCCAGGTCTGGGTGTGCGAGCTGGGGATTGCCACCCACCTGAAGCGACCAGCCAACGTCCCCAGACGCTCCCGTCGTCCCGGCTGGACTGATCGGCCTGGTCGGCGCACTCGCCTGGGCTCGGGCGTGTGTGTGCTGCGGGTCTTGTGCAGGTCGACAGTACGTATATGTCCCTG
>NZ_JBSGTS010000029.1:0-102942 GCF_053607525.1 Kribbella sp. NPDC055110
CCCCTACGACCCCGCCAACCACCGCGCCGCAACCATCCTCAACCAACACACAACCGCTCAATCTGCGGCGTGAGGTTGACACAGGGAGTGTCATGGGGCCTCCCGGCCTGGACTGAGGAGCGGAGGGAGCGAAGCGACCGGAACGACGAGGGAAGACCGGGAGTAACAGCCCCATGACCCGCCGAGCGGCAGCGAGGCAATATGCACTGTCATCGGGCCTCCATCAAGTTCAAGGCGATCAGGTCCGCGCGCGGCTCGTCGATGCTGCACGAGCCGAACGACGTGAACCACCGGCGCGTGCTCGCCGCCTGATCGTCCGACAGCTCGCGCGCCCGCGTCGCCAGTACCTCGCCGTCGCGCTGGTCCAGGAGCTCGACCAGTTCGTCGTGTGTGGCGCCGTCGAGCGAGGCCCGGGTCGCGAGCAGGACGTTGAGGAACCCGTGGTGCTCGAAGCCGGTGTCTTCAGCGGTATGCCGGACCGCGTTGTGCAGGCCGGCCGTGCACTTGAAGGGCACTTCGCGGTCGAGGCAGGCCGTGATGAAGGACGCCACCTGGGCGGCCGACGGGAAGAGTGCGGCGTCGAGGCCGCCGGTGCGGAGCTTGGCGGCGTACCCGGCGTCGGCGACCACGTCGAGCGCGCGTTCCCACGCTCCGTCCAGGCCGAGTTCGACGTACGCCGTCTCCTCGTCGAAGCAGTCGTCGCAGGCGCGGACCACGCGCAGCGCGTTCCGGGACAGGTCGTCCTCGTCGCGCAGCCGGACCTCGACCGCGGTCACCTCGACGTCCTTCGACCGGTCGGACCAGCGGATCACGGGCTCGATCCCGCCGGCGCCGCCGGAGATCACCACCGAGACCCGGAGCGGTGCGGTCCCGGTGCGGGCCGCTTCGGCGGCGACCTTCATCAGGTCGTCGTCGGTGCACACGAACGTGCCGACCAGGTCGGCGTACGGCGACCGGCGGTGGACGTGATGGGCCGCGACGGCCTCGGGCAGCGGCAGATCGCCCGGCGGGAACATCGAGGCGTCGTCGACCAGGTGCCGGTACAGCGCAGGGACGGTTGACATGGGTCGAAGCCTAACGGATGCTTTCGGTAAGCGGACGCAGGCGTTCGGATAGCGTACATGCAGGAGTGGCGGAGATGGCGTTCTACCGGCAGGTCGGTGAGGTTCCACCGAAGCGGCACACGCAGTTCCGGAAACCGGACGGCGGGCTGTACTACGAGGAGCTGATGGGGGAGGAGGGGTTCTCATCGGACTCGTCGCTGCTGTACCACGCCGGCGTACCGTCCGCGATCGTCGATTCCCAGGTGTGGGACCTGCCGGATCTCGCCACCGTCCCGAACCACCCGCTCACGCCGCGGCACCTGAAGCTGCACGATCTGTTCACCGACACGTCCAAGAGCAACGCGGTGGAGGACCGGCGGCTCGTGCTCGGCAACGGTGACGTCCGGATCTCGTACGTCGTGGCCGAGCAGCCCTCGCCGTACTACCGGAACGCGATCGGCGACGAGTGCGTGTACGTCGAGAAGGGTTCGGCGACCGTGGAAACCGTTTTCGGCGTACTGAACGCGGTCCAGGGCGACTACGTGATCATCCCGCGCGCGACCACGCACCGCTGGCTGCCCGGGCCGGACGGCGTGCACGCGTACGCGATCGAGGGCAACTCGCACATCGCGCCGCCGAAGCGCTACCTGTCCCGGTTCGGGCAGTTCCTCGAGCACTCGCCGTACTGCGAACGCGACCTGCACCCCACCACCGAGCCGCTCGTGGTCGAGGGGACCGATGTCGAGGTGCTGGTCAAGCACCGCGGGAACGGTGTAGGCGGGATCGTCGGGAGCCGGATGACGTACGCGACGCACCCGTTCGACGTGGTCGGGTGGGACGGCTGCCTGTACCCGTACACGTTCAACGTCAGCGACTTCGAGCCGATCACCGGGCGGGTGCACCAGCCGCCGCCCGTGCACCAGGTGTTCGAGGGGTACAACTTCGTGGTCTGCAACTTCGTGCCGCGGAAGGTCGACTACCACCCGCTGTCGGTGCCTGTGCCGTACTACCACTCGAACGTCGACTCCGACGAGGTGATGTTCTACTGCGGCGGCGACTACGAGGCGCGGAAGGGCTCCGGGATCGGACTCGGATCGATCTCGCTGCACCCCGGCGGGTACGCGCACGGGCCGCAGCCGTCGGCGATCGAGGCCTCGCTGGGCGCGGAGCGGTTCGAGGAACTGGCGGTGATGGTCGACACCTTCCGCCCGCTCGAACTCGGCGAGGGCGGCCAGGCGGTCGACGACGGCGTCTACGCCTGGACCTGGGCCGGCCGCCGCAAGACCTGACCCGTTACGTCCGAAGAAGTGTGGGCTAGAGACCGCACTTCTTCGGACGTTGTGGGATTCTTTCCCAGTGAGTGACGACGGGGACGCAACTTCACAGGTCGTAGAGGTCGAGCCGGAGGTGCAGGTGCCGCCATCGGAGCCGGGGCAGCCGTTCGTGGTCGGGATCGACCGCGACACTGTGCTGCGCCGGCGCGAGGTGGTGCGAACCGTGGAGCGGCGCGGTGCCTGGGTGACGCTGGTTCTCGGCGTGATCGGGATCGTTGCCGCGATCTACGCGCTGGTCGCGTTCCGCGGCTCCGGGATGTGGCCGTTCGCGCTGTTGTTGATCGTGGCAATGATCCCGCTGGTGCTCAGCACGGTCCTGGTGTACCGCGTGCAGGCCGATCGGGTGGAGTGGTACGACGCCAACGAGTTGCCGCCCGTGGCGATGCGGATCTCCGCCAAGGGACTCGAGCTGGCCTGCGACGGCGCGGCGTTCCCCGTGGTGCTGCCGTGGGCGTCCGTCCGCGGCTTCACGCAGCACAAGCTGCTCGGCCAGTACATGCTCGACCTGGCCCTGGTCCGCGGCGTCGGCGCGACAACGGCCGGTGTCCGCGGTCTCGACCAGCCGTCGGTCCGCAGCGTCGTGAAGCCGAACCCGCTGCTGCGCCCGACCGGCATGTTCCTGGTGAAATCCCTCGACCAGCCGGTGCACGTCATCGACGAGGCCATGAAGCACTTCTCCGACGGCACCGCGGGTGTCCTGCGCTAGCAGGGCAGTGAGCGGTACGTGTAGCCGAGCTTGGTGAGTCTGGTCAGGGCTCGGTCGAGGGCCGCGACGGTCTGGGAGCGGTTGCCGCCGCCGTCGTGCATCAGGATGATCGCGCCGGGACGGGCACCGGTCATGATCGCGTGCTCGACGCTGGCGGCGCCGGGCTTCTCCCAGTCCTTCGTGTCCACGTCCCACAGCACCTGCCGCTGGTGGTACGCCGCCGCGATCGCCTGGATCTTCGCGTTCGTGGCCCCGGTCGGCGGGCGCAGGCACTTCGACTTCACGCCCGTCGCGATCTCATGCCGCACCTTCGCGTCCGGCAGCAGGGTCAGCGTCTTGTGGTCCCACGTGTGGTTGCCGACGGTGTGGCCGGCGGCGCGTTCGGCGGCGATCAGTTCCGGGTACTGCGCCACCTGGATCCCGAGCACGAAGAACGTCGCCTGCGCTTTGTGCTTGCGCAGTACCTGCAGAACCTTCGGGGTCCATTCGTGCTGCGGACCGTCGTCGAAGGTCAGGTACAGCACCTTCCCGTGCGCCGCGAGATTCCAGTCGTCGGCGGGCGGCTTGGCAACGGGGGGCTGTGTGGGTTGCGTAGGTTGTTTGGTCGACGACGGTACGCCGCGCTTGGACGTCACCGGCGTACCGATCAGCCCGTGGCCGGACGTCGGGGACACGGGCGAGGCAGCGGACGTGACCGAGTGGTCGGGGGGCGTGGCGGCTTGGGCGAGGACGGCACCGCAAAGAAGGGCGGCGACCAACGGCAGAAGTTTGCCGGGCGGCTTGGTCATGGGTGGCATCTTCTCGTGAGTCTGGGGGCATGCGTGAGTGGGGGTGGGGGTGTGTCGGTCGTAGGGTGTGCCTTCGGGCCGGAGATCCCGGCGTACAGACCTGTGAGGCGGGCCGATGACGGACAGCGGTGAGCGGACCACGATGACACGACGTACGGTGATCGGCGGTGCGGCGGCGCTGGCCGCGGCCGGGTTCCAGGCGGTTCCGGCGTACGCCGGTAGCGGGCCGGGCAAGACCGTCCGGCTGACCGTGATGGGCACCACCGACCTGCACGGCAACGTGTTCAACTGGGACTACTTCAAGAACGCCGAGTACGACGACAGCGCGCACAACGACATCGGCCTGGCCAAGATCTCCACGCTGGTCAGCGCGGTCCGGGACCGGATCGCCGCGGACCGGTACGCGCCGCGCCCGCTGCTGCTGGACGCCGGCGACACCATCCAGGGCACGCCGCTGTCCTACTACTTCGCCAAGATCGAGCCCATCACCGGCGGTCACATCCACCCGATGGCGGCCGCGATGAACCGGATCGGATACGACGCCGCCGCGCTCGGCAACCACGAGTTCAACTACGGCCTCGACATCCTCCGCAAGTTCCAGCGGCAGCTGCGGTTCCCGCTGCTCGGCGCGAACGCCCAGGACTGGACCACGGGCCTCCCGGTGTTCCCGCCGTACACGCTGAAGCGGGTGCAGGTGCCGGGCGAGAAGCCGGTCACCGTCGGCATCCTCGGCCTGACCAACCCGGGCATCGCGATCTGGGACAAGGCGAACGTCGAGAACAAGCTGAAGTTCGGCGGCATCGTCGAGCTCGCGAAGATCTGGGCGCCGCGGGTCCGCAAGGCCGGCGCCGACGTCGTGATCGCCTCCGTGCACTCGGGGATGAACCTGTCCTCGTCGTACGGCGACGCGCTGCCGTACCCGGAGAACACGTCGGTGCTGATGGCCGAGACCGTCCCGGGCATCGACGCCGTCCTGGTCGGCCACGCCCACCTGGAGATCCCCGAGCGGCTCGTCACGAACAAGACCAGCGGCGAGCAGGTGGTGCTCAGCGGGCCGCTGAAATGGGGCATGCGGCTGTCGCTGTTCGACCTCGACCTGCAGAAGGTCCACGGGCAGTGGAAGGTCGTCGGCCGGCACAGCCAGGTGCTGAACGCGAACACCGTCGACGCCGACCCGGACGTCGTCGCGCTGCTGCAGAAGGACCACGACAAGGTCGTCCAGTACGTGAACTCGAAGATCGGCACCTGCACCGCGGCGATGTCCGCGGCGACCGCGCCGTGGGAGGACACCGCCGCGCTCGACTTCGTGAACTTCGTCCAGGCCGACGCGGTGTCGAAGGCCCTCGCCGGTACGCCGCAGGCGTCGCTGCCGGTACTGGCGATCGCGGCCCCGTTCAACCGGGCGGCCGCGATCCCGGCCGGCGATGTCTCGATCCGCGACGTCGCCGGGCTCTACGTCTTCGACAACACGCTGCTCGGGGTGACGATGACGGGCGCGCAGATCAAGGAGTACCTGGAGTTCTCCGCGCGGTATTTCAAGCAGGTGACCGGCACCGGGCCGTTCCCGTCCGCTGACGTCACCAACGCACCGACGCCGACCGCGCCGAACGGTACGCCGGACTACAACTACGACATCCTCGGCGGCCTGTCGAAGCCTCTGACCTACAAGATCGACATCGCCAAGGCGGCCGGCTCCCGGATCACCGACCTCGCGTACGACGGCACGCCGGTCGCGGCCGATCAGCAGTTCGTTGTCGCGGTCAACAACTACCGCCAGTCCGGCGGCGGCAACTTCCCGCACGTCAAGACCGCCCCGGTCGTCTACAACCGCCAGGTCGAGATCCGCCAGCTGATGATCGACTACGTCACCACCACCGGCACCGTCGACCCCAACACCTTCCACACCGGCGACTGGTCCCTGGTCTCCAACGGCACCCCCATCACCGTCACCCCCTGACCCCGCTCGGCGTCTGCGAGTGGCCTGAGCAGAACTACTCGTTCGAGGTCTTGACCCGGGTGTGGCTAAGTGATTTAGTCACTTTGTGACTTACTCAGCTTCTGAGGCGTTGCCCAGCTTGTCGGACCGGTTGACCGAGTCGATTCTCGGGATCATCCGGGACGGCGGGCTGCGGCCGGGGGACGCGATTCCGTCGGCGCGGGAGTTGGCGAAGCGGTTCGCGATCACCACGCCGACGGTGCGGGAGGCGCTGCGAAAGCTCGAGGCGACCGGGGCGGTCGAGTTCCGGCACGGGTCCGGGACGTACGTCGGTCCGACGATCAACAACGTCGTGCTGGCGAATCCGCATCGGCCGCCGATCACGAAGGACTCGGTGTTGCAGCTGATCGGTGCGCGCCTGGTGATCGAGCCGGCGGTCGCGGCGCAGTCGGCCCTGGCGCGCCGGGACGAGAACCTGGAGCGCCTGGAGGCCGCGGTCACCAACGCGCTCGTCCCGCCGGGTGGTCCGGCGTTCGCGCTGAACTTCCACGTCGAGCTCGCGGCCGCGTCCGGGAACCCTTTGCTGCAAGAGGTTCTGGCGTCGCTGCTGAAGGTTCGGGTCCGCGAGCAGCAGCAGATCCGCGCGCTGTACGACAACCGCGGACGCGATCACGAGGAGCACCAGGCGATCGTCGAGGCCGTCCGCGCGCAGGACGCCGTACAGGCCGAGCGACTGACCCGCGAGCACCTCGACAACATCCGCCGCGCCGTCGAGTCAGCGCCGGAGTTCTCATGACCGCCTTTCCGGAAACAAATCGTCACCAGGCGCCAGAAAAGTTCCGGAAACTGGCCGCGATGACGACCGACGACGCGCTCGAAGCCGTGCGTACGGCGCCGCTCGTGATCATCCCGGTCGGCGCGCAGGAACAGCACGGCGGCGGGATGGCGATGTCCACCGACACCGTCCGCGCCGTCGGCGTCGCCGAACGCGTCGCGGAACGGCTGGCCGGCCGCGCGGTGATCGCCCCGGCCGTCCCGTACGGCGTCTCACCGCACCACATGGCCTTCGCCGGCACGATGACGTTGTCGCCGGCAACGTTCATGCATGTTCTCCGGGATCTGGTGGCCAGCCTGCACGAACATGGCTGGCAGCAGTTCCTGGTGATCACCGGGCACGGAGGGAACAACGCCGCCCTGTCCGTGCTCGCGCAGGAGTACGTTCGCAGCGACGTGACCTTCACGTGGACGCCGGTCACGTCTGTCGTGTCGGATCTGATTGCTGATGTCAGTCCAGTCCACGGTCACGCCGGCGAGGCGGAGACCGCGCAGATGCTGTACCTCGCGCCGAACCTCGTCCAGGCCGACCGCCTGGAACCCGGCGCGACCACGCTCGACGACCTGACCACCACGGCCCGGCTCTCCCGGCAGTCGCGCGGTCCGCGGCTGTCCGTCGGGTTCGACGCGTACCACAAGCGTGGCGTGCTGGGTGATCCCCGCCGCGCCACCGCCGAGGACGGCCGGCTCCTCGTGGAGACCGCCGCCGACCGTATCGCCGCCTTCGCCGACGAGTTGCTCTCGGCCTGACGCTGTCCCCCCAAAACACTGGACCTTTGCTCAGGGAGGTCCAGGCGCGAGCCTGCCCGCCTGCAGGCCGCATGCCCCCGAGGAGGCCCCCTGATGAACCTCGCACGGCCCAAGATCCCACGCAGTACCGCCCGCCGGGTCGGTGCACTGTTAGGAGCGGCGGCTCTGGTGACCGCCGCCACCACGTTGCCCACGGCAACTGCAGTCCGCGCCCACAGTGCCGGCTGCGGCAAGCAGGCCGCAGCGAGTGGCGACTACACCGTCAGCAGCGGCGGCCTCGCCCGCACCTATCGCCTGCACGTACCGGACAACTACCAGAGCTCCAAGGCGCAGCGACTCATCCTCGTGTACCACGGCCGCGGCAAGACCGGCGCCCAGACCGAGGCGTTCTCCGACCTGTCGAAACTCGACGCGATCGTTGCCTACCCCAACGGTGTGATCGGCGACGAGAACAAGCAGGCCTGGCAGGGCGCGCCGTACTCCGCGAAGGGTGTCGACGACGTGCAGTTCACCGAGGACCTGCTCGACGAGCTGGAGGCGTCGTACTGCGTCGACACGGACGCCGTCTACGCGACCGGCAAGTCCAACGGCGCCGGCTTCACCGGGATCCTCGCTTGCCGGCTCGCCGACCGGATCGCGGCGATCGCCCCGGTCTCCGGCGCGTTCTACATCGAGGGCACGCACTGCGCGCCGAGCCGCCCGGTCCCGGTGCTCGACATCCACGGCACGGGCGATACCACGATCCCGTACGGCGGTGACGGTCAGCGCGACCTGCCCGACGTACAGACGTGGGTCCGGGACTGGACCGTCCGCGACCACTGCAACCCGGACCCGAAGACGAGCCGGATCGGTGACGACGTACTGAAGTTCACCTACAAAGGCTGCAAGGCCGACGTCGTCCACGTCGCGGTCACCGACGGCGGGCACAGCTGGCCGGGATCGGACGCGACATCCGGCCCGGGTTACGTGACCCAGACGTTCGAAGCGCACGAACTGATCGGCACGTTTTTCAAAGAGCACAGTTTCAAGGCGCACACATTATGAGTACGGCGACCGACACGAGGGATCTGCCGCGCCTGGTCAGGGCGATGGCGGTCATCGAGCGGATCGGGAACGCGCTGCCGCACCCGTTCTGGCTGTTCTGGATCCTGTCCGCTCTCCTGGCCGTGGTCAGTGCAATTCTGTCCTCGCTGGACGTTTCGGTGCTCTCGCCGAAGGACGGCAAGGAGGTCGCCGTCCAGAACCTGTTGTCCGGCGACGGCCTGCAGATGGCGGTGTCGACGGCAGTCTCGAACTTCGCCGAGTTCCCGCCGATGGCCACGATCGTGGTCGTGATCATGGGCGTCGCGCTGGCCGAGCGGACCAGGTTCCTGCAGGCGCTGATGCGGGTGAGCGTGTCGCGGGTACCGCAGTCGATGGTGGTGTTCGCGGTCGCGTTCGCCGGCACGATGGCCCACGTCGCGTCCGCTGCGGCGTACATCATCCTGGTGCCGCTCGGCGGGCTCGCGTTCCGCGCGGTCGGCCGGTCCCCGATCCTCGGCATCGTGGTCGCGTACACCGCGATCGCCTCCGGGTACGACGCCAGCCCGATCCCGACCCCGAACGACGCGATCTTCGCCGGCATCACCACGGCCGCCGCTCGCACAGTGGATCCGGATGCTCATGTCTCGGTGTTGTCGAACTGGTTCTTCAACATCGCGTCCTCGATCCTGCTGGCGCTGGTGATCACCCTCGTGACACGGCTGATACTCAGCAAGCGGACCGACCTCGACGCCGACCCGGACGCACCCGGCGACGAAGCGGATCAACTCGCCGTGTCTGTTGCCGAACGCAAAGGTCTGCGCCGGGCCGGGATCGTCTTCCTCGTCGCGGCCCTCGCGATCGTCGCAGTCCTGTTGCCGCACGGTTCGCCGTTGCGCGGCAAGGACGGCAGCATCGTCGACTCGCCGTTCCTCGACGGCATCGCGATGGTGGTCGCGGTCCTCTTCGGCCTCGTCGGCATCACGTACGGCGTGACAGTTCGCGCGATCGAGCGCGCCGCCGACGTACCGAAGCTGATGGCCGAAGGCATCAAGCAAATGGCACCGGTGCTGGTGCTGTTCTTCGCGATCGCCCAGTTCCTCGCATACTTCGACTGGAGCAACATCGGCGACCTGGTGTCGGCGGAGTCGGCCCGGGTACTCGGCGACCTCGGGGCGCCGAAGGTGGTGATCTTCCTCGGCATCCTCGCACTGCTGACGGTGATCAACGTCCTGGTGACAAGCGGCTCCGCGATGTGGTCCCTGACCGCACCGATCCTGGTCCCGATGATGCTCCTTCTGAACGTCCCCGCCGAGACCACCCAGGCCCTCTTCCGAATCGCCGACTCCGGGTCCACGGCAATCACCCCGATGAGCCCGTACTTCGTCATGGCCCTCGGCTTCCTCCAGCGCTACCGCAAAAACGCCGGCGTCGGCACCCTAGCGTCGTACACAGTCCCACTAGCAGTCTCCATGACCATCGCCTGGACCCTACTGTTCCTAGCCTGGTGGGCCCTAGGCATCCCCCTCGGCCCAGGAGCCCCAGTCAGATAGGACAGCCCCAAGCGGTGCTACGCACGGCTCCTCCGTCGCCGGCCGCTGTGTAGCGGTGACGTTTGTGGTTGCTTAGGTGAGGGTTATACCGGCGGTGCGGAGGTCGGTCAGGGCTTGGGTGGTGGTGGGCTCGGCCACGCCGGCGGTGAGGGTGGTCAGGACTGTGGTGGCGAAGCCTGCTTGGTGGGCGTCCAGGGCGGTGGCGCGGACGCAGTAGTCGGTGGCGAGGCCGCAGACGTCGACGTCGGTGACGCCTTTGTCGCGGAGCCAGTCGGCGAGGGTGTGGCCGCCTTCGTGGGACTTGCCTTCGAAGCCGGAGTAGGCGGCTGCGTACTCGCCCTTGTCGAAGATCGCGTCGAAGGGCTGCGGGTCGAGGTTCGGGTGGAAGCTGACGCCGTCGGTGCCGGCGACGCAGTGCCGCGGCCAGGAGTTCACGAAGTCGGGTTCCTTGGAGAAGTGGTCACCCGGGTCGATGTGGTGGTCCCGGGTGGCCACGACGTACGCGTACTGCCGGTCGTCCGGCTCGGCCTCGTGCCATTTGTGCAGCAGTTCGCCGATCCGGAACGCGACGTCGGCGCCACCGGCGACGGCCAGGCTCCCGCCCTCGCAGAAGTCGTTCTGCACATCAACCACGATCAGTGCCCGGGCCATCGCGACGCTCCTTTTCCGGAGTATTCCTGAGCCCACCGTACAAGCGTCGGCGCCGTCAACGCTGCATTACGCGGGCATCAGGTCTCCGCCGGTCACGTGCAGCAACTGGCCCTGGATCGCCTTGGTGCGGGGCGAGGTGAGGAACAGGATCGCGTCGGCGAGCTCGGACGCGTCGGGGAGGTGCCGGGCGGTGAATCCGGCCGCGATCCGGTCCAGCGCGGGGCGGGGGATGACGCGGTGCGCGCCGTTCTCCAGCGTGATGCCGGGCAGTACGACGTTCACGAGTACGCCGTCTGCGCCGAGATCGTGCTGCAGGCTCGCCGCGAGGCCGTGCAGTCCTGCCTTCGCCGCGCCGTACGCCCAGGAACCGCGCATGCCACGCTCGGCGAGGTCCGTTGAGATCAGCACCAGCCGCCCGTGTTCGGAAGCGCGGAGTGCCGGCGCGACCTGCTGGACGAGGTGGTAGTTCCCCTCGAGGTTGGCGCGGATGATCTGAGTCCACCACTCGACCCGGGAGTCCTCGATCCGCTCCGGCCGGTCGTCGTACCCGAGCGTTCCCCAGCTGACCGCGTTCGCGACCACGGCGTCCAGCCCGCCCCAGTGCTCTACCGTCGACGCGACGGCGCTCGCGATCGTCTCCGGCGCGCCGAGGTCCAGTTGGACGACGTACGCCGTACCGCCCGCCTCCTCGATCTCCTCCGCGACTGCCTCGGCCGCGTCCTTCTGCGAGTTGTAGGTGATCGCGACCCGCGCCCCTTCCCGCCCGTACGCGATCGCGGTCGCCCGCCCGATCCCCGACGAACCGCCCGTCACCAGCACCGCAGCATCCTTCAAACCCAGGTCCATGACCCGTCCTCCCGCATATATTGTTAGTCGGCTAAGAAGAAAATTTAGCCGACTAACAAATTGAAATCAAGTGTCGCGGGTCGCCAGCGATGACCCCGCGCACGGGGATGTTTGTGCTGACAGTTATCGTTCGACTGCGTATTGTCATCGAGTCATGGGGTCGGCATCTTCCGCCGGAGCAGGCCCTTGGGGGTTTGCTCATGAAGAAGGCCGTTCTGGCTGCTGTCACCGCTGCGGCCGTGGGGGTCGCGGCACTGGTTCCTTCAGGTCCTGCGGTGCAGGCGGCAACAGAGGCTGGTACGGCGGCACAGTCGGCGCCGCCCGGGTTCGGGTCGGCGTTGTCGTCGGTGCAGCAGTCCTCGTGGCAGACGAACGCGAGCGTGAACGCGCTCGCCGTCGCGGGGAACCTGGTGTTCGCGGGCGGCCTGTTCACGCGGGTCCGGCCGCCGGGGAAGGCCCGCGGGGTCGGGGATGCGGCGCGGAAGTACTTCGCGGTGTTCGACCGGACCACCGGCGTACCGACGCGGTTCGCGCCGCAGGTCAACGGGCCGGTGTGGAGTGTCGCGACGTCCCCCGACGGCCGGCGGGTGGTGATCGGCGGCGACTTCACCGTCGTCGACGGGGTGCCGCGGTCGCGGGTGGCGATGTTCGATGTTGCCACCGGCAAGCTTGTGCCCGGCTGGGACCCGATGGTGAACTACCGGGTCGCGGCGCTGAAGGTCACCGGCAGCAAGGTCTATCTGGGCGGCTCGTTCGGATCCGTGGACAAGGTCGCCCGCAGCCGGGTCGCCGCGGTCAGCCTGAACACCGGCGCGCTGCTGTCGTGGAGTCCGAATGCGAACGACGACGTCCACGCGATCGAGCTGTCGACCGACGGTACGCGCGCCTTCGTCGGCGGCGGCTTCACCCGGATCGGCGGCCGCGACGTACATGCGCTCGCGATGCTGAACGCCAACACGGGCGCCGCGCTCCCGATGCCCGCTGCGGCCGCGATCCCGCCGCTGACCGACGAGTGCGACAGCCGGGTCAAGGACATCGAGGTCCAAGGAAACAAGGTCTTCGCGTCCAACGCCGGTACGCATAGCATCGGTTGCTACGACGGGGTGCTCGCGGCGGACGCCACGACCGGCAAGCTGCTCTGGCAGAGCAGGTGCCGGGGTGCGACCGAGGCGATCAAGGCGATCGGGAACTGGCTCTACAAGGGTTCGCACGCGCACGACTGCAGCGCCGACGGTGCCTTCCCGGACAAGACCGGGATGCACCACTTCCTCGTCTACAGCGCGATCACCGGGAAGCTCGGTCCGTGGTTCCCGAACGCGACCGCCGGCGGCACGACCCTCGTCGGTCCCCTCGCGTTCGCGTCCGGCGGCAACGACCTCTGGGCGGGTGGTGACTTCACCAAGGTCAACGGCGTACCGCAGGAAGGGTTGACCCGGTTCACGAACACGCCGGGTGGTGCGGCCCCCGCGCGGCCCGCTGCGCCCAAGGTCGCCAGCGCGCGGGTGAACAAGGTGACGATCGCCTTCCCGACCGTGCTCGACCGCGACAACCTCACGCTGACCTACCTGCTGTACCGCGGCAGCACGCGGATCGGCAGCTGGTCGCGTACGTCGAACTCCTGGACGAAGCCGACCGTCACCTCGGTCACCGACTCCGGCCTGACCAGCGGGCACAGGTTGTCGTACCACCTAGAGGTCAGCGACGGCCGCAACGTCCAGAAGAGCCCAACGGCCTCAGTCCGCGTCCGCTAGCGCCGGGACAGCGCCGTTTCAAGGTGCAGTGAACAGGAACTGGTGTCGGGGCGCCTGGAATAACCTGTTCACCGGCCCCGCCACGCGGGTCCACCACCCCGCGCCGGAGTTCGGTGCGGGACGGCGTCGGCGGAGAGGGTTCGGAATGACCACCAACTGGGCGGGGAACGTCAAATTCGCGAGCGAGCTCCAGCGACCGCGGACGATCGCGGAACTGCAGGAGCTGGTCGCGGCCGCCGGCAAGGTGCGGGTGCTCGGGACCGGGCACTCGTTCAACCGGATCGCCGACAGCACCGGCGCGCTGGTCAGCGTGCAGGACCTCCCGAAGGTCGTCGAGGTCGGCGAGCGCGGGGTGACGGTCTCGGCCGGGCTGCGGTACGGCGAGATCACGGCGGCGCTCCAGGCGCAGGGGCTCGCGCTGCACAACCTCGGGTCGCTTCCGCACATCTCGGTCGCCGGCGCGTGCTCGACGGGTACGCACGGCTCCGGCGACATCAACGGTCCACTGGCGGATGCGGTCAACGCGATCACCTTCGTGAACGCCGACGGTGAACTCGTCACGCTGACCCGGGACGACGAGGACTTCGCCGGGTCGGTCATCTCGCTCGGTGCGCTCGGGGTGACCGTGAGCCTGACGCTCGACGTACAACCGACGTACCAGATCAGCCAGGTGGTGTACGACGGGTTGCCGGTGGAGCGGCTCGGGTCGGACTTCGCCGCGGTGATGGGGAGCGCGTACAGCGTGAGCGCGTTCACCGACTGGGTGGACCCGGACGTGATGGTGTGGCGCAAGCGACGGGAGCTGACCGCGCCCGATCCGACATGGCTGGGCGCGAGGCTCGCCGACGGGGCGCGGCACCCGATCAAGGTGATGCCGGCCGACTACGCGACCCAGCAGGGCGGGGTCGAAGGGCCGTGGAACGAGCGGCTGCCGCACTTCCGGCTCGAGTTCACGCCGAGCAATGGGGACGAGCTGCAGTCGGAGTACTTCGTACCGCGCGAGCGGGCCGCCGAGGCGTTCGACGTACTGCGGGCCTTGGGCAACCAGTTCGCGCCGGTGATCCAGGTGTCGGAGGTCCGGACGATCGCCGCCGACGAGCTGTGGCTGAGCCCGAGCCAGGGCCGCGACACGGTCGCCCTGCACTTCACCTGGATCCAGGACGAGACGGTCGTCCGCCCGGTCGTCGCAGCGCTGGAGGACGCACTCGCGCCGCTCGACGCGCGGCCGCACTGGGGCAAGGTCTTCGAGGCCGACGCCGCCACCCTGGCCGAGCGCTACCCGAAGGTGAAGGACTTCATCGCCCTCGCGGCGAAGTACGACCCGGCGGGCAAGTTCCGCAACGAGTACCTGGACAAGTACCTGCCTAGAGACTGAGCTCCACCACGGACAGCGGCAGATCCTCGATCCGGTACGCCGGGAGCTCCGCGCGCAGCAGTGTCCCGCTGACATGGCGGGCGCTGTTGCTCAGCACGACCCGACCCTGATCGTTGACGATCGCGAGCTTGCGCTGCGTCGCCCGCAGGCACGGCAGGATCGCCTTCTCGAACGTGAACACCCGGACGTCCGCCCCCGCCACGCCGACGAACCGGTCGCGGACCACGACCGGGACGGTGAAGGTCAGGGTGTAGTCGTCGGTGCAGAGGTAGTCGACGTACGGACCGGTGACGTGCCTGCGCGCGGTCCGCTGCGGTACGTCGAACCACGGCAGTGACTGGTAGTCGAAGAAGTTCTCTCCGCGCGGGTCGGTGTCGACGAGCAGCCGCTCGGCCGAACCGTTCCGGAGCATGAACCACTCGAGCCACCACCGGGAGTCGGCCAGCGCGTCGGTCGCGGCCACGAATCCCGCGCCCTGAATCCGGCCGGCCGGATCCTCGAGCACCGGCCGGACGAGCTCGACGACGCCGTCCAGGTCGGCGCGCCGGACGGTCGGCCGCAGCGTGAACACGTCCTCGGTCTGCGCGCCGATCCGGTCGGCGAGCGCGAACGCCTCGCCGACGACGGACTCGACGACCTCGACCACGGTTTCCAGTCCCGCGTCGAGCGTCAATGAAGTCATGTGTCCTCCAACGCCAGTCTGAGGTCGATGAGGCGTGCCGTCGAGTCCGCCACCCGCTCCTCGGCGGCGGTCCGTGCCGCGTCGCCGTCGGTCCGCCCGATCGCCGCGACGACGTCCCGGCAGCTGCGTACGGTACGCCGGTGGCTCTCGTCGTCCCCGAACGCGAGCCAGAGCAGCGTGCCCACCTCGGCCTGCAGGCTCACCTCGGCCCGGTACAGCCGCGTCGACTGTGCGGTCGCGGCGACCTCGATGTGGAACTGCGCGTCGGCGCGCCGGCGGCCGCCCAGCCCCTCGGCGTTCTCCAGGCTGTCGCACACCGCGGTCAGTCGCTGGACGTCGTCCGGCGTGGCGCGTTCGGCGGCGAGTCTGGCCGCCGTACCCGCGATGGCGGTGTAGTGGTCGCCGAGGTCTCGCAGCTGGGCGAGGCTCAGCTCCTGCAGGCGGTCGTGGACGATCGCGGACGACATCTCGTCCTGCGCGCGGACGAAGCTGCCGCCGCCGCGGCCGCGGCGGGTGTCGATCAGCCCGCGCAGCCGCAGCGACGACAGGGCCTCGCGGATCGTGGTGGTGGAGACGCCGAAGATGCCGGCCAGGTCCGCCTCGCCGGGCAGCTGCTCCGAATCCGGGAGCAGGCCGAGTGCGATCGCGTCGGTGAGCCGGCGGGCCACGAGTTCCGAGCGGCTCAGCGGTTCCAGCGGTGCGAACACCGCCGCCGCGCCACTGCCGTAGAACCGCAGCGCCATCCTGCCCCCACTCTTCCGCTCCCGGGCAACAACTCCGGCACATTGTTGCCGATCCCTTGAACTTTAACATCTGATTTCATATGTTTACCGCCAACCAGCATCCCCGGGGAGTACCTGATGCGAACAGTGCGGAACCTGATCAGCGGTACGCCGCGGGACGCGCTGAGCGGCGCGACCAGCGAGCTCGTCGACCCGGCCACCGGCAAGGTCTTCGGTACGGCGCCGTTGTCCGGCGAGCCGGATGTGGATCTGGCGTACCGGGCCGCGGTGGCCGCCGTACCGGCCTGGAGCGGGATCACGCCGGCGGAAAGGCAGCGGATGTTGCTGCGCTTCGCGGACCTGGTCGAGGCCCGGGGCGACGAACTGGTCGCGGCCGAGTCGCAGAACACCGGCAAACCGCTCGAGCTCACGCGCACCGAGGAGCTCGCGGTGATGGTCGACCAGTTGCGGTTCTTCGCCGGCGCCGCCCGGATGCTCGAGGGCAAGTCGGCCGGTGAGTACCTGGCCGGGCACACGTCCTGGGTCCGTCGCGAACCGATCGGCGTCGTCGGTCAGGTCTCGCCGTGGAACTACCCGATGATGATGGCGGTCTGGAAGATCGGCCCGGCGCTGGCGGCCGGCAACACGCTGGTCCTCAAGCCGGCCGAGACCACGCCCGTGACGACGGTGATGCTCGCCGAGATCGCGGCCGAGGTACTGCCGGTCGGGGTGTTCAACGTCGTCTGCGGTGATCGCGCGACCGGTCAGGAGGTCGTCGCGCACCCGGCACCCGGCCTCGTGAGCATCACCGGTTCGACCCGCGCCGGCTCGGAGGTTGCTTCTACTGCCGCGCTCGACCTCAAGCGCACGCACCTGGAGCTTGGCGGGAAGGCGCCTGCTGTCGTCTTCGCCGATGCCGATCTGTCGGCTGCTGTCGAGGCCATCGGCGTTGGTGGGTACTTCAACGCCGGCCAGGACTGTACGGCGGCCTGCCGGGTCCTCGTCGACGCGTCGGTGCACGACGAGTTCGTCCGCATGCTTGTTAGCTGGGCCAATGAAAACGCCCGCCCAGGACTGCCCGATGACGAAGGTGCGTTGTTCGGGCCGCTCAACAGCAGCCTGCAACTCGACCGCGTGCGGGGCTTCCTGGCGCGGATGCCCGCGCACGCGGAGATCGTGCTCGGCGGACAGCGACCCGGCGGAGCGCTTGCCGACGGCTACTTCCTGGAGGCCACGATCGTCACCGGACTGCAGCAGGACGACGAGATGATCCAGGACGAGGTGTTCGGACCTGTCATCACCGTGCAGCCCTTCACCGACGAGGCCGATGCGGTCCGGCTGGCGAACGGTGTCCGGTACGGCCTCGCGTCGAGCGTCTTCACCACGGATCACTCACGGGCGCTGCGGATGTCGAAAGCCCTTGATTTCGGGTGTGTCTGGATCAACACGCACATCCCGCTGGTCGCGGAGATGCCGCACGGTGGGTTCAAGCATTCCGGCCACGGCAAGGACCTCTCGATGTACGGCGTCGAGGACTACACCCGGGTCAAGCACGTGATGTCGGCGATCGGATGAGCACGGTGGCGACCGAACAGGTGCAGATCGAGGCCGGGGCGACGGCGGTCGGTCTGCGCGGACTGCGCAAGTCGTTCGGTGACGTGACCGCCGTCGACGGGATCGACCTGGACCTGACCGAGGGCGAGTTCTTCTCGATGCTCGGTCCGTCCGGCTCCGGCAAGACCACGGTGCTGCGGATGATCGCGGGGTTCGAGGTGCCCACCGAAGGGCGGGTGCTGCTCGGCGGGGTCGACGTCACGGACCGCCCGCCGGCGGCGCGGGACGTGAACACGGTCTTCCAGGACTACGCCCTGTTCCCGCACATGACGGTGCTGCAGAACGTCGAGTACGGGCTACGAGTGAAGGGGGTCGACCGGCGGAGTCGCCGTACCAGAGCTCTCGAGGCACTCTCGACGGTTCGGTTGGAGGGGTACGGCGACCGGCGCCCGAGCCAGCTGTCCGGTGGCCAGCGGCAACGGGTCGCGCTGGCCCGGGCGCTGGTGAACCGGCCCAAGGTCCTGCTGCTCGACGAGCCGCTCGGCGCGCTCGATCTCAAGCTCCGGCGCGAGATGCAGATCGAGTTGAAGGCCCTGCAGCGCGATGTCGGCATCACCTTCGTGTTCGTCACGCACGACCAGGAGGAAGCGCTGACGATGAGCGACCGGATCGCCGTGTTCAACGGCGGCCGGATCGAGCAGTTGGCCGCACCGGCCGAGTTGTACGAGCACCCGGCGAGCGCGTTCGTCGCAGGGTTCGTCGGCACCTCTAACTTGCTCGACGGCGCGGTCGCGGAGGCCGTCCTCGGGACCGCCGGGCTGTTCACCGTCCGGCCGGAGAAGATCCGGCTGCAGTTGCGCGACGCTCCGGCCGAGCCGGGGCTGTGTACGGCGACCGGAGTGGTTCGCGAAGTGGTGTACCTGGGATCGGCCACGCAGTCGGTGGTCGACCTGGACGCCGGCGGATCGCTCATCGTCCTGCAGCAGAACCTGCACGGCTCGGTGCAGGACAAGCTCGACCTCCGCGGCGCCCAGGTCCGCCTCACCTGGCACCGCGATCACACCGTCGCGATCGGCGGCCCGCACTAGCACCTTCCGCCCCGTACTCAAGGAGCTTTGGATGAAGAGACTGACTGTGGCGGCGAGCGCGGCACTGCTCGCGCTGCTTGCGGCGTGTGGAACGTCCGCCGGCGACTCGGGTGGTTCCGGTGCTTCCGCGGGCGCGGCCGGCGGATTCACCGCGCCGGACCTGAAGAAGCTCGAAACACTCGGCCCCGGCGAGGGCAAGCTCAGCGTGCTCGCCTGGCCCGGGTACGCCGAGGACGGGTCGAACGACCCGAAGGTCGACTGGGTCACGCCGTTCGAGAAGCAGACCGGCTGCCAGGTGACGGTGAAGACGTTCGGCACCTCGGACGAGGCCCTCAGTCTGATGAAGACCGGCCAGTACGACGTGGTGTCGGCCTCCGGCGACGCCTCGCTGCGGCTGATCGCGGGCGGCCAGGTGGAACCGGTGAACACCGACCTGATCCCGAACTACGCCGACATCTATCCGTTCTTGAAGAACCGCCCGTGGAACTCGGTGAAGGGCCAGATGTACGGCGTCCCGCACGGGTACGGCGCGAACCTGCTGATGTGGCGTACCGACAAGGTGACCACCGCCCCGACCTCGTGGAGCGCGGTGTTCGACCCGAACTCGCCGTACAAGGGCAAGATCACGGCGTACGACTCGCCGATCTACATCGCCGACGCCGCGATGTACCTGATGGCGTCCAAGCCGGACCTCGGGATCAAGAACCCGTACGCCCTGGACGACAAGCAGTTCGCCGCCGCCGTGGACCTGCTGAAGACGCAGAAGACGCTGGTCTCGGAGTACTGGTCGGACTACCTCAAGGAGGTGCAGGCGTTCACCAGTGGCAACTCGGTGCTCGGCACCACCTGGCAGGTGATCGCGAACGTGGCGACCGGCGAGAAGGTCCCGGTGCAGGTCACCGTGCCGACCGAAGGCGTCACCGGCTGGTCGGACACCTGGATGGTCAGCACGACGTCGAAGAACAAGAACTGCGCGTACCTGTGGATGAACCACATCATCAGCCCGGAAGCCAACGCCGCGGTCGCCGAGTACTTCGGTGAGTCGCCGGCCAACGCGAAGGCCTGTACCAAGACCGCCGACAAGAACCACTGCACGACGTTCCATGCGGGCGACGAGGCGTACTCCGAGAAGATCTGGTACTGGACCACGCCGATCGAACAGTGCCTGGACGGCCGCACCGACGTGAAATGTGTGGACTACACCCGCTGGACCCAAGCCTGGACGCAGATCAAGGGGTGACCATGCTGCATCGTCACCCCAGGGCCCGGTTGGCGTTGTTGCTCGGGCCGCCGATGCTGTGGCTCGGGGTCGCGTACCTGGGGGCGCTGGCGGCGCTGTTCGTCACCGCGCTCTGGACGCAGAACGGGTTCACCGGGCTGATCGAGCGGCAGTGGACGCTGGACAGTTTCAAGACCCTGTTCACCGTCGACGTGTACCGGACCATCGCACTGCGGACGATCGGGGTCGCCGTACTGGTGACTCTGATCGACGCCGTGGTCGCGTTGCCGATCGCGCTCTACATGTCGAAGGTGGCCGGGCCGGGGCTGCGCCGGTTCCTGCTGGTGGCGGTGCTGATGCCGTTGTGGGCCAGCTATCTGGTCAAGGCATACGCGTGGCGCGGGATGTTCTCCGAGGGCGGGCTGGTGTCGTCGGCGTTCGAGGCGGTCGGCCTGCGGTCGCCGGGGTACGGGCTGACGGCAACCGTGGTCACGCTGGCCTATCTCTGGCTGCCGTACATGATCCTGCCGATCTTCGCCGGCCTCGACCGACTGCCGGACTCGTTGCTGGAGGCATCGGCCGATCTCGGCGGCGGGACGCTGCAGACCCTGCGGCTGATCGTGCTCCCGACGGTGGTGCCGGCGATGGTGGCGGGCTCGATCTTCACGTTCAGCCTGACGCTGGGTGACTACATCGCGGTCCGGATCGTCGGTGGCACCAATCAGCTGCTCGGCAACGTCGTGTACGACAACGTGGGCGCCGCCAACAACCTGCCGTTCGCGGCGGCGGTCGCCACGGTGCCGGTCGTGGTGATGCTGGTGTACCTGGCCGCAGTACGCCGTACCGGAGCGATGGAGAGCCTGTGATGACGATCTCCCGACCGGCCCGGATCGTGCTGCGGGTCCTGACCGTGCTGATTCTCGCGCTGATCTACGTGCCGCTCCTGCTCGTGGTGGTGAACTCGTTCAACGTCAACAAGACGTTCGCCTGGCCGCCGCGCGACTTCACCCTGGACTGGTGGCGCCGGGCCGCGGAAAGTCAAGGTGCACTGGATGCGCTGTGGGTCAGCGTGCGCGTCGGACTGGCGGCGACGGCGATCGCGCTGGTGCTCGGGACGATGATCGCGTTCGCGTTGCAGCGGTTCAAGTTCTACGGCCGGGACGCGGTCTCGTTGCTCGTGATCCTGCCGATCGCGCTGCCGGGCATCGTCACCGGGATCGCGCTGAACAACGCGTTCCGGACGATCTTCGGCTGGCAGCTCGGGTTCGTGACGATCGTGATCGCGCATGCCACGTTCTGCATCGTGACCGTGTTCAACAACGTGATCGCGCGCTTGCGCCGTACCGGGATCGCTTTGGAACAGGCGTCCGCGGATCTGGGGGCGTCCGGTTTCACCACGTTCCGGCTGGTGACGTTCCCGATGATCCGGTCGGCGTTGCTGGCCGGCGCGCTGCTGGCGTTCGCGCTGTCCTTCGACGAGATCATCGTGACCACGTTCACCGCCGGCGCGGACGTCCAGACCCTGCCGATCTGGATCTTCAACAACCTCTTCCGGCCGAACCAGGCGCCCGTCGTCAACGTGGTCGCGGCCGTGCTGATCGTCTTCTCGGTCGTCCCGGTCTGGCTGGCCCAACGCCTGTCCGGCGACGCCGAATCCTTGGGAGCGGGACGATGACCGTCACACAGGAACGCAAGCTGGTCACGGCGATTCCCGGACCGCGCTCGGTGGAGCTGCTGGAGCGGGTACGCCGTTCGGTCCCGCGCGGGATCGGGATCACGCTGCCGGTGTTCGTCGAGCGGGCCGCCGGCGGGATCGTGGTGGATGCCGATGGCAACCAGCTGATCGATCTCGGCTCCGGGATCGCGGTCACGAACGTGGGCAACGCGGCACCGGCCGTGGTGGCGGCGGTTCAGGACCAGGTCGCGCGCTTCACCCACACCTGCTTCATGGTGACGCCGTACGAGGGCTATCTGCGGGTGTGCGAGGAGCTCAACCGGATCACGCCGGGCGGGCACGAGAAGCGCTCCGTACTGCTGAACTCCGGCGCCGAGGCGGTCGAGAACGCGGTGAAGATCGCCCGGTCGTACACCCGGCGGAACGCCGTCGTGGTGTTCGACCACGGGTACCACGGTCGGACGAACCTGACGATGGCGATGACGGCGAAGAACCTGCCGTACAAGGACGGGTTCGGCCCGTTCGCGCCCGAGGTCTACCGGGTGCCCACGTCGTACCCGTTCCGCGACGGACTGAGCGGGCCGGAGGCCGCGGCGCGATCGGTCGCGATGATCGAGAAGTACGTCGGCGCGTCGAACGTGGCGTGCGTCGTACTGGAGCCGATCCAGGGCGAGGGCGGCTTCGTCGTACCCGCCGACGGGTTCCTGCCGGCGGTCGCGGCCTGGTGTGCGGAGCGCGGCGTGGTGTTCGTGGCCGACGAGATCCAGACCGGGTTCGGGCGGACCGGCGACCTGTTCGCGTGTCAGCGGGAAGGGGTCGTACCGGACCTGATCACGCTGGCCAAGGGGATCGCGGGCGGTCTCCCGCTGGCGGCCGTCACCGGGCGGGCCGAGATCATGGACGCGCCGCACGTCGGCGGACTCGGCGGGACGTACGGCGGGAACCCGGTCGCCTGCGCCGCCGCCCTGGCCGCGATCGGCATGATCGAGTCCGACGACCTGCCCGCGCGGGCGCGGGAGATCGGCGACATCATGCTGCCCGCGCTACGTGAGCTGGCCGCGCGGCATCCGATCATCGGGGACGTCCGCGGTCGCGGCGCGATGATCGCGATCGAGCTGGTGGCGGACGGCGAGCCCGCTGCGGCCGCGACCGCGGCGATCGCGAAGGCGTGCCATGCGGAGGGGCTGGTCGTGCTGACCGCTGGGACTTACGGGAACGTACTGCGGTTCCTGCCGCCGCTGGTGATGCCGCCCGACTTGTTGCGGGAAGCACTCGGCGTACTCGGGAAGGTGTTCGACAGCTACAGCTGAGTGAGGTCTTCGAGGGTGCCGGTGATGGTCCAGAGGAGGTTGCGGAGGAGGCGGCGGTCCTCGGGGGTGAGCTGGGCGAGGGCGCGCCGGCCGGCGCGGTCGTAGATCTCCTGGACGGTGTGGGCGAGCTCGACGCCGCGGTCGGTCAGCTCGATACCTACCTGCCGGGCGTCGGTGGTGTTTTTCACCCGGCGGACCAGCCCGGCGGCCTCCATCCGCTGCGTGGTCTTGGTTGCCGTCGGCACCTCGACGTCCAGGACCTTCGCGAGCCGGGCCACCGGTAGCGAGCCGTGGTGCAGGAGCTTGGCGAGCACCAGCTCCTGACCTGTGTGCAGTCCGGTCCCCGCGAGCTCCTCCGCGATCGCCTTCCGGGTCGCGCGCTCGGCGAACCGCAGAGCGATCAGGACGTCGGCCTCATCGGCCGGCGCATCCGGCGACCACTCATCATGCCCGGCCGTGTCGGCCGTGTGGCTTGGGGTGGTCACGTGTGGCTCCGGGGCAGGAACGGGTTTCGGTTGGTGTAGTCGCCGATGTAGTCGGTGGGGATGGCGGGTTCGCCGCGGCTGAGCTGGCTGGCGGAGCGGGGGAGTTCGTCGCGGACCTTCTGGTGGTGTGCCTGCGACTCCTCCGGCGTGGTCCGGCCGACGATCTTGCCCGACTCGACGAGCGGCTTCAGGAGGACGCGGTCGTCGCCGTCGTCGACCGGCTGCTCACCGACGCCGATCAGTTCGACCTCCGCGACCCCGGCCGCCGTACGCCGCCGCAACGCCCACTTCCGGCCGCCGATCGAGATCTTGTCCGGGCTCTTCTTCGCCACCGGCACCAGTTCGCCGCTCGCGTCCTCCCGGGCGACCAGCTTGTACACGAACCCGCAGGTCGGGTACCCGGACCCGGTGACCAGCGACGTACCCACGCCGTACCCGTCGACCGGCGCCGGTGCGAGCGCGGCGATCTGGTACTCGTCCAGGTCGCTCGTCACGATGATCCGGGTCTTCGTCGCGCCCAGCGAGTCGAGCTGCTCGCGGACCTGCCCGGCCAGCGACGGCAGGTCGCCCGAGTCCAGCCGGACCGCGCCCAGGTCGGGGCCGGTCAGCTCGATCGCGGACCGCACGGCCTCGGCGACGTCGTAGGTGTCGACGAGCAGCGTCGTACCCTTGCCCAGCGCGTCGACCTGTGACCGGAACGCGTCCTCCTCGCGGTCGTGCAGCAGCGTGAACGCGTGCGCCGCCGTCCCCGTGCTCGGGATGCCGAACCGGCGGGCCGCCTCCAGGTTCGAGGTGGCGCTGAACCCTGAGATGTACGCCGCCAGCGCCGCGCCGACCGCTGCCTCCTCGTGGGTCCGCCGCGAGCCCATCTCGATACAGGGCCGCCCACCGGCCCACCAGGTCATCCGGGATGCCGCCGAGGCGACCGCGGAATCGTGGTTCAGGATCGACAAGAAAACGGTTTCCAGCAGCACCGCCTCCGCGAAGGACGACTCCACCACGAGCACCGGCGAGCCCGGGAAGAAGATCTCGCCGTCGGCGTAGCCGGAGATGTCGCCGGAGAACCGGTACTGCGCGAGCCAGTCCCGGGTAGCCTGGTCGACGACGCCGCGATCGGCCAGGAAGGCGATCGTCTGCTCGTCGAACCGGAACCGCTCGAGCGCGTCCAGCAGGCGGTTGACGCCCGCGACCACGCCGTACCGGCGGCCGTCCGGCAGCCGGCGGGCGAACAGCTCGAACACCGAGCGGCGCTGCGCCGTGCCGTCGGCCAGCGCGGCCTGCAGCATGGTCAGCTCGTAATGGTCGGTCAGAAGCGCGGTCGAGTGCGTCACAAGAGCAGCCTATTGCGAACGGCGAACCGATGATGGAGAGAATGGACAGGTGACCACCGCACCAAGCGAACTCGAGAGCCCCGAGGTCGACGAGGCGATCGAGTTGAGCCCGCCCTGGGTGACCATCGTCTGGAACGATCCGGTCAACCTGATGGACTACGTCACCTTCGTGTTCCAGACCTACTTCGGCTACTCCAAGCAGAAGGCGGAGAAGCTGATGATGCAGGTGCACAAGGAAGGTAAGTCGGCGGTCTCGAACGGCAACCGGGAAGCGATGGAACGCGACGTGGAAGCGATGCACACCTATGGCCTGTGGGCCACCTGCGAGAAGTCGTGACCCGGTTCCGCAGGCGCCGTAAGACCGTCGTCGTCAGCTTCGCCGAGCACGAGGCGGACATCCTCGCGAATCTGCTCCGCAACCTGGTCGAGCTGCTGTACGACGGGCTGCCGCCGCGCGCCACCGAGTCCAGCGACCCGCTCGCGGCGCTGCTGGACTCCGACGGCCCGACGTCGCCGCCCGAGGACGTCGTACTGCAGCGGCTGCTGCCGGACGCGTACAAGCAGGACGACATGGCGTCGGCCGAGTTCCGCCGGTTCACCGAGCGCGGGCTGCGCGAGGGCAAGGTCACCGACGCCAAGCGGGTGCTGTCGGCGCTGGAGGAGTCCGGCGCCGACGAGATCGCGCTCGAGCCGGACGAGCAGCTCTCCTGGCTGCGTGCGCTGAACGACCTCCGCCTCGCCATCGGCACCCGCCTCGAGATCAAGGACGAGGACGACTACTCGACCTGGGAGAAACTCCCCGACGACGACCCGCGGCGCCTCACCTACGACCTCTACGACTGGCTCGGCTACCTCCAGTCCGCCCTCCTCCACAACATGCGCTGAGGTCGGGAAACAAATGGTCATCACACGCACATTTCTTTCCCCACCGCCGGGCTGACTAGGGTGCTGCTCATGGAGATGCGGCGGCTCGGGCGGACCGGGCGGGATGTGGGTGTGGTCGGGCTCGGGGCGTGGCAGTTGGGCGCGGACTGGGGAGAGGTGGACGAGGGCGACGCGCTGGCGGTGCTCGAGGCCGCGATCGACGGTGGCGTGACGTTTATCGATACCGCGGATGTGTACGGCGATGGGCGTAGTGAGCGGCTTGTTGGGCAGGTGCTCAAGGCGGCTGACGGGCTGACCGTGGCGACGAAGATGGGTCGCCGCGTCGAGCAGGTGCCGGAGAACTACTCGCTCGCGAACTTCCGCGCGTGGAACGACCGCTCCCGGCAGAACCTCGGCGTCGACACGATCGATCTGGTGCAGCTGCACTGCCCGCCGACGCCCGTCTACTCGAGCGACGAGGTGTTCGACGCGCTCGACTCGATGGTCGACGAGGGCCGGATTGCGGCGTACGGCGTCAGTGTCGAGACCTGTGTCGAGGCGCTGACCGCGATCGCGCGGCCGAACGTCGCGTCGGTGCAGATCATCCTGAACGCGTTCCGCCTCAAGCCGCTCGACGAGGTCCTGCCCGCGGCGCAGGCGGCCGGCGTCGGCATCATCGCCCGCGTCCCGCTCGCCAGCGGTCTGCTCTCCGGCAAGTACGACGAACACACCACGTTCGGCGACGACGACCACCGCACGTACAACCGGCACGGCGAGGCCTTCGACGTCGGCGAGACCTTCTCCGGGGTCGACTTCGGCACCGGCCTGGAGGCCGTCCGCCGCCTGATTCCCTGGCTCCCGACCGGCGCCACGATGGCCCAGTTCGCCCTCCGCTGGATCCTCGACCAGCCCGGCGTGTCGGTCGTCATCCCCGGCGCCCGCAATCCCGCTCAGGTAGCCGGAAACATCTCCGCCGCCACCCTCACCCCACTCACTTCCGACCAGTTGACCGCCGTCCAGCAGACGTACGACGACCTCATCCGTCCCCAGCTCCACGACCGCTGGTAACGCACTGTCCGCATTCTGGAACGACTCCGTGGTTGGCGGGGCCGGTACGGCGCGCGCCGTACCGTGGAGGCGTGCTGGTGATCGAGAAGGCGACTGTTGACGCGATCGTGGCGCATGCCCGGCGGGACCATCCCGACGAGGCGTGCGGTGTGGTCGCGGGGGCCGAGGGATCGGACCGGGCGACCCGGTTCGTCCCGATGCTGAACGCCGCCATGTCGCCGACGTTCTACGAGTTCGACTCGGGTGATCTGCTGCGGCTCTACAAGGAGCTCGACGAGCGGGACGAGGAGCCGGTGGTGATCTACCACTCGCACACCGCCACCGAGGCGTACCCGTCCCGCACCGACATCAACCTCGCCCAGGAGCCCGGCGCCCACTACGTGCTGGTGTCGACGCGGGACGGTGCCGACTCCCCGGCGTACGACGGGCCGGTCGAGTTTCGCTCGTACCGGATCGTCGAGGGCAAGGTCACGGAAGAAGAAGTACGCGTAGTTGGTTCTTATGAAGAGACTGAAGGAGAGCACTGAGATGGCGATCGAGCTGCGCGTGCCGACGATCCTGCGCACCTACACCGGTGGCGCGAAGGCGGTCACCGGTGACGGCGTGAACCTGGCCGAGTTCATCGACGACGTGAACGGCGCCCACCCGGGCCTCAAGGAGCGCATCGTGGAGGGTGAGCCGGAGGAGCTGCGCCGGTTCGTGAACGTGTACGTGAACGACGAGGACGTCCGCTTCACCGGCGGCCTCAAGACCGAGGTGAAGGACGGCGACGTGGTCGTCGTGCTGCCCGCGGTCGCCGGCGGCTGATCATGCGCTTCGACAGCCTGCTGGACTCGGTCGGAGGTACGCCGCTGGTCGGGCTGCCGAAGCTGTCGCCGTCGGCCGACGTACGGCTCTGGGCGAAGCTCGAGGACCACAATCCGACCGGGTCGATCAAGGACCGGGCGGCGCTGCGGATGCTGCTGGACGCCGAGAAGGACGGCCGGCTGCGCCCGGGGAACACGATCCTCGAGCCGACCTCCGGCAACACCGGCATCTCGCTCGCGATGGCGGCCAAGCTCCGCGGGTACCGGATGGTCTGCGTGATGCCGGAGAACACCTCCGAGGAGCGCCGCCAGATCCTGCGGATGTGGGGGGTCGAGATCATCTCCTCCCCGGCCGCGGGCGGTTCCAACGAGGCGGTCCGGGTCGCGAAGCAGGTCGCGGAGGAGCACCCGGACTGGGTGATGCTGTACCAGTACGGCAACCCGTCGAACGCGCTCGCACACTACGACGGCACCGCGCGGGAGATCTTCGCGGACCTCCCCTCCGTCACGCACTTCGTCGCCGGCCTCGGCACCACCGGCACGCTGATGGGCGTCGGCCGGTTCTTCCGCGAGCACAAGCCCGAGGTGCGGATCGTCGCCGCCGAGCCGCGGTACGGCGAACTCGTCTACGGCCTGCGCAATCTCGACGAGGGCTTCGTCCCCGAGCTGTACGACGAGACGCTGATCGACGCCCGCTTCTCCGTCGGTCCGCGCGACGCGGTCCGCCGGGTCCGTGAACTGCTCGACAACGAAGGCATCTTCGCCGGCATCTCGACCGGCGCGATCCTGCACGCGGCGCTGGGCCAGGCGGCCAAGTGCGTGCGCGACGGCGAGCAGGCCGACATCGCGTTCGTGGTCGCCGACGGCGGCTGGAAGTACCTGTCCACCGGCGCCTACGAAGGCACCATCGACGAGGCCGAAGACCGCCTGGAAGGCCAGCTCTGGGCCTGACGTCGGCAGCGGCGCAGGGAGACCGGAGCGGCGGGCGGAGGGCCGGTCCGGGGTCGAGTGCGGTTTGTTGCTTTGGGCAACCTACGTCATGTCCGCCTACGGTTCTTTGAACAGGACCTTGCGGCCGAGTCGGGGGTGGACGCCGCGACCCTTGCAACTGCTGCACGGGCGTTGGGCGTAACTGAAGATGCTGCCGCGGTGCCGGCCGGCACCCTTGCACCTGGCGCACTTGGCGTTCGGGTGCAGCGACAGCGAGACGACGTACGCAGCGAACATCGCCATCAGCGCCAGCAGCAGGAGTCCCGTCGGTCCGATGGACGACGCGATATCCGCGGCGGTGCCGTTGTTCGACTCCGTGGCCTGACTCGCCGCTTGTCCTGCGGCGGCGACGTGTTCGGGCTGCGGAGTTGGTGCGGCGGTGGTACCTATTACCACCGCTAGGTGATGCGTCAGGTCCATGGCATCACGAGGGGCGGTCGAGCAAACATCGCTCCAGAGTGGCGTGCATCACGCGAAAAGGCAATTCCATAACGTAAAGATGTGGACAACCTCGGCGTGTCGTTCCCAACGGTTAGGTAAGGCTGCACTTCGGATCTGCCCGCGTGCGGACCTGTATAAGCTCTTCCTGTGGCAGACGCACCGGTGGGGATCTTCGACTCAGGCTTCGGGGGACTCACCGTCGCCCGCGCGGTACTCGATCAGTTGCCGCACGAACCGATTCTCTATCTGGGCGACACCGCGCGTCAGCCGTACGGCCCGAAGCCGATCGCCGAGGTCCGCGAGTACGCGCTCGAATGCCTGGACCATCTCGTCGAGGCCGGCGTGAAGATGCTGGTGATCGCGTGCAACTCCGCGAGTGCCGCGATGCTGCGGGACGCTCGCGAGCGGTACGACGTACCGGTCGTCGAGGTGATCCTGCCGGCCGCGCGCCGGGCGGTGGCCGCGACGCGGAACCAGCGCGTCGGCGTGATCTGCACGAAGGCGACCGCGCAGTCGCTCGCGTACGAGGACGGGTTCGCGGCCGCGCCGCAGGTCGAGCTGTTCACGCACGCGTGCCCGAGGTTCGTGGACTTCGTGGAGTCCGGCGTGACGTCCGGACCGGAGCTGCTCGAGGCCGCCCACGAGTACCTGGATCCGCTGGTCGAGGCCGGCGTCGACACGTTGATCCTCGGGTGCACCCACTATCCGTTGCTCACCGGCGTCATCTCGTACGTGATGGGCGACAACGTCACGCTGGTCAGCAGCGCGGAGGAGTGCGCGAAGGACGTGTACGGCGTACTCACCAAGACCGGTCTGCTCCGCCCCGACCATCTCCCGACGCCCGCGCACCGCTTCGTCACCACCGGCAACCCCGCGGAGTTCGCGGCGATCGGCTCCCGCTTCCTCGGCCCCGCCCTGTCGAACGTCGACCAATTCGCCTGGGTCCGCTGACGTGTGATCCATGTCGCACCCGGACGTTGTCCAAGGCACCGGAAGGGGCCTGGATGCCTGTGTGGTAACCGGATCGACGCGTCCGGTCGTCCTGCACGGGGAGCGACTCGCCGGTAGTGTTCCAGGTATGAAGCTCACCGTGATCGGTTGCTCCGGGTCTGTTCCCGGGCCGGACTCGGCTGCCTCGAGCTATCTGGTCACGGCCGAGGGGTTCAACCTGATCCTGGACCTCGGCAGCGGCGCGCTCGGTTCGCTCCAACGGCACCTCGCCGTACCGGAGATCGGGGCGATCGGCCTGTCCCACCTGCATCCTGACCACTGCATGGATCTGTGCGGGCTGTACGTCGCGGCGCGTTACGCGCCGGGGGCGCCGATCCCGAGGATCCCCGTGTTCGGGCCGCCCGGTACGTCGGAACGGATGGCGCTGGCCTACGACCTGCCGCTCGATCCCGGGATGGAGGAGGAGCTGGAATTCCATACCTGGCAGGACGTTCAGCAGATCGGGCCGTTCACGATCCGCACCGCGCGGATGGTGCACCCGGTGCCGGCGTACGCGATCCGGGTTGAGCACGGCAACAAGTCGCTCGTCTACACCGGCGACACCGGTCCGAACGACGCGCTGATCGAGCTGGCCCGCGGCGCCGACGTGCTGCTGTCCGAGGCCGCGCTGCCGGACAACGAACCGAACAACCCGGTCGACCTGCACCTGACGCCGGCCGACGCCGGTGAGCACGCGAAGAAGGCCGGCGTGAAGCGGCTCGTCATCACCCACGTCCCGCCGTGGTACGACCGCGTGACGCAGGCCGAGAACGCCCGCCGTACCTTCTCCGGCCCGGTCGAGATCGCTACCCCACATGCCGTTTTCGACATCTGACGGCGTTCGGTTGTGGACCGCAACCACCGGTACGGCGACCGGGCGGCCGGCGGTCGTGATCCTGCACGGCGGTCCGGGCCTGTGGGACGACTACGCCGTACTCGCCGAGATGCTCGACGACCTCGTGGTCGTACACCGCTTCGACCAGCGCGGCTGCGGTCGCTCGGACCCGTCCGACGTACAGACGTTGGCCCGGTCGGCGCGTGACATCGACGAGCTCCGCGCGTACTTCGGCCATGAGCGGATCGTCGTCATCGGCCACTCCTTCGGCGCGACGCTGGCGATGACGTACGCCGCGACGTACGGCGATCACGTGGCCGGGATCGTGTACCTGGACGGTGTCGGCATCGGCGACTGGCGTACGGCGTACCACCAGGAACGCGCGCGCCGGATCACACCGGAGCAGGACGCCCGGCTCGACGACTTGTCCGGACGGCCGCGCACACCGGCCGAGGAGACCGAGTTCCGCGCGCTGTCCTGGTTCACCGACCATGCCGATTCCGAGCGCGCGATGGAATGGGCGTACGCGAGCGCGGCCGTCGACCTCCCGATCAACTTCGCCGCCAACCGCGCGCTGGGGGCGACCGGACGCTTGACATCTGACGAGCTGAAGTCGCAGGCGGCCGCGATCCAGGCTCCGGTCACGTTCGTCCACGGCGCCGGAGATCCACGCCCGGCCTGGGCGGTCCGCGACCTCGCCGACCACACCCCGAACCACACGTTCCACCTGATCCCGGCCGCCGGCCACTCGCCCTGGCTCGAGCAGCCGGAGCTGGTCCGGAAGGTGCTGCGCGCCGCCGTGCGCTAGATCGACCGAGCGTTTGAACTCCGCGCCACCGGCCTTTCCCTGGAAGCGAACGGACCTCCTCGCTCTTGCCGCGCTGACACATCGGGGCAACACTGCCCTTTGGGGTGGGTCACGCGGGGGGCGCGTGGTTCTTAAAACACGCGTGTGGGGGTGGGAGCGATGACACGTCGCCGGACCTGGAAACCGCTGGGGATCATGCTGGCGCTCGCGCTGGCCGCGCTGAGCCTGGTCGCGACATCGGGTCCGGCTGCTGCGGCAACGCCGGCCCATGTCCAGAGCCGGGCCAAGGAGGTCACCTCCGGCACTGTCAACAGCCTCGCGTTCTCGGCCGCCAACACCGGCGGGAACCTGATCGTCGTCTACCTGATCTGGAACACCAGCGCGACGGCGACGCTGTCCGACACGAACAGCAACGTGTACGCCGCCGCGGCGCCGGTGACGCGGTGGAACAACAACACCTGGAGCTCGCAGGTGTTCTACGCCAAGAACATCGGAGCCGGAGCGAACACCGTGAAGGCCACGTTCTCGACCTCGATCACCGCCTGGGCGGACCTGTACATCCACGAGTACTCAGGCGTGGACAAAACCAATCCGCTGGACGTCTCGGCCGCCGCGGTCGGCACGAGCAGTGCGATGAACAGCGGCACCGCGACCACCACGAACCCGTCGGACCTGATCTTCGGCGCGGCAGCATCGACCGGCAACGTGAACGCGGCCGGCGCCGGCTTCACCACCCGGCGCAGCAACTTCGGCAACCGGACCGAGGACAAGGTCGTCGGTACGGCGGGCCTGTACAACGCCACCGCGACACAGAACAGCACCTCCTGGGTGATGCACATGGTGGCCTTCAAGGGCGACACCGCTCCCGCGGACACGACACCGCCGACGGTCGCCGTCACGGCACCGGCGAACATGGCCACGGTCAACGACATCGTCACCGTGTCGGCCGATGCCGCCGACAACGATCGCGTCGCCGGAGTGCAGTTCTTCGTGGACGGTACGGCGAACGGGCCCGAGGACACCGCATCGCCGTACGCGCTGACCTGGGACACCCGGACGGTCGGCAACGGCGCCCATACGCTGACGGCCCGCGCCCGCGACGCGTCCGGCAACTCGGCGACCTCGGCGGTGGTGAACGTCAACGTCTCGAACACGAACTACTTCCAGAACGAGATCCTGGCGACCGGGTTCGACCTGCCGACGACGTTCGAGTTCCTGCCCGACGGGCGGATGCTGGTCGCCGAACTGCAGGGCAGGATCAAGGTGCTGCCGCCGCCGTACACCACTCCGAGCCCGACGCTGTTCCTGCAGATCACGAACATCGGCCAAGCCGGTGTCCAGCAGGGCATCTACGACCTCGTCCTCGACCCTGCGTTCACGACGAACCACTACTACTACGTCTTCTACACCCTCGGCTCGCCGAACCACGACCGTGTCTCCCGGTTCACCGCGAACGCGAACCTGGACGGCACCGTGGCCGGCAGTGAGTTCGTGCTGTACGAGGATCCTCAGACCGCGAACGCCGAGCATCACGGCGGTGCGCTGAACTTCGCGAACGACGGCAAGTTGCTCTTCACCACCGGCGAGCACTTCGACCCGTCGGCCGCCCCGCTGCTCACCAGCCCGCGCGGCAAGGTGCACCGGATCAACCCCGACGGCACCGCGCCGACCGACAACCCGTTCTACGACGGCGCGGGCCCGAACGTCGACACGATCTGGGCCCGGGGCCTGCGCAACCCGTACCGCGCGTACTACGACAAGCCGACCGGACGCTTCTTCATCGGTGATGTCGGCGGCAACGACCCGTCCACCTCGAAGGAGGAGATCGAGCTCGGCGCAGCCGGGGCCGACTACGGCTGGCCCGCCACCGAAGGCCCCTGCGCGTCGCCGTGCACGAGTCCGTTGTTCTGGTACCCGCACGCGGGTCGGGACGCCGCGGTCACCGGTGGCTTCGTCTATCACGGGACCGCGTTCCCACCGGCGTACCGCGGCGCCTATTTCTACGCCGACTACGCGCAGAACTGGATCCGCGGTCTCACCTTGGATGCCGCCGGCAACGTCAGCGGCACGTTCAACTTCGAGCCGGCCGACGGCTCGGTCGACGGGCCGTACGGCGACATCGTCTACCTGGACGAGGGACCCGACGGCGCCTTGTACTACGTGGATCTGGGCTACTCCGACGCCAGTGGAACGTTCGGCGTGAGCAAGATCCGCCGGATCAAGTACGTGCAGAACAACCAGGCGCCGATCGTCAACGCCTCGGCCACGCCGACGTCGGGTCCGACGCCGCTGGACGTCGCGTTCTCCAGTGCGGGCTCGTCCGATCCGGAAGGGCAGCCGCTCACGTACTCATGGTCGTTCGGGGACGGTACGACGTCCACCGAGGCGAACCCGACGCACACGTACGCGACCGCCGGGGCGTACCAGGTGCGGCTGACCGTGTCGGACGGTGTGAACAGCTCGCTCTCGACGCCGCTCGCGATCAGCGCCGGCAGCGTGCCGACGGCAACCGTCCTCGCGCCCACCGACGGCGCGCAGTTCCGGGCCGGCGACGTGATCACGTTCAGCGGCACGGGGACCGATCCCGACGACGGCACGCTGCCCGCGAGTGCCTTCACCTGGAACATCGACTTCCTGCACGACGGTCACGTCCATCCGGGGACGCCGATCACCGGCGTGACGAGTGGGACGTTCACGATTCCGTCGAGCGGACACGACTTCAGCGGTCTCACGCGGTACCGGATCACGCTCACCGTCCGCGACTCGACCGGCCTGACCTCCACGCAGTCGGTCACGATCTGGCCGGAGAAGGTGAACCTGAACTTCGACACGGTGCCGACGGGGCGGACGCTGTACCTCGACGGCATCGCGCGGACGACCCCGTTCGTCGCCGACACGCTGATCGGGTTCAACCACACCGTCGAAGCGCGCAACCAGGTCGCCGGCAACACGTCGTACACCTTCGCGTCGTGGTCCGACGGCGGCGGCCAGCAACACACGATCACGGTGCCCGCGACCGGGGGGAGCTACGTGGCGACGTACACCGCGACGCAGTTGCCGACCGGGCTGGTGGGCGCGTGGGGCTTCAACGAGCCGTCCGGTACGACGGTCAACGACTCCTCCGGCACCGGCAACCAGGGGACGATGTCCGGCGTGGGTGTCACCAGAACCGCGGCCGGCAAGTACGGCGGCGGCCTGTCCTTCAACGGCTCGTCGGGCAACGTCACCGTGCCCAACTCCGCCTCGCTCAACTTCACCTCCAGTTACACCTTGGAGGCGTGGGTCAACCCGACTGCGCTGAGCGGGTACGAGACGATCCTGATCAAGGAGGTGACCGGCGGCTGTGCGTACTGGCTGCAGACGACCGGCAACAAGATCGCCAGTGGGTTCAGCAACGGCGGCTGCCGCGAGTACGTGAGCTCGACGCCGACCGTCCCGCTCAACCAGTGGTCACACCTGGCCGCGGTCTTCAACGACACGGCCAACACCTACACGCTCTATCTCAACGGCACGGCGATCCTGACCGCTGCGCAGACCCTCGCACCGGTTCCCACCACGCAGGCCCTGGCGTTCGGGCAGTCCGGCTGCAGCGGCTGCAGCAACGAGCGCTGGCGCGGCTCGATCGACGACATCCGCATCTACAACCGGGCACTGAGTGTGGATGAGGTCCGTACCGACATGAACACAGGTGTCGGCTAAGCGGCGTACTCGACCGAGGTACGCCGCAACGGTGCATCCCCTGACCGGAGCCCGAACGCCGTCGCTGCGGATCCACCTCGGATGACGAGTTCGACGAAGCCGGTGCCCGAACTGCCCACGATCAGGCCGGCGGCACCTCGCGGTACGTCGGTGAGGTGCCGGTAGCAGATCACATCGGTCACCGTGAGCGTGCCGTCCTGGCCGCGGCCTGCGACGGGCACTGTCGCGCCGATCGCGAAGCCGATCGCGTCCGGCCCGCAGTCGAACTTGCAGTTGCCGAAGTTGTCGACGACGCTCACGACCGGGCCGTCCTCGAGATCCTCGGGTACGGCGGTTTCGGTGGCGGGTACGGCGCGGTCGTCGGTGACCCATTTCGCGAGCAGCGGCAGGTACCAGAGGCTGCGGAACTGGGTGCCGGCGATCTTTTCGATGTCGTTTGCGTCGAAGCCGGCCGCGGTCACTGCCTCGCGGATGTCGGTGACGTAGACGTGGTCGATGCCGAGCTCACGACGTACCAGGGAAAGCACGCGGGCGTTGAAGGTGCTCGCGACCAGGTGCTTGCCGTGCCAGAAGAAGCAGAACGGTACGCCGTTCGGCCAGACGCCGTCGCGCGGCGCGATGTTCAGCAACGTGATGGTCGGATGGCCCTCCTCGCCCAGCAGCTCCAGCGATTGCAGGCAGTCGAGCAGGGTGAGCGCGGCGAACGATTCCGGATCGGGTCCGTCGGCGGCGACGACGGTCGGCGACTGGCCGAAGAGGGCACCGATCCGGGTGCTGAGTCTGGCGCGGGCGTTACCGTCGTGACAGTCGGTGATGTACGTGATCATGTGGCACTCCAGGGTGGTTGCAGCAGCTGGGGAAACGAAAGAGGCCCCCGACATCGGGGGCCTCTCGCTGCAAGCACACGTGCCTACGCCGCTGAAGTCCTCCCGCATCGAGGGCTCAGCATTCGCATTGCGGCGTACCAGGTCACGTCGGAAAGCGTAGCACTGTCAGCGCGTCTGCCCGTTGTCGAAATACGTCACCAGGGCCGGGTTCAGCGCAGGGACGTCTTGCGGTACGCCGTTCGCGCGCAGGGACTGGGTCGCGGCGTAGCCGGCGGCGACCGCGGCGCGGGCCGCGATCGGGGAGGTGAGGGTCGCGCCGCCTTCGCGGACGAAGTTCACGAACTCGGCCACCAGGTGCGGGTCGGCGCCGCCGTGGTTCTCATCGTCGCCGCCGATCTCGACGACCAGGTCGGCGTCCTCGCGGTATCCGGAGCGGCGGCTGTTCCACACCTTCACCACGCCTCCCGGCCCGTCGCCGAAGTTCTCCAGCCGGCCGTGGGTGCCGATCACGGTGTAGTTGCGCCAGTAGTCCGGCGTGTAGTGGCACTGCTCGTAGGTCATGTAGACCCCGTTGTCGAGCAGCAGGTTCGCCATCGAGAGGTCCTCGACGTCCATCACCGGCGCCAGGCCCTTCTGCTCCAGCGGCGGCCAGTTGTCGCTGGACACGAAGTCCTTGAACCGCTGGCCCGTCCGGTCGAGCCGGTCGGTGATCCCGCCGTACAGCGTGAGCGCGCCCATCGCGTTCACCCGGGTCGTGTAGCCGCCGGCCAGCCAGTGCATCACGTCGATGTCGTGGGCACCCTTCTGCAGCAGCAGACCGGTGGTCCGGGTGCGGTCCGCGTGCCAGTCCTTGAAGTAGAAGTCGCCGCCGTGGCCGACGAAGTGCCGGCACCAGATCGCCTTCACGTCGCCGATCGCGCCGTCCTGGATCAGCTTGCGCATCGTCAGCACGACGGGCATGTGGCGCATGTTGTGGCCGACGTACAGCCGGGCGCCGGAGTCGTACGCCGCCTGCAGGACCCGGTCACTGCCCTCGGTGGTGATCGCCAGCGGCTTCTCCACGAACACCGAGACGCCGGCCTGGAGGAAGTCGATCGCCGGACCCTCGTGCAGATCGTCGGGCGTGGTCAGGAACACCCCATCGAGCTTCTGGTCGAGCAGGTCGGAGTGGTCGGCGTACGCCGTGGCGTCCGGGTACAGCTCCAGGGCGAGATCCCGCTGTCCCGCGACCGGGTCACACACCGCGACGACTTCCGAGCCCTCGCCGGGACGATGCGCGTACTGCGCGATGCGGCTGCGCGCCCCGAGCCCCACTACGCCAAACCGAAGATCAGTCATACCAGGCAACTCCTGCACATAGTTGTTTGCAACAGCCTAACTCCGAGCAATTCTGGCAAGCAATCACCGATCCTCCAGTTGGAATTGCCTTGGTGGTCACCTGCCCAACATCGGGGTCTCGCTCCGTGCGGTCACCATGGCGGAATGTGAGCCTCCACTACGTGGCACTGGGGGACTCGACCACAGTAGGGGTCGGGGACCCGATGAACGGCAGCAGTACGACCGACCTGTCCGGTGCCGGTGCGCGCCCGGGGGAGGGGTGGCGGGGCTGGGCCTCGCTGCTCGCCGACTCCCTGGCCAGCACCCACCGTGTGACGTTCTCCAACTTCGCGACCAGCGGCGCCACCGTGCCGATCGTCGCGACCGAGCAACTGCCCTCCGCTGTCTCCTTGGCGGATGGTCCTATCGACCTGGCCTCCCTGATCGTCGGCGTCAACGACACCCTCCGATCCACCTTCGACGCCGGCCGGATCCGCGACAACCTCGACCTGATCGCCGACCGGCTGACAGCGCGCGGCGCGCTGCTGCTCACCGTCCGGTTCCACGACCACGGGCAGGTTTTCGGCCTGCCGAAGTGGTTGCGCCGGCCGCTCTGGCGGCGGATCGAGCAGGTGAACGTGGTGTTCGACGACCTGCACGCACGGTACGGCGGGATCCGGCTGGACATGGCCGACTATCCGGAGGTGTACCGCCGGGACTTCTGGAGCATCGATCGGCTGCACCCCGCCGAACGGGGTCACCGGAAGCTGGCGCGGGCGTTCGCCGACGAGCTGGCGGTCCGCGGGGTGCGCATCGACGTACCGCCGGACCTGGACTGCGCCTATCGGCCGCCGAGCAAGTGGGCGGACGCGGTGTGGCTCGTGAAGGAAGGCGTGCCGTGGGTCGGGCGGCGGGCCAACGACCTGGTGCCGTGGGCCGCGCGGATGGCGGTCACCCAGTTCGGGCCGGTCCGCCGATCGGCCGCCCCGGTCGCGCTGCAGCCCACGTCCAATGCGGAGGTCCGGCGTCTGGAGGCATAGGGTCTGATTCATGGCCCGTATTGATGGACGTAATGCTGACCAGCTCCGCCCGGTGACGATCACCCGGAACTGGCTCGACCACGCCGAGGGCTCGGTGCTGGTCGAGTTCGGACGTACCCGGGTGCTGTGCGCGGCGAGTGTGAGCGAGGGCGTGCCGCGCTGGCGCAAGGGCTCCGGTCTCGGCTGGGTCAGCGCGGAGTACGCGATGCTCCCGCGGGCCACGAACACCCGTTCGGACCGCGAGTCGGTGAAGGGCAGGATCGGTGGCCGTACCCACGAGATCTCCCGGCTGATCGGCCGCTCGCTGCGGGCCGTGATCGACTACAAGGCGCTCGGCGAGAACACGATCCTGCTCGACTGCGACGTACTGCAGGCCGACGGCGGCACCCGGACCGCCGCGATCACCGGCGCGTACGTCGCACTGGCCGACGCGGTCTCGTGGCTGCGCGAGCGGAAGCTGCTGAAGAGCGAGCCGCTGACCGGGACGGTGTCCGCGGTATCGGTCGGCATCATCGACACGGTGCCGATGCTGGATCTCTGCTACGAGGAGGACGTCCGCGCCGAGACCGACATGAACCTGGTGATCACCGGCGACGGCAAGTTCATCGAGGTGCAGGGTACGGCGGAAGGCGCGCCGTTCGACCGCTCCGAGCTGGACAGCCTATTGGAGCTGGGTGTTTCGGGCTGCGCGGAGCTGGCGAAGCTGCAGCAGGAGGCACTGGCGTGACTCGGGTTCTACTCGCCTCGAACAACAAGAAGAAGCTCGAGGAGCTGCGGCGGATCCTGACGCCGATCGTGCCCGGGATCGAGGTGCTCGGGCTCGGCGACGTACCGCCGTACGACGAACCGCCCGAGACCGAGACGACGTTCGAGGGGAACGCGCTGCTGAAGGCGCGTGCGGCTTTGAAGGCGACCGGGCTGCCGTCGATCGCCGATGACAGCGGGATCTGCGTGGACGCGCTGAACGGGATGCCAGGCGTGCTGTCGGCGCGGTGGTCGGGGCCGGCGAAGGACAACCACGCGAACAACCTGCTGCTGCTCGGGCAGCTGGAGGACGTGCCGGACGAGCGTCGCGGTGCATCGTTCGTGGCGGCGGTCGCTTTCGTCCGGCCGGACGGACCGGATGAGCTCGTGGTCGGCGAGATGCGCGGGTCGGTGATCCGCTCACTGCGGGGGACCGGCGGGTTCGGGTACGACGTGCTGTTCCAGGCCGATGGGTACGACCGTACGACGGCGGAACTGTCGATCGAAGAAAAGGACGCGATCAGCCACCGCGGCAAGGCATTGCGCGAACTGGCCCCGATCGTGGCGAAGGCGTTGGGGAGCTAGACATGTTGTTCGCTGGATCGGACAAGGACGGTGTCGAGAGCGGGCAGATCACCGTGGCGTACCGGCGGTGGGCCGAGCCGCGGGTGGTCGAAGGGCGGATCTACCGGACGAACGCCGGCCGGATCGAGATCGACAGCATCCGCCCGGTGAACCCGGAGCTGATCGCCGACAACGACCCGGACGTGGCGCTCGCGGACCGGCAGAACGCCAGGGACGTACGGCGCCGGCTGCGGGGCGATGACACGCTGCCGACGTACCTGATCCGCTTCCACCTGGTCGAGGGTCCGGACCCGCGCGAGGAGTTGGCCGCGCAGACGTCGTTGACCCCGGAGGATGTGGACGACCTGCGGGCGCGGCTGACCCAGTTCGATCAGCTCAGTAGCCACGGACCGTGGACGGTCGAGACGCTCCGGCTCATCCAGACCACGCCCGCGACCCGAGCCGCGGACCTCGCGGCCGCCGTCGGGCGCGAGACGGCGCCGTTCAAACTCGACGTACGCAAGCTGAAGAACCTCGGCCTCACCTACAGCCTCGAAGTCGGCTACCGCCTCTCCCCCCGCGGCGCCGCCCTCTTGGATGCCCTAGGCAACTAGTCGCCGCGGTGACTTGGGGAGGGTTTTCTACCCGATCCGGGAAGAAAACCTCCCCAACCACACCGTCGTCGTCTGGCTAGGGCTCGTCGCCGCGGTGCAGGTTGAGGGTGGCGAGCAGGTCCTCGTGGAGCTCGAACCAGACGCGGTGGCACGAGTCGACGTCGCTGCGATCGACCCAGGCGGTCTCGCCTGCCGTGGCGCGTGCCAGCGCGTGGGAGAAGCGGGTGTCGTAGCCGTCGAACCGCGGTAACACCTCCGTCAACCGTTGCGCGATGCTTCCGAGCGCACCGTCGAGCACCTTGAGCTCGTGCAACACCCCGGCGTCCCATTCGGGGTCGGTGTGGTCGTTCGCGGCGAGTGGGTCGGTCGCTGTCGGGCGCAACTGCCAGTCCGTGCAGGCCTGCTGGAGCATGCCGTTCAGCGGCAGGAACTCGGCGTACACCTTGCTGATGGCGTCGACGTCGGTCAGCTCGGCCTTGAGTAGGCGCTCGTTCTGCGCGCGACCTGCTTCGGTGAGCGACCAGCCCGACGTACCCGCGAAGCTGCTGTACGTCGTCCACCCGCGCGACTCGGCATCCTTCAAGGTGTCCTCGACGCCCCGCAGTTCGAAACGTCGCGCGATCGCGTCGGTGTCCGCGAAGCCTAGTAGGCGGACCGCGTGCAGTACGAGGTGCATCAGGTGTCCTGCCGCGCGGCCAGGCGGTTGAACCGCTGCTGACAGGCCTGCGGCGAGCTGAACCCCATCGCGTCGGCCATGTCCGCCCAGGTCAGCCCCGCACTCCTCGCCATGAACAGCAGACCAGCCTCGACCTCGTCGACCTCCGCCCGGGCGGCCGGCAACAACGCTAGCGCTGCTAGCAGATCGTCGTCGCTCAGCTCGGCGGCTCGCCAGGCCGCGAACTGGGTGAGATCCACGGCAGACAACGGGATCGGCGCCGGCCGCCACGGTCGGGATGGCAGGTCCTTCGCGCCTCGGTCGAGCAGTTGCTCCCAGGCCTCGCGCTGCCGTTCGGCCTGTGCCTGGTCCGCGGTCGCCGCCGCGTCCTGCTTGCGTCGCATCCGCCTACAGTGGATCATCAACATTCCGTTGTCAATGTTTTGTTGTCAACATTTCGTTGATGGGAGCTTCACATGCTGGTGCCGCTCGCCGCCGCAACCACCGACCGCTGCGGCGCCAAAGCAGCCACCCTCGCCACCCTCCTCCGCAATCACCTACCAGTCCCCGAAGCCATCGTCATCCCGTTCGGCGCCGAGAAAGCGGGCGCCGCGCTCGTCGACGGCCTGCCGGACGGGCTCGTCGAGGGGATCTCGCGGTGGCTTGCGAGTGTGGGGGATCCGCCGGTCGCCGTCCGGTCGTCGGCCGCGAACGAGGACACCGCCCTCGCCTCGGCAGCGGGCCAGCACGACAGCTTCCTCGGCGTACAAGGGATTGCTGCTGTGGTCGACGCCGTACGCGCCTGCTGGGCGTCCGTGTGGTCCGCGCGCGCAACGGCGTACCGCAACGGATCCGAGGCTCCGGCGATGGCGGTCATCATCCAGCGTCATCTGGACGCGGACGTCTCCGGCGTGATGTTCACCAACGCGAACGGCTCCACGCTCATCGAGTCCTCCTGGGGCCTGGGCCCAAGCATCGTCGAAGGCCGCGTAACCCCCGACCGCTACCAGGTCACCGCGGCCGGCACAGTCACGCGCGCAATCGCCGACAAGCTCACGTCCCTAGACCGCCAAGGGTCCAGCCTGACAGTCCGCCAGGTCCCCACCGACCAACGCCGTACGCCGACCCTCACCGACGCCACCGCCGTACAACTAGCAGCGCTAGCCCATTCAGTCACCAGGCTCCTAGGCACCCCCCAAGACATCGAATGGTCCCTAACCACCAACACCCCCTGGCTCCTACAATCCCGCCCCATCACAACCCAACCCCCCGCCACCACCCAAGCGTCCGTCAGCCCAGCCCCCGTCAGCCCCGCGCCCGTGAGCGCCCCCGCGCCCTTCACCGGCGACCAGACGGGCCCGCGTTTGCTGACAGGCATCCCAGGCAGCCACGGCACCGCAACCGGCCCCGCCAGAGTCGTCCGAGGCCCAGCCGACTTCCCCCAGGTCCGCCCCGGCGACATCCTCATCTGCCCCTTCACCGACCCAGCCTGGACGCCCCTCCTCTCCATAGCCGCCGGCGTAATCACCGAACAAGGCGGCCTCCTGTCCCACGCCGCCATAGTCGCCCGAGAACAAGGCATCCCCGCAGTCCTAGCCGTCCCCCAAGCCACCACCCAAATCCCCACCAACACCCCAACCACCCTCAACGGCACCAAAGGCACCATCCACCTCTGACGCGCGACGGCCTGCAACCGGAGGTCCAACTGGTTGTGCCAGAGGCGGGAGTTGAACCCGCACGCCCGGGGGCGCCGGCACCTAAAGCCGGTGTGTCTGCCGTTCCACCACTCTGGCTGAGGAGGGCTGGTGCCTCCCCTGGGTAGACATCCTAGGGGAGGCGACGGCCTTCGACGGGATCAGCGGCTCTGGAGGGCGTCGATGAAGACGTTCTTCAGGTCGCTGGGGTTGCGGGCGACGTACGCCGCGCCGCCGGTGGCGCCTGCGAGCGCGCTGAGTTCGTCCGCGTTCGCTTCGGGGCCCATACCCAGGGCGATGATGCGGACCGGGCGGGACGGGTCCTGCTGGGCCTTGAGGGCCTGGACGGCCTCGGCCAGCGTCGGGCTGCCGGGGTCGTCGTTCTTGCCGTCGGTGAACAGCAGGACCGTGTTGACCGCGTTCGACTTGTACTCCAGCCGGACCTGGCGGACCGCGGCGATCGCGGTGTCGTACAGCCCGGTGCCGCCGTTCGGGATCGGGTGCTGGATCTTCAACTGGTCGACGATCTTGCCGCGCTGCCGCTTGGACAGCGGTGCGATCGGCACCAGCGGTTTGTAGTCGGCCTTGTCCTTGCCGATGGTCGTCGAGAACGTCCACAGGCCCAGTTCGGCGCTGTCCGGGAACAGGTTGAGGCCGCCGGCGGCCGCCTCGATCGTGAGCTGCATCCGGGTCTTGGTGCCGACCTTCTCCGCCATCGAACCGGAGATGTCGATGACTGCCAGCGAGTGTGTGGACAGGGACAGCCGGGTCCAGTTCTGCAGCGTGGTGTCGATCGCCTCGCTGGTCGGCTTGGTCAGCTGGTTCACGTCGCCGACGCCGCGACCGCCGCCGAGCGGGTTCAGCGTGGTGTCCCGGAATCCGGCCGTGTCACGTGCCTGCGTGGCAGTGTCGGTGAGCAGTTCTGTGGCCAGCGCCTGGGCGGCGTCGTTCGCCGAGTTGGTGTCGGACTTCGCCGTGACCACGATCGGGTAGTCCAGGTACAGCGTGCCGGTGTCCGGCTGGATCGCCCGCAGCTGCGCCTCGGGATGCGCTTCCTGGTACTTCACGAAGGCCTGCTCGGACGCCGGTACGACGGTCTTGCTGCCGTCCTGGTCCGCGCGGCCGAACAGCGCGTTGACGTCCGTGAACGGCTTGGCCATCGACCCGAGCTTCTGGGCCAGCGGGACGACCAACTGCGAGACCGCACCGTCGGACGCCGACGTCTTCTGCCGCTCGCTCTGCACCGCCAGCAGCGTGAGTGCGCCGGGGGAGGTGTTCAGCGGGTCGAGCAGGGCCGGCTCGTTGGCGGCCATGATGCGTAGCCAGGACGAGGTGTCCGCGAAGTTCTCGCGGCGGCCGACGATGACCATCGGCGACGTGGCGATCGAGGCGACCGCGATGCTCGGAACGCTTTGGCCGTCGTCGGCCTGGGCGACCCACAGCGACGAGTCCGGAACCCACAGGTCCGGCCGGTTGTCGCTGCCGTGCGCGACGTCCCGCGCGATCTGTGCCGACGGTGCCGCGGTGATGGTGACCTGCAGGCACGGGGTGCCGTCCTTACCGCCCTTGGCCGCCAGCGACTTGGCCGCGGCTTCGAGCGAGGACTGCATCTCGGGCGTGGTGGCCAGCTGGATCTGCGTCGGGTCGGCGCAGGCCTTGCCGCCGCCGAGGAACCCGTCGGCGCCCGCCTGGGACCCGAAGGAGCGGACGACGAAGACGGCGCCCAACGACAGCACCAGTAGCCCGACCGCGGTGATGTACACCGAGCGACGGTTGTTGTTGGTTCGCGTCACCGCAGAGGAATGTTTTCCCATCGCGGCAGGTCCCTCCCTCCCAGAGGCAGACTGCGCGCGCAGATTACCCGGTTTCCGCACGTGACGGCGAAGACCGCCAACGGTCGTGACACACCCGTCGCTGAACCGGAACCGTCCCCGGAGTACGGCTCTTTCACAGGAACGCTTAAAAACTCACCGAGAGTGCCGACTCCGCTGCGATCCGCTGAGATGTTGATGTGACCCAAATCACAGCGGTAGTTTGCTTCAAACGACCGTTCCATGGACCAACGTCATGAAACGGTCGAATGTTTCCCTCCGAAAAGGTCCCCGGTGAGGTGCCTTTTCACAATCCCAGGTCGCGGCGCAGCTTCGCGACGTGACCGGTCGCCTTCACGTTGTACTGCGCGATCGCGACCTTCCCGTCCGGGTCGACGACGAACGTGGACCGGATCACGCCGGTCACCTTCTTCCCGTACATGGTCTTCTCGCCGAACGCACCGTACGCCTCCAGCACCGCCTTGTCCGGGTCGCTGAGCAGCGGGAACGTCACGCCGTCACGCTCCCGGAACTTCGCCAGCTTGGCCGGCTTGTCGGGGGAGATCCCGAGGACGGCGTACCCGGCGGCCTGCAACGAGTCCAGCGAGTCCCGGAAGTCGCAGGCCTGCTTGGTGCAGCCCGGGGTCATCGCGGCCGGATAGAAGTAGACGATCACGTTCTTTCCGCGCAGGTCCGCCAGTGCCACGTCGTTGCCGTCGGCATCGGGCAGGGTGAAGTCGGGCGCGGTGTCGCCGACGGACAGACGATCGGACATCAGGTCCTCCACGGGGTAGGTCTACTGCGCGCAATGTTACGTGCGGAAGAACAGAGCCCTGTCGGGGTGCGAGCCGGCGGTTCGTGGGTGAAGATGCGCAGATGAGCCGCGCATCCTCCCGCCAGTTGTTCGACGGCTACCTGGACCCGCGTCGTCCGCATGCCGGGGCGTACGACGAGATGTTCGATCCGGTCGACGGCGTGCGTACGGCGTACAAGCGGCTGCACGACTCGCTGCAGCCGTTGCAGCCCGCGGACCTGACGACCCGGTCCGAGGCGCTGGACCGGGCGCTCGTCGACCAGGGGATCACGTTCAGCCTGTCGGGGGAGGAGCGGCCGTTCCCGCTCGACCTGGTGCCGCGGGTGATCACGGCGTCGGAGTGGTCGCGGCTGGAACGTGGCGTCGTACAGCGAGTGCGGGCGCTGGAGGCGTTCCTCGCCGACATCTACGGCGAGCAGCAGATCGTTGCGGACGGCGTACTGCCGCGCCGGCTGATCACCTCCTGTGAACACTTCCACCGGCAGGCAGCCGGGATCGCACCACCGAACGGTGTCCGCATCCACGTCGCTGGGATCGACGTGGTGCGTGACGAGCAGGGCGACTTCCGCGTGCTCGAGGACAACCTCCGCAGCCCGTCTGGCGTTTCGTACGTGATGGAGAACCGCCGGACGATGGCGCGGGTGTTTCCGGACCTGTTCGCGAAACACCGGGTCCGTGCGGTCGGCGACTACGCCGTACACCTGCTCCGGTCGTTGCGGGCCGCGGCACCGGGCGTGACCGACCCGAACGTCGTCGTACTGACACCAGGCGTTTACAACTCGGCGTACTTCGAGCACTCGCTGCTGGCGCGCCAGATGGGGGTGGAGCTGGTCGAGGGGCGGGACCTGCTGGCCCGTAACAACGTCATCTACCTGCGGACGACGGAAGGCGAGCAGCGGGTCGACGTGATCTACCGGCGGATCGACGACGAGTTCCTGGACCCGGTGCAGTTCGTTCCGGACTCCGTGCTCGGTGTGGCCGGTCTGGTGAACGCAGCACGCGCAGGCAACGTAGTGATCGCCAATGCGATCGGCAACGGTGTCGGTGACGACAAACTGATCTACACGTACCTGCCGGAGATCCTGAAGTACTACCTCGGTGAAACGCCGCTGCTGCCGAACGTCGACACGTACCGGTGCTGGCTGCCCGCAGAGCAGGCGGAAGTACAGGACCGCCTGGACGAGCTGGTCACCAAGCCGGTGGAGGGCTCCGGTGGGTACGGCATCGTGTTCGGGCCGGATGCGTCGCCCAAGGAGCTCCAGGCGCAGCGGCGGCGCATCAGGGCCAATCCGCGCGGCTGGATCGCGCAACCCGTCGTACAGCTGTCCACTGTGCCGACGAAGGTGGGTGAACGGCTGCAGCCGCGACATGTGGACCTGCGGCCGTTCGCGGTCAACGACGGCGAGGACGTGTTCGTACTGCCGGGTGGACTGACCAGAGTGGCGATTCCCGAGGGCAGTCTGATCGTCAACTCGTCACAGGGCGGCGGGTCCAAGGACACGTGGGTGCTGGCGCCCAGAGCGTCCGAGGAGGACGCGGAGCTTCGTGGGCCCGGTCTGGGGACACCTGCTCTGAAATCGGACAGTACGCCGGAGCGGGGTCCCGAACTGAACGTCGCCCAACAGCAGCAGCAACAGTGATGGGGAGGTTCTGACGATGCTCGCACGCAACGCCGAGTCGCTGTATTGGATCGGCCGGTACGTCGAACGCGCGGACGACACCGCCCGGATCCTCGACGTCTCGGTCCACCAACTGCTCGAGGACGCCACCGTCGACGCGGACACGGCCAGCCGCCGGCTGCTCTCGGTCCTCGGCATCACTCCACCCGACGGCAGCGAGCTGGACGTATGGGGGCTGACCGAGCTGGTCGCGATGTCACCGGAGACCGGGTCGATCGTGTCCTCGATCGCCAGCGCACGGGAGAACACCCGGGTCGCGCGTGAGGTGGTGTCGAGCGAGCTGTGGCAGTGCATCAACGCGATGTGGAACGCCGTACCGGAGCGGCAGCGCGCTGCGCGCCGGGTGGGGCCGCACGAGTTCTTCACGTTCGTGGAGGACCGGGCCGCGATGTTCGCCGGGCTGGCCGACTCCACGATGAGCCGCGACGACGGCTGGCGGTTCCTGGTGCTCGGGCGGTCGGTGGAGCGGGTGGACATGCTTGTCCGGCTGCTGATGTCCCGGGTGGGCGACCGGCCCACGTCGCCCGGCTGGGTGACGGTACTGCGTTCTGCGGGTGCGCACGACACGTACCTGCGGACGTACCGCGGTGCGCTCGACGCGTCCCGGGTGGTGCAGTTCTTGTTGCTGGATCGGCTGTTCCCGCGGTCGGTGTTCCACGCGCTGCAGCAGGCGGAGTCCTGTTTGGAGGACCTCGACCACGGGCCGTCGGCACGGATCGGTGCGGGTGCTGAGGCGTCGCGGTTGCTGGGGAAGGCGCGCAGCGATCTGGAGTTCCTGCAGCCGGCGGAGCTGCTGGACAACCTGACCGGCAGACTGCAGGCGCTGCAGACGACGGTCCGCGACGTCGGTGAGGCAGTGTCGCGGCAGTACTTCCATGCGGTGCCGTGGATCGAGTGGAACAACACGGAGGTGAACCTGTGAACTGGCGCCTCCGCGTCGTGCACACGACGGGCTACCGCTACGCGACGGCCGTTACGCAGTCCTACAACGAAGCCAGATTGACACCAAGCCATGACGACCGGCAGAACCTCATGGTGGCCCGGCTGGAGACGATCCCCGCGGCTCGCGCGTACAAGTACACGGACTACTGGGGTACCGAGGTCAACTCCTTCGACCTGCACACCCCGCACACCGAACTGAAGGTGATCGCGGCCTCAGTCGTCGAGACGAGCGACCAAGCCCCACCGTCCGCTGACGTCACCTGGGTGCAGCTGAAGGCACCTGACGTTCTGGACGCGTACGGCGAGTACCTCGAGTGGACCACCTACGTCCCGAGACACCGGGAGCTGTCCGCGGTCGCCCGCTCTTTGCGCAGGGGCTGTACGCCAGAGGAGACCGTGCTCGCGGTGTCCAAGTGGGTCCACGACACCCTGAAGTACCAGCGCGGCACCACTGGTGTGCACTCGTCCGCTGTCGACGCGTGGCAGGCCGGTGAGGGGGTGTGCCAGGACTACGCGCACCTGACGCTGGCCATGCTGCGTGCGGTCGGCATCCCGAGCCGGTACGTGTCCGGTTACCTGCACACGAAGCCGGACGCGGCAGTGGGCGAGAAGGTGGTCGGCGAGAGCCATGCGTGGGTGGAGGCGTGGACCGGTGAGTGGTGGGGTTTCGACCCGACCAACGACATCTCGATCGGGCACCGGCACGTGTGGGTGGCGACCGGCCGGGACTACGCGGACGTGTCGCCCCTGAAGGGCATCTACTCCGGTGAGGCCGCGACGGCCATCGAGGTGACCGTCGACATGACCCGGTTAGCCTGAGCCGATGCGGGCCATGACAGTCACACCGGGGAAGTCCGACTCGGCGACAGTGGGCGACGTCCCTGAACCTCCCGTCGTCGACGGGTCGATCCTGGTGGAGGGCCTGCTGACGGGCATCTGCGGGACCGACATCGAGCTGGTCTCCGGAGCATTCGGCAGCGGCCGGCCAGGTGCCGACCACCTCGTCATCGGCCATGAGTCGCTCGGACGTGTGCTGGAGGCACCTGTCGGCTCTGGCTTCACCACTGGGGACCTGGTCGCCGGAGTAGTACGCCGACCCGACCCGGTGCCCTGTCCGGCGTGTGCACGGGGCGAGTGGGACTTCTGCCGCAACGGGCAGTACACCGAGCGCGGGATCAAGGAGATGGACGGGTACGGCGCTGAGCGCTGGCGGGTCGACCCGTACTTCGCCGTACCGGTGCCTGCTGCGCTGGGAGAGCTCGGTGTGCTCGTGGAGCCGGCCAGCATCCTCACCAAGGCGTGGGAGCAAGTGGACCGGGTCGGAGCCCGGTCGTGGTTCGCTCCGCAGCACGTACTCGTGACAGGTGCCGGACCGATCGGTTTGCTCGCCGCACTGATCGCGCGGCAGCGCGGGTACGACGTACACGTGCTGGATCGGGTTGAGGACGGGCCGAAGCCAGAGCTGGTACGGGCGCTTGGCGGGACGTACCTCACCGACCTGGGGCAGCTGGACGTCGTACCGGATGTGGTGATCGAGGCAACGGGTGCTGGCCAGCTGGTGTTCGACTGTGCGTCGCTGCTACCGCCTGCTGGTGTCATGTGCCTGGCTGGGATCCACCCCGGTCCGGCGACTGTCGACGTACAGCTCGACGCGCTGGTCCGGCAACTGGTGGTCCGCAACGCTGCCCTGGTCGGGACGGTGAACGCAGGGAAGAGGCACTACGCGGACGCCGTGGAGGTGTTGCTGGCCGCGGACCGGGACTGGCTGGAGCGGCTGATCACCCGGACCGTGCCGCTGTCCGAGTGGCCGGACGCATTGGTGCGGGAACCGGATGACATCAAGGTGGTCGTGGACTTGCGGGGATGACCTGCGAGGATGGTGGGTGACAGGGGCAGAGCGGGCCATCCCCCCAGCTGGCCCGCCGATGGAAGGAGCGCCGACACGTGTCGGACACGAAGGCTCGGACCGCCGAGCAGATCGAGGCGGACATCGCCGCCACCCGGGCGCGCCTGGCCTCGACCGTGGACGAGCTGGTCGACCGGGCGAACCCGAAGAACGTCGCCCTGCGGCAGGTCGAGCAGGCCAAGTCGCAGGTCTTCGACGAGCAGGGTCAGCTGCGGACCCAGAAGATCGTCGCGGTCGCCGGTGCGGTCGTCGGCGTGGTCGGCGTACTCCTCGTGATCCGCCGCCTGGTGGGTCGCCGGTGACTTCACGCAAACGGCTGTCCGACGACAAGCTCCCGATCCGGATGCTGCACGACCGCGTCCTGGTCTCCCTCGAGCAGGAGGGCGAGCGGAAGTCGTCGGCGGGCATCCTGATCCCCGCCACCGCGCAGATGGGCCGCCGCCTCTCCTGGGCGAAGGTGGTCGCGATCGGCGCGAACGTGCGGACGGTCGAGGTCGACGACCGGGTGCTGTTCGACCCGGAGGACCGGGCCGAGGTGGAGGTGCGCGGCGACGACTACATCCTGCTGCGCGAGCGCGACCTGCACGCGGTGGCCGCGGGCCGCCTGGAGGACGGCCAGACCGGCCTCTACCTCTGAAACCCCTGAAATCTGAAGCGCGCCGGCGTCTGAGCTGGATTCTGGGCGTCGCCAGTGACCAGATCGCGGACGAACGCGCCCACGAGCGGCACGAACTTGAACCCCTGGCCGGAGAACCCGGCGGCGACCGTGATCGGTCCGGCGCGGTCGATCACGAAGTCGGACGTCGGGGTGTTGTCGTAGAGACAGCTGATCGCCGTGGACCGGTGGGGATCCAGCCCCGGGTACCACTGCTCGACGTACTGCAGCAGGGCCAGGTCCCGCTCCGGTTCCGGCAGGAAGTCGCGCTGGTCGGGGTCCACCTCCGGCCCGGTCGCGTGCATTCCGACCTTGACCCCGGAGCCCGGCTCGAACAGGCCGTAGCTGGTCGGGCCGTGGTGTACGAAGCTCGGCCACTCCAGCTCGTCTGAGAGCGGTGCGAAGAACCGCGGCTGCTCCTGCGTCACGGTGAACGGTGGCAACGGCACCAGTCCCTCCACCAGCTTCGGAGTCCACGGTCCAGTCGCCAGTACGACGTGCCGTGCCCGCACCGCGCCCCCTGGTACGTCGAGCTCCACCAAACAGTCATGAGTCCGCAGGGCCCGTACTGGTGACTGCACGCGGAACTCGGCGCCCAACCGGCCAGCCACGACCTGTAGCGCGTGAACGGTCCGGTCGGCGTACAACCGACCTGACCCCGGCTGGTACAGCACCGGAGTCTCGAACCGGAACCCGGGCCACCGCTCCGCAGCCTCTGCCGCCGGCAGCACCGCCCCGGTTGCCCCGTGCAACGACCGGAAGGCGTCGACTGCCGCCTCACTCATCCCGTGGTCGATCCCACCGGTCTCCTCGAGCAGGGTCTCGCCCGACTCCGCCTCCAGCTCCCGCCACAGCGGCCGCGCCCGCTCCGTCAGCTCAGCAACCTCGGCGTCGTCCGCAGCCGGCCGGAACAACCGTGTCGCCCCGTGCGAGCCACCCAGCTCGTGCCCGAGCGTGAACTGCTCCAGTACGACGACCTCTCGCCCGGCCGCGGCCAGTGCCCGCGCCGCAGCCGACCCCATCGCGCCGGCCCCCACCACTGCCACGTCATAGGTCATTCGGTCACCCCCTGTCCGCCCCCTGTCAACGCTGATCGTAGTGATGTGGACAGCCGATCTCAGCTGCCGAGCGTGTAGGGGAGAATGGGCGGGTGATCTTCGAGACCTCCAGCCGGTTGCCAGACTTCCCGTGGGACAAGCTCGCCCCGTACAAGCAGAAGGCGACTGAGCATCCCGACGGGATCGTTGACCTGTCGGTGGGTAGTCCTGTCGACCCGGTGCCCGCGCTGGTGAAGCAGGCGCTGGCCGACGCGGCGGACGCCCCGGCGTACCCGACGACGATCGGTACGTCGGCGGCGCGGCTGGCAGCTGTGGACTGGATGGCGCGGCGGCTGGACGTGACCGGCGTCGACCCGCAGAGCGGCGTACTGCCCGTGATCGGCACCAAGGAGCTGATCATGATGCTGCCGACGCTGCTCGGCATCGGGGCCGGTGACACCGTCCTCATCCCGGACCTGGCGTACCCGACGTACGAGGCCGGTGCGGCGCTGGCCCGTGCGCACAGCGTGCCCGTCGCGGACCCGACGACGTACGGCGGGCCGGTCCGGGTCGCGTACCTGAACTCTCCGCGCAACCCGTCCGGTGAGATCACCCCGGCAGCCGATCTGCGGCGTGCGGTCGAGTGGGCGCGAGCGAACGACGTACTGCTGGTCAGCGACGAGTGCTACACCGAGTTCGGCTGGGACGAGAAGCCTGTGTCGGTGCTGCACCCGGACGTGTCCGGTGGCAGCTTCGACAACCTGCTGGCGGTGCACTCGCTGTCCAAGCGCTCCAACCTGGCCGGGTACCGCGCTGGCTTCGTCGCCGGTGACCCGACCGTCGTGGCCGAGCTGCTCGCCGTACGCAAGCACGCCGGGCTGATGGTGCCGTCGCCGATCCAGGCCGCGATGGCTGCCGCGTTCGCCGACGACGCGCATGTCGAGGAGCAGCGCGCTCGCTACCTGCGTCGCCGTGCGGTACTGCGGGACGCGCTGACCGATGCGGGCTGGGAGATCACCCTGTCCAACGGCGGGCTGTACCTGTGGGCGTCGCACCCGTCGTACGACGCGTACGGCTCTGTCGGCGCGCTGGCGGACCGGGGGATCCTCGTCGCACCTGGCGCGTTCTACGGGACCGCGGGTGACCGGCACGTCCGCGTCGCGCTCACCGGGACCGACGAGCGCATCGACGCCGCGGTGAAGAGACTGCAGGACTGAAAGAACTTCCCGTCTTCGTGTGACGTCTCCCCTGTGTGACTGCCTCTTATAGGGGCAGGTGTTGTCCAGCGGAGGGGGAGGCGGATGAAACGCGTCGTCGGGGTGGCGGTAGCGGTTCTGCTGAGTCTTGGGTCGGTCGGGGTGGCTCATGCGGACGAAAGCCCTTCGCCGAGTGTCACACCGTCTGTGACTCCTACTGAAACGCCAACCGCAACGCCTACTCCCACACCGACGCCTACGCCAGCAGTGACTCCGGCGGCGGCTTGGTCGATCTCGCTGGACCAGCCGGCCGCGTCCTGGGAGGACAAGCCGACTGTCTTCACCGGCAAGATCAGCCAGCCGATCACCGGCTCGTACATCACGCTGTGGCAGCGCGTCCCCGGCGCCTGGGTGCTGCGCGCCTCGACCCGGACCACGACGGGCGGCGTCTACAAGTTCAGCTTCGTGTCGGCGTCCACGGGCACCTGGGCGTTCCGCACGATGATCGGGGTCAAGGCCGAGACGGCGCTCGCGATCTCGGACTACCGCACGGTGCCGATCCAGGACCGGAAGATCCTGATCAACACCCCGGCGTCCTGGTACGCGACGCTGACCGGCGTCTCGGTCACCGGCCGGATGGTGCCGGCCGAGCCGGGCAAGGAGCTCGCGCTGCAGGAGTACCTCGGCAGCGGCGTGTGGCGACTGCTGAACATCGGCACGATGGATGCAGGAGGCAACTTCCGGCTGCGGGTTCCCGACGACGTGCCGTCGACGCGGACCGTCCGCGTCGTGACGCGGTACGTCGCGCAGCCCGCGATGGAGTACTCCGGCCTCGCGAAGATCGTCGTCAAGGCGGCGCTGAACCCCAAGGTGTACGCCGTCTCCGCCGCGATGGTGCCGAGCACGTATCGCGCCGGATGCCCCGTGAAGCCGTCGTCGCTGCGGCTGCTGCAACTGAGCTACTGGGGTTTCGACGGCCGCGTGCACCGCGGTGAGCTGATCCTGCGGGACGCCGCGGTGGCGAAGATGATCACCGTGTGGACCTCGACGCTCGCGTCGAAGTTCCCGATTCGGCAGATGCGCCGGGTGGACGTGTTCGGCGGCAGCGACATCAAGTCGATGGCGGCCGACAACACGTCCGCGTTCAACTGCCGCCGGGTCACGGGTGACCCGTACTCGCTGTCGCCGCACTCGTACGGGTGGGCGATCGACATCAACACCGTGGAGAACCCGTACCTGGCCGCGAACGGCGTCTGGTACCCGTCGAACGGGCTGGCGTACCGCACGCGTACGCCGGCGCGTCCCGGCATGCTCTTCGCGAGCAGCGTGCCGACGAAGGCACTGGTCGGCCAGGGATACTTCTGGGGCGCAGGCTGGGCGAAGCCCGACTACCAGCACTTCGAGCCGAAGTGAAAGCACTAGTGGTTGCTAGTGCCCTGGCAGCCGTTCTTGTCGGCTGCAGTTCCAACTCGGCCGCCCAAGAGCCCACACCGACGCCTACACCGACCCCGATACCTACCGTGGTCGGCGGGACGGTCCCGGTGCCCACCAACACGCTGAGCTCCACCAAGCCGACAGATGCGGCCGTACCGCCGGAGGTGCCCGAGCAGGCGACCGCACCGCCTCCGGCCAACGCCGGTCCGCTCACCGCAGCCAACCTCCCGGCACCTGACAAGCTCGGCCCGGGCTGGAAGACCTACACAGACCCAGGTGGCGCAGAGGCCGGTTTCATCGGCAACAACACCTGGACCCGCCGCCGCGACCCACACCAGGCCTCCTACGAAGCACTGCCCTCCGGCTGCGCCGGCCAGCCAGTCAACGGCTCGCTGCCAGTTCCCGCGCACGCCCTTACCGGCAGCTACCGCACAGCCGAGGCGCAGCCCGCTACCGCCCTCCTGCTCCGGTTCGATACGTCCGCGCAGGCGCAGACGTACTACAGCGGCTACAACCACCGGATGAAGGCTTGCGGATCGGGTGGCGACCTGTCTGTCGAACAGTTGTGGGCCACCACCACAGCTACTGCCGCGGTTCGTGCATACGCCGCAGCCGAGTCGTACGTAGACCTCTCGGTGGTCCGCGGCTCCACAGTCGCCCTCCTGGCAACCACCTCCGCCCAACCGGACAAACAGTCCGACTGGGCGCACACCGTCGTACCGAGCTTGGAAGCCGTGATCGACGAATCCTAAAGTTGTATTACCTTTCAGTATTTCGTGTCCTACACTCCGGTTATGGGTGACTTCGACCGGTATGCCCGCCTGACCGCGCGGCTGGACGCGCCGTACGCGGTGATCGACCTCGCCGCGTTCCAGCGGAACGCCGACGATCTGGTCCGGCGCGCCGCCGGTACGCCGATCCGGATCGCCTCCAAGTCGGTCCGCTGTCGCGCGCTGATCACGGCCGCGCTCGAGCGGCCCGGGTTCCACGGCGTGATGAGCTACGCGCTGCCCGAGGCGCTCTGGCTGGCCCGCAACGGTGTCGACGACATCCTGCTCGGCTATCCGACGACCCACCGGACCGCGCTCCGCGAGCTCTCCGAGGACCCCGAGGCGGCGTCCCGGATCACGCTGATGATCGACTCGCCGGAGCACCTCGGGTACGTCAGGGCCGCCGCGACCGGCACCGCCCGGATCCAGATCTGCCTCGACGTCGACGCCTCGTTGCGCATCTTCGGCCAGCATCTCGGCGTACGGCGCTCGCCGCTGCGGACCCCGTCCGAGGTCGCGGCGCTGGCCCGTACCGTCGCCGCCGACGACGCGTTCGAGCTCACCGGCGTGATGTTCTACGAGGCGCAGATCGCCGGGCTGCCCGACACGTCGCCGGCCGTTCGCTGGGTGAAGCGCCGTTCGGCCGCTGAGCTCGCCGATCGCCGCGGCGCGGTCGTCGACGCGGTAAAGCAGGTCGCGCCGCTCCGGATCGTCAACAGTGGCGGGACTGGCAGCCTGGAGATCAGCAGTGCGGACCCGGTCGTCACCGAGGTCACCGCCGGCTCCGGTCTGTACGGTCCGACCCTGTTCGACAAGTACGACGTATTCCAGCCCGAGCACGCGATGGCTTACGTGCTGGACGTCGTACGGCGGCCCGCGCCGCGGATCGTCACGCTCTTCGGCGGTGGGTACGTGGCGTCGGGGCCGGCGAAGAAGTCGCGGCTGCCGCTGCCCGCTGCGCCGTCCGGACTGAAGCTGCTGGGCACCGAAGGCGCCGGCGAGGTGCAGACTCCGGTCCAGGGACAATCGGCCGATCGGCTACATATTGGCGACAGAGTGTGGATGCGCTACGCGAAAGCCGGCGAGATGCTGGAGCGGTTCGACGTCGTGCACGCGATCGGCTCGGATGGGTCGAGGGATGAGGTGAAGGAACTCCTCACCTACCGCGGCGAAGGGAAGAACTTCGGATGAGCACCTGGCGGAACTGGGCCGGCACCGAGTCGGCGACCGGCATCGAGACCCTGCGTCCGGGCTCGGCCGACGAGCTTGCGGCAGCGGTCAAGTCCGCGGCTGAGCAGGGCAAGAAGCTCAAGGCCGTCGGGTCCGGGCACTCGTTCACCGGTTGCGGGGTGCCGCAGCAGGTGATGATCCGGCTGGACGGCCTGTCCTCGATCGTCAACGCCGACAAGGACTCCGGCCGGGTCACGGTCGGCGCGGGCACCGGGCTGCGGAAGCTGAACGCGGGCCTGGCGGCGTTCGACCTTGCGATGGCGAACCTCGGCGACATCGACAAGCAAACCGTCGCCGGCGCGATCTCAACCGGCACGCACGGGACCGGTGCGCGGCTCGGGGGCCTGGCCACGCAGGTCGTCGCGCTCGACCTGGTCACTGCGGACGGTTCGGTGCTGCACTGCTCGGCGGAGGAGAACCCGGACGTGTTCGCCGCGGCCCGGGTCTCGGTCGGTGCGCTCGGGGTGATCAGCTCGCTGACCTTGCAGTGCGTTCCGGCGTTCCTGCTGCGTGCGCAGGAGATGCCGCTGCCGCTCGCCGAGGTCCTGGACGGTTTCGACGAACTTGCCGACGGCAACGACCACTTCGAGTTCTACTGGTTCCCGCACACCGACATCGCGCTGACCAAGCGGAACAACCGGGTCGGCCCGGGCGTCGGCGCCTCGCCGGTCGGCCGGGTCCGCGGCTGGATCGACGACGAGTTGCTGTCCAACAAGGTCTTCGAGCTGACGAATCGGCTCGCGATGCGGCGGCCCGGTGTGGTGCCGCGGATCAACCAGCTCGCCTCGCGCGCGCTGTCGGCCCGGGAGTACGTCGACGCGTCGTACAAGGTGTTCTGTTCCGAGCGCAACGTGATCTTCCGCGAGTCGGAGTACGCCGTACCGCGCGAGCATGTCGTCGACGTGATCCGCCGGTTGCGCGAGTGGATCGACGCGTCGGGGTCACGGATCCCGTTCCCGATCGAGGTCCGGGTGGCCGCGCCAGACGACATCTGGCTGTCCACGGCATCCGGGCGCGAGACGGCGTACGTCGCCATCCACCAGTACCACCGGCTGGCGCACGACCCGTACTTCCGGGCCTTCGAGAACATCGTCGCCGACTACGATGGCCGGCCGCACTGGGGCAAGCTGCACACCCTCACCGCGGACGACCTGCGCGGCCGCTACCCGCGCTTCGACGACTTCCTCGCGGTCCGCGACCGGCTCGACCCGCAACGCACGTTCGATAATGCCTACACCCGTCAGGTCTTCGGGGATTAGCCTGCGGGCATGAGTACTCTCGAGCCTGTCGTCGAGGACTGGCAGAAGGCGCTGGCTGTCGTCGCGCATCCGGACGACCTCGAGTTCGGTACGGCGGCCGCGATCGCGCGCTGGACCGCACAGGGCAAGCAGATCGTCTACTGCCTGCTGACCTCCGGCGAGGCGGGGATCGACGGCGTCGACCCGGCCGAGTGCGCCTCGCTGCGCGAGGCCGAACAGATCGAGTCGTCCCGGATCGTCGGCGTCTCCGCGGTCGAGTTCCTCGGCCAGCCCGACGGCACCATCGAGTACGGCGTCGCGCTCCGCCGCGTGATCACCGCCGCGATCCGCCGGCACCAGCCGGAGATCGTCATCACGAACAACTTCCGCGACACCTGGGACGGCGACGCCCTGCTCAACCAGGCCGACCACATCAGCACCGGCCGCGCCACGCTCGACGCGGTCCGGGACGCCGCGAACCGGTGGATCTTCACCGACGCCGGCGACAAGTGGGACGGCGTACGGCAAGTGTGGGCGGCCGGCTCACCCGACGCGCGGCACGGAGTCGACACCACCGGCACGTTCGACATCGGAGTGCAGTCGCTGAAGGCGCACAAGGCCTACATCGACGGGCTGAACTGGCCGAACTTCGATCCGGAGGAGTTCCTCGAAGGCACGTCCCGCCCGGCCGGTACTCAGCTGGGCACGAAGTACGGCACGCGGTTCGAGGTGTTCACTCCTTGAGGTAGGCCTGCAGATGCGGCGGCGCCGGCTTCGGACGCCGCGGCTCGCGGTCGCCCGCGGTGCCAGGCCCGGGCGGGTTGTTCGGGCCGACCCAGGAGCGGACCAGCGCACGACCGCCCTTGCGGGTCATCCGGTGCAGGTCGATCTGCTGGACCTGACTGGCCGGGATCCCGAGCTGGGCGAGGCTCCGGTTCGCCATCGCGCAGGCGGTGTCGTGCTTACGCGACGACATCTTCTGCTGCAGGACGACCGCGATCGACCCGTCCGGCAGGTCCTCGATCCGCTGGAACCGCAGGCCCTTGTCCAAGGACCACGAGTTCAGGGCGAGGTCGATGTAGTCGGCGTTGGACAGTCGACGATCGGGCTTCGCGCGCGCAACCACTTCGTAACGGGCCATATCCCGATCATCCGTCGGCAACCGCCGGATTTCCAGAAATCTGCGATCAGCGAAGTGCGTTGATCGCGGCCGCCACCTCGGCCGGGCTGGAGATCGGGGTGAGGTGGTTTGCGTTCGGGATCAGCGTCGGCGCGGGGGCTCCGATGCGGGTCGCGGTCGCGGTCGGGTTGCCGCCGTTCGTGTCGTCGACGCCGAAAACGACCGCTTTCGGGAGCTTCAGAGCGCTCAGCTTCGCCAGCCGCTCGGGCGCGACCGCGGGGATGCCGTGCGCGGTCATCTGCCAGACCGCCTTCTCGGCGCCTTGCTGCCGGAACGGGCGGGTCCAGTCGTCGACAACCATGTCCGGGCAGTCCGGGGAGCAGACGCTGTTGTAGATCTTCTTCAGCAGCCAGCCCTGGTCGAGCACCAGCCGAAACAGCGACGTCCGGTACGGCGGGACGATCAGCCACCGCGGCGGCCCGGCTTGCCCGCCCGGCAACGGCAGCCCGTCACCGTCGAGGAACATGATCCCGCCGATCCGGTCCGGCGCCTCCAGCGTCGCCTCGGCCGCGATCCCGGCGCCGAGCGAGTGCCCGACCAGGATCGGCCGCGGCTCACCCGGCCCGCCGAGGTGCATCGCGTCCAGGAACCCGAGCAGCTGCGCCGCGAGACGCTCGATCGTGTACGGCGCCTTGCGCTCGGAGTACCCGTAGCCGGTGATGTCGTACGCGTACACGCGATGGTTGGTGGCGAGCAGCGGTACCAGCCGCGACCACGTGTCGACGGACTCCGCTGCACCGTGGACGAGTACGACGGGTGTTCCCGACGTACCCCAGGTGTCGTAGCGCGTGTTGATGTCGCCGGCCCGCACGTACTTGAGGCCTGGTGGTGGTGCTGCGGTCCCGTTGGTGACGAGGTTGTAGCTGAGTGATGCCGCGGTGACGATCAGCCAGAGCCCGAGAAGTCCGAAGAACCCCCGCCACAGGAACCGTTTCACAGGCCCCAGTCTTACAGGCCCCTGTTTACAGCTGCAGGATGCGCTGGGACTCGGTGAGGACCGCCGGGGAGGCGAGGGACTGCCAGCGCGGGATCTGTTCGGCGAGGAACGGGCCCAGCTTGAGCGCACGTTTGGCGTCGTGGTCGAGGACGTCGAGCTCGTTGACGATCGTCAGGTCGACGAAGTCGCGGAGGTCGTCGGCGCCGAGCTCCTCCGACGTGCCGGTGAAGCGGTCCGCCACGGTGCGGTGCTCGGCGAGGTCGCGCCAGGTGGTCTCCCGGTCGCAGGCGCCGTACCGGTAGACGATCAGCTCGGCCTCGGTGCCGATCACCGACTCCAGGACCGGGCGCTCGGTCTGCCAGTCGAAGAGGTGCGTCGGGAAGCCGTCGGTCCCGTACGCGGCGTGGGCGAGCCCGGCCAGCACCAGGGTGTCGGACGCACCGAGGGAGCTGAGCCGCTTGGCCACGCGATGCAGGTGGACGTACAGGCTTCCGCCCGCATGGTCGATCTCGTCGGCGCCGCGCACCAGCAGCAGCGAACCCAAGTCCTCGAAAGTGCTCATCTGACCCCTTCTCACCCCGGAGCGGCCAAACCCCTCGACCAGATCAAAGGCCCCACCGACCGGCCCAGGTCACCCACGGTAAGGCCAACTCCCCGCCCCCGCCCACCACCCCGGCGTGCCGCGTAAGTCACATCCCGTTCATGCCCCGTTCCCGGGCCCCGGTGCATAGGAACTGGTGTCGCCGGACAGCAAATAACCTGTTCAACGCACCCACCACGCGGGCGCACCCCCGGTTCTCGCCCGTGCGCCGCCAGTCCGTTGCGTCGCCCCAGGTTCTGTCCACCACTCCAGGAGGCGCCCGTCAGGTTGTTGCGGTGGGCAACGGGGTTGGTGGGTCGCAGGTTTGCTCGGCGAGCAACTGGAGGACCGGGCTCGCGGCGCGTCTGGAGCAGGTGAGGCGAGGACAGCTCCAGTAAATCTCAGAACCCGCCCGCAACCACCTCACACGGTTGCGGACGGGTTCTGCATTTCCTGCCCGTGGTTGATCAGGGAAGGTGACCGACCAGGGGGAGCCTGTCGTCGGGATCAGGCGGAGCTCAGTCGAGGCCCAGCCGGACTCAGTCGAAGCTCGGTCGGGGCCTCGGCGGCGGCTCAGTCGAGGTCGGCGAGGGCTTTGCGGGCGGCATCCAGTTCGGCTTCGAGGGCGGCGACCTTGGCGGCCTGCTGGGAGCGGGCCTCCTCGATGACCTCGTCGATCGGGGTCGAGAGGTCCTCGTGCAGCTCCTTGGCCGCGCGCGACACCGCGGCCGCGGCGACGGCCAGGTCGCGAGCCAGGTACGTCGTGCCCTGCTTCAGCTCGGCGCGCCACTCGCCGTCCGCCGTCCCGGTGACGGTCAGCGTCAGCTCGATGGTCTTGGTCTTCTTGGTCGCAGCCTTCTTGGCCGGCGCCTTCTTCGGCTTCACAGCCTCGCCGGACTCGGCCGGCGCTGCGTCGGACGGTGCTGGGGTAGAGGTGGATTCGGCGGCGGCCGTCGACCGGTTGACCGGGTCGGGAGTGTCGGTGAGGTCGGACGGCGTCTCAACTGCCAGAGTGTCTACAGTCATCGTTGCGGCGATCTCCTTCGGAACTGGCGCTGGACGACTATTAGAACACATGTTCGATAGGCACGCCAACCAGCCTGTGCAGAAACCGGTCGACCTGGTCCTGCAAGGGCGGCAGATCGGCCTCCGGCTCGTTGATGCGGATCGAGACCGCGCCGTGCACCGCCGAGCGCAGGTCGAGCGCCACGGCCGCCGCGTCGTCCGCCGGCGCGAGCCCCGCGTCCATGCAGGCCTGGACGGCGGCGGTCGCCCGGATCGACAGTTCCTCCTTGAAGACCAGATGCATCCGCCGGTTCAGCGTGCTCTCGTGCAGCACCTTGTAGAGGCCGGCGTACTCACGCGTCCAGCTGCCGAGGAACAGGAGTCGCGCGCGTAGCCGACGTACCGGATCGTCGCCGCCGCTCGCTTCGGCCTGCTCGAGGTCGCGCAGGAGATCGACAGTGCTCTGCTCGAGCGCCGCGAACACGAGCTCGTCGCGGTCGGTGAAGTGGATGTACACCGAGGTCGCCGCGATCCCGACCTCGCGGGCGACCGCGCGCAGCGAGAGCGCCTCGTCGTCGCCGAGCTCGTTCAGCATCCGCAGTGCGGCGTCGATGATCTCGCGCCGGAGCAGCTCGCCCTGCCCGCGCCGGTTCCGGCTCCGCGTCGTCCCTGCGTCCATGGATCCGATTGTATTGCAACGCACGTTGCCTTACAGTCGTAGCACTACAGCTGTTCACTTAAGGATGACGATGAGCGAACTCGAAGAACAGATCGCACTTCCGCAGGTCGTGGAGCGGCGGTGGTGGGCGTTGGGGGCGGTGGCGACGGCGCAGTTGATGGTGGGGATCGATCTGACGATCGTGAACATCGCGTTGCCGTCGATGCAGCAGGACCTGGGACTGTCGGATCCGTCGCGGCAGTGGGTGATCACCCTGTTCGCATTGGGGTACGGCGGACTCCTGCTGCTCGGTGGACGGATGAGCGACCTGATCGGGCGTCGGCGAGCGCTCCTGATCGGGCTGACCGGATTCGCACTGGCCTCCGCGCTGGGCGGGGCAGCGACCACTGGCGCGATGCTGCTGACCGGACGTGCATTGCAGGGCGTCTTCGGCGCGTTGCTGACCCCAGCGGTGCTGGCAACGCTCGCAGCCTCGTTCCCGGCACCAGCGGAGCGTGGAAAGGCGTTCGGGATCTACGGCGCCGTCATGGGCAGTGCGTCTGGACTGGGCGTCCTGGCCGGCGGCGTGCTGACGGAGTACCTGGACTGGCGCTGGTCCATGTACGTCAACCTCCCCATCGCTGCACTGGCCGCGGCAGGTGTCCTGTACGCCGTACCTCCGGTCCAGCGCACTCCAGGCGTGCGAGTCGACGTACTGGGTGCGCTGCTGGCCACCACTGGGTTGATGGCAGTGGTGTTCGGATTCGCCCGAGCAGAGTCGGATGGGTGGGGCGCGCCCGCGACGTACGCGCCCTTGGCTGCCGGTGTGGCACTCCTAGGCGCGTTCCTGGCTGTCCAAGCGCGCGTGGCCTCTCCGCTCTTGCCGCTGAGGATTCTCAGAGACCGGAAGCGAGGTGGCTCGTACCTGGCCGTCTTCAGCCTGGCGATCGGCATGTTCGCCGCGCTGTTCTTCCTGACCTTCTACCTGCAGACCGTCCGCCACTACTCGCCGATCCGGGCAGGTCTGAGCTTCCTGCCGCTGACAGTCGGACTGATGGTCGGTGTACGTGCAGTGAGCCGCCTGCTGGCCAAGGTGAGCGTCCGCGCACTCATCTGCCCAGGACTCCTCACCATCGCAGCAGGTCTCGCACTGCTCGGCCTCCTGCGCGCTGACTCCAACTACTGGCTGCAGGTCATGCCTGTGTTCCTGCTGGTCGGTCTAGGCACCGGCTGGGTCCTAGTCACCGCCAACAGCACTGCCACCCTCGGCGCCGGCTCCGACAGTGCAGTGGCCGGCGCCATGGTCATGACGTCCCAGCAGGTCGGCGCATCACTGGGTACGGCGCTGCTCAGCACAGTCGCCGGAACAGTGGCCGCGCACTCCGACGTCGTCCACGGGTTCAACGTGGCCGGCGTCGGAGCGGCAGGCTTCCTCTGTGTTGCTGCGCTTGCTGTCTACGCGGTCGTCTCGGAGCGGTCGCCGGACCACTCCAGGTGATAGCTGCCCTCGCGGTCGACGCGCTTGTAGGTGTGCGCTCCGAACAGGTCGCGCAGCCCCTGGATGAGCGCAGCGGGTAGCCGCTCGGCGCGCAGACCGTCGTAGTACGAGAGCGCGGCCGAGAAACCGGGTGCCGGTACGCCGATCGTCGCCGCCGTCGCGACAACCCGTCGCCAGGCCTCCTGCCCGCTGGCAACTGCTTCCTTGAAGTAGTCGTCCACGAGCAGCGAGGGCAGCGACGGGTTCCGGTCGTAGGCCTCCGTGACGCGGTCCAGGAACCGCGCCCGGATGATGCAGCCGCCCCGCCAGATCTTCGCCATCGCGCCGAGGTCGATGTTCCAGTCGTACTCGTCGCTGGCCGCGCGGATCGCGTCGAAGCCCTGGGCGTAGGCCACGATCTTCGACGAGTACAGCGCGTGCCGTACGTCGTCGATGAACGCGTCCCGGTCGACCTCCGCCTTCACGTCCCCGGGCCCGGGCAGTACGCCGGCCGCGGCTTCCCGCCGTACGACGTCACCCGACAGCGACCGTGCGAACACCGCCTCGGCCATGCCGCTCACCGGGATGCCCAGGTCGAGCGCGGACTGCACGGTCCAGCGGCCGGTGCCCTTCTGTTCCGCCTGGTCGAGGACGATGTCCACGAAGGCGCCGCCCGTGGTGGGATCGGTCTGGCTGAGGACCTCGGCGGTGATCTCGATCAGGAACGACTCGAGGTCGCCGGTGTTCCACTCCCGGAACACGTCCGCGAGCTCCGCCGGGGACAGGCCGAGCACCTGCCGGAGCAGGTCGTAGGCCTCCGCGATCAGCTGCATGTCGGCGTACTCGATGCCGTTGTGCAGCATCTTCACGAAATGGCCGGCGCCGTCCGGACCGACGTGCACGCAGCACGGCTCGCCGTTCACGTGCGCGGAGATCTTGGTCAGCATCGGCTCCAGCGCCGCGTACGACTCCGGGGAGCCGCCCGGCATGATGCTCGGGCCGTTCAGCGCGCCCTCCTCGCCGCCGGAGACGCCGCTGCCGACGAAGTGCAGGCCCTTCTCCTTCAGCGCGCTCTCCCGGCGCCGCGTGTCGAGGAAGTGCGCGTTACCGGCGTCGACGACGATGTCGCCCTCGGCGAGCAGCGGCACCAGTTCGTCGATAACCGCGTCGGTCGGTGCGCCGGCCTTGACCATGATGATCACCTTGCGCGGCTGCTCCAGCGACTCGACGAAGCTCGCGAGGTCGGTGGAGGGGATGAACTCGCCCTCGGAGCCGAACTCCGCGACCAGCGCGTCGGTGCGGGCCTGGGAGCGGTTGTGGAGGGCGACGCGGAACCCGTTGCGCGCGAGGTTCCGGGCCAGGTTACGTCCCATCACCGCGAGGCCGGTCACGCCGATCTGGGCTTTGGCAGAACTCATCGAAATCTCCCGCAGTCTCGAGTTGTGTGCGGGGTCCAGTCTGCCTGAGCCCTTCTCAACCACAAACATCGGTGGTAAACATCTCAGAAATCGATTTCCCATCACGAAGGAAACCGCCCATGCTCCGTCGTGCTGTCGTTCTCCTCGTCACTTCGGCCTTGCTGCTGACCGGTGCGGTGCCGGCCTCGGCCGGCACGTCCGGGAGCAACGGACCGGTCGGCTGGGAGGTGTACCGGAACCTCGACCGCCTGCCCGAGTTGCAGACCGCTGTCCGCACCAAACAGTTCTCCAGTTTCGGCCGCGACGGCACGAACAACGACGGCTTCGAAGGTACCTACTCCTGCTTGCGTACGACGGACGCGGGCTGTGTGATCGCCGAGGACAGCGGCCCTGGTGAGGTCGCCTCGATCTGGTTCACGCGCGACGAAGGCAACGTCACGAAGACCGGCACGATCACCGTCGAACTGGACGGCAAGCAGGTGCTGCACGGTTCGTTGCAGGACATCGTCGACGGCAAGCTCGGTGCGCCGTTCAGCTATCCGTTGGTCGCGAACGGCGTACAGACCAGCGGTGGCGTCTACATCCGCGTCCCGATGCCGTACCGCTCCTCGATGCGGATCACCACGCAGACGAATCCGTACTTCTACCACGTCGACTACCGCCAGTTCCCGGACGCGAACGGCGTACAGACGTTCGACCCGAGCGACAAGGCCGAGGACGTGCTTGCCCTGCTCAACGCGGCCGGCACGAAGGATCCCAAGCCCGCGTGGCCTGACGCGCGGACCACGAGCACTCCGCTGAACGTTGCCCCCGGCAAGCAGGTGACGATGGTCGATACCCGTGGCGCCGGTGAACTTAGTGCGCTGCGGCTGAAGCTGCCTGACCTCGTCGGCCTCGACCTGAAGAGCTTCGCCGACGACGGGCGCGCGTTCCTCGGTGGAAGCACGTTCACGTTGAAGATCGACCCGGCCAACACGGGCGTGAAGCTGACGCGCCGGATGGATCTGCGGATCGGAAACCAGCGCGCGAAGATCCTCGTCGACGGCGCGCCCGCGGGCGAGTGGGCGCCGCTCAAGGCACAGGGCGCGCAGTGGCACGACCAGTCCGTCGACCTCCCGGCCGCGCTGACCGCGGGCAAGTCGCAGATCACGATCACGAACGAGTTCGTCTCGTCCGACCTGGACTTCAACGAGTTCGCGTACTGGGTCGATTCCACGGCCGGGCGCACCGACACGCTCGATGTCGGCCCGAATCACGTCGCCGACGAGCAGGCCCACGGGTACGCGATCACCAAGCAGAACTGGAGCGGCGAGCACGCCATGACGTACGCCGCGACGGACGAGGATGCCGCCCGCGTGAAGCCGTCCGACACACTCCTGGCGGGTGTGCGGGTGCAGGTGACGATCGACGGCCAGAAGCGGGTCGATGCCCCGCTCGGCGAGTTCTTCGGCTCCGGTCTCGGCGAGAACCCGGTCCACTCGCTCTTCTTCGCCATGGACCCCGACGGCTGGTACTCCTCCTGGTGGCCGATGCCGTACGCCGCGCGCGCCACGGTCACGCTCGTCAACAAGACGACGTACCCGCTGAAGGGGCAGGCCGAGGTGACGTCGGCTCGCGACGGTCGTAAGGCGGCCGACCTGGCGGCTGGGAAGATTGGCTACTTCACCGCGATCTCGACGCGTGGCGAGACGACCCAGGGGAGTGACTGGACGTTCGCCGATGTGGCCGGCCGAGGCAAGTTCGTCGGCGTCTCGCAGACCATGGAAGGACTGCTTGCCGACGGCAACACTCGCGGGTACCTGGAGGGTGACGAGCGGGTGTACGTCGACGGCGAGCGGACGCCGGCCATCCACGGCACCGGCACCGAGGACTACTACGAGTCCGGCTGGTACTTCAACGCGGGCACGTACTCGACCCCGTTCCACGGCAACTCCGCGCACGAGGTCCGGGCCGGTTTCTGCACCAACGAGTGCGACGGCGCGTGGCGACTGCACATCACCGACTCGGTCGCGTTCGAGAACCAGCTCGACTTTGGGATCGAGCACGGCCAGCAGGACGACCACCCGGCGATCTACGGCTCGACAGCCTTCCTTTACACCACGTCAAACTTCGGTGCGCGGGAGACCGACCGCGTCGACACCGGGTCGGCGGGCAGTCGCGAGCAGCACGGGTACGTCGACAACGGAACGCAGGCGGATCTCAGCTCGGTGTACGAAGGCGATCACGACGACATCATCCTCACCGACCAGGTCCGCTCCAGCACGCAGTCGATCCGCTTCAGCGTGAAGACCGACCCGGCGAACCGTGGCGTCACGCTTCGCCGGACGAGCGACCAGGACGCCGGCGGGCAATCGGCGCAGGTGGTTGTCAACGGCAAGGATGCGGGCACGTGGCTGCAGCCGCTCGGCAACACTCATCAACGCTGGCTCGACGACAACTACCAGTTGCCTGCAGCAATCACGTCCGGCAAGAGCCGCCTCGACATCGAGCTCCGCCCGACGGGGCCGGCGTGGACCGCATCGTCGTACGTCGTCCAGTCGCTGACGGCGCCGTACAGCGACAGCCGGGCGCCCGGCGTGGTCGGCGGTGTGACTGCAACGGGTCGCTCCGACAACGCGATCAACGTGACGTGGAACGACGTCGGCGATGACAGTGGGGTCGCGCAGTACAACGTGTATGGCGCTCCCCAGGGTGGAGCTGAGAAGTTGCTCGGTACGTCGCCGCTGCCGGGGTTCTTGCACCGTGGCCTCGGGCTGCACGAGACGTGGACGTACCGGATCGCGGCGGTCGATCTCGCGGGTCATACCGGTCCGAAGTCGAGTGCTGTGCAGGGCACGAGTGGGAGCACGTTGCGGGTTGAGGGGGAGTCGATGCTGCCGCCGGTGTCGTCGACCGTCGCGGTTGATCCGCAGGGGAACTGTTGTGGGGTTAGTTGGTCGGGTGGTGCGCAGGCTTGGATCCACGGGGCGAAGGTCGGTGACAAGACGGTGCTCGGGTTCAACGTTCCGACGACCGGTTCGTACCAGTTGTCGACGGTGCTGACTCGGGCGGCTGACTACGGGGTCGTCGACGTACAGATCGACGGGAACGCTGCGGTCAGCTTCGACGGCTACCAGGCGTCTGGCGTCGGTACACAGACAGTTGCGCTCGGCACCGTCCAGTTGGCGGCGGGCGATCACCAGTTCATGGTGACCGTTACCGGCAAGAACGGGGCAGCAACCGGCTACCTCGTCGGGGTGGATCTGCTGGATCTTAGGCTCACCCCGTGAACCCTTTGGAGTCCCGTCGTACCGCGCTCGTCCTGATCGACCTGATGCCGCGGATCATCGCGCTGGAGACCGCACCGCTTACTGGATCGGTCGTGCTCGAGCGGTCGGTGGAGTTGGCCGCGGCGACACGGTCCGCCGGCGGGCTGGTGGTGAACGTCCGCGTCGATCGGCCCGGGGTGGAGGTGCAGCCGGAGGGCAGCGGGTTCGCGCCCGAGGTCGCGCCGCAGCCCGGTGACCTGGAGATCGTCAAGCAGACGGTCGGCGCGTTCGGCCGCACTGCCCTCGACGCCGAGCTCCAGTCCCGCGGCATCGCGAACGTCGTACTCGCCGGCATCGCCACCAACTTCGGCGTCGAATCCACCGGCCGCGCCGCCTCCGACCTCGGCTACGAAACCTTCTTCCTCACCGACGCCATGACCGGCCTGGACGACCACGCCCACAACTTCGCCCTCACCTACGTCTTCCCCCGCCTCGGCACAACCTGCACAACCACGGAGTACCTGAACGCGCTGGCCAACTAACCACCGCACGCAGCCGCGCCGCAACGGACCGCGCTTGCAGGCGGGTACGGCCAGCCGGCTGTCGGGGGAGGTGACACCTTCTGGGGGCTGGGGACAGGGAATATCGGGTGCTAGCCCACCAGTACCTGTTGCACGGGTCGCAGTTCGGTCAGGTGAAGAGGTTGGCGTTTTGGTGGGTCCAGGTTTGGAGGGTTTGGGCGGGGTGGCCGGTGACCTCGGGGACGGTGTTGGTGACGGTGGTTTCGTCGATGGTGTGGTCGGCGAAGAAGGACTCGATGGCTTCGGCGTAGGGCGCCGGCATCGAGGCGTGGAGGGCCTCGTGGGTTTCGGCGCGGGTCATCGGGTACGCCGTCAGCGGGCGGTGCAGGGCCTCGGCGAGGATTGCTACCTGTTCTACCGGGGTGAGGGCGACCGGCCCGGTGAGGCGCAGTACCTCGTTGTCGTGGGAGCCCTGGAGTGCGCGGACCGCGACGTCGGCGATGTCGCGAGGATGGATCGTCGACACCGGTACGTCGGGGAACTGCACCCGCACCTCGTCGCCCGCCGACAACTGGTCGCGCCAGCGCAGGGTGTTCGACATGAACGAGTTCGGCCGCAGGAACGTCCACTCCAGCCCGGACGCCCGGACCGCTTCCTCGGTGGCGTGGTGGTACGCGGCGACCGCGTTCGTCAGCTCGCCGTCGAGCGAACTGCTGGACAGTACGACGACTTTCCGCACCCCGGCCCGCACCGCGTTCGCGAGCAATTCCTCGAGCCGGTCGTAACCGCTCAACAGGAAAATCCCGGTCACCCCGGGTAACGCGTCCACGAACGTTTCCGGCCGATTGAGGTCGCCGTACACCGGCTCGATACCAGCGGGAAGCTCACGCGCCGAGCGGATCAGCGCCCGCCCCGGGATCCCCTGCTCCGCGAGCGATTGCACCACGGCGCCGCCGGCGTTTCCGCTCGCGCCCGTAATCAGGATCGTCACCGGCATAACCCTGTCACAGAAAGCCGGGCACGAATAGCGATGCACTTTTGCCCGTACATCACGGCGCAATGTCCGGCCCGGCGATCCCGGACGCGCTGACTAGCCCGGCTGGCGTCTCGTAGGTGTCGGAATAGGCCCCGGTGACTGGGAACAGGCAATTGCTTGTGCCCAGTCCCTGGGGAGGGTGCCCAGTTACCCGGTCAGCGTGCGGAGGGCTGCCTGGAGGCAGGTGGTGGGGTCGTCCTGGACGTGGTACACGACCCGTCCGCCGCGACCGATCACGGCCTCGTCGGCGTGGACGAGTCGGAGTACGACTGTCCTAACCCCGAGCAGCTCGTCGAGGTGACGGGTGATCGCCTCGACCTCGGCCCACCATCCCGGCTCGACGGCGAAGGCCGGCGCCTGCCCGATGTACCGGTCGCCGACGCTGACCACCGCCTCCACCGTCTTGAATTCCACCACGCCTACTTTCGCGTGATCCGGTGCCAAGTGCGAGCGCCTGACTTCAGCAACACACCGGCGTCGAGCTCGATCGCAGCGGTCGGGTCGTCCATCCGTACGCCGTTGATCGTCACCGCGCCCTGCTGCAGCAGACGGCGCAGCGCGGACTTGCTGTCGTTCGGACGGACGGCACGTAGCAGATCGAAGGCAGTCGCGACCTCAGCGCCGACGACGACCTCGGGCATCTCGTCCGGTTCGGAACGCTCGGAAAACGTGTGACGGAAGGCGTCCAGCTCAGACTTGGCGACGCCGGCGCCGTGGTACCGAGTTACGACCGCGGCCGCCAACCGGAGCTTGGCGTCGCGCGCTGCCGGGCCGGTTGCATCCGCGAGCGCGGCGACCGTGTCGAGGGGGAGCTCGGTGTAGACCCGCGCGTACGCCTCGACGAGCGAGTCCGGAATGCTCATCAGTTTCCCGAACTTGTCCCGCGGACTGTCTGTCAATCCGATGTAGTTGTTGAGCGACTTCGACTGCTTGGCCCGACCATCGATTCCGGGCGTGATCGTCGTCGTGATCACCACCTGCGGCGGTGCGCCCAGCCGCTGCTGGAAGTGCCGTCCGAGCTGCTCGTTGAACAGCTGGTCCGACCCCACGATCGTCAAATCGCTCTGCATCGCGAAGCTGTCGTATCCCTGCAGCACCGGGTACACCAGCTCGTGTACGGCGATCTCGCGCCCGGCCGCGACCCGCTCGCGGAACATGTCCCGGCTCATCAGCTGCGCCTGCGTGACCTGGGCGAACAGGCTCAACAGCTCCGCCACCGGCATCGCGTCGTACCACTCGGAATTCCGTCGTACTTCGAAGACCTCGGGGTCGGTCCGCAGTACCAGCGACACCTGCTCGAGGAACGATGCGGCGTTCGCGTCGATCTGCGCTGGGGTGAGAACCGGGCGGGTCTCGGAGCGCCCGGTCGGGTCGCCGACGCGGGTGGTGAGGTCGCCGAGCAGGAACACGACCCGGTGCCCGAGGTCCTGCAGCTGGCGCATCATCCACAGGTTGACCGCGTGCCCGAGATGGAGGTCGGGCGCGGTGCAGTCGACGCCGTACTTGATCCGCAGCGGCTGCCCGGACTCCAGGCGTTCGCGCAGGTCGTCCTCGCCGACGATGAGCTCGGTGGTACGGCGTAACCGGTCGATGACAGCGTTCATGAGGTTCCTCTCGGGACGAGGCACCCGTGTACCAGTGCCTCCGGCAGACCGAAACAAACGGAAAGAGGCAGGAACCGGACGGTTCCTGCCTCGGAGGCTCTGGGTGCAGCGACTACGGTGTGCCGACTCCTCCCAGAGCCGGTCGATAGATCACGCAGTGCTTGGTCACACCCTGAGGCTAACAGCTGCCGGCGACCTACCGGAATCCGATTAGGCTCAAGACGTGATCGACGAGCGGGTTGTGCTGGTGGACGAGGACGGGCGTGCGGTCGGGACCGAGGCGAAGGCGGCGGTCCACCACGCGGCGACGCCGCTGCATCTCGCGTTCTCCAGCTACGTGGTCGACGCGGCCGGGCGGGTGCTGCTGACCCGGCGGGCGCTCGACAAGCCCACCTGGCCGGGTGTCTGGACCAATAGTTGCTGCGGGCACCCACTTCCGGGCGAGTCGCTCGAGCACGCGGTACGGCGCCGGCTCGCGGACGAACTGGGGATCGTGGCGGACACGGTGGATCTGGTGCTGCCCGAGTTCCGGTACCGCGCCGAGATGCCGACCGGCATGGTCGAGAACGAGATCTGCCCGGTGTACCGAGCGTGGTGGACCGGTGACCCGACGCCGAACCCGACCGAGGTCGCGGACTACCGGTGGGCGGAGTGGCACGAAGTACGCGAGCTCCCGGATCTCTCGCCCTGGTGCCTCCTGCAACTGGACGAGCTCCCCGAACCACCCGTCGACTGGCCGATCGCCGACCCGACGCGGCTACCGCCCGCCGCCCAGCTCCAGCTCTAGAAGATCCCCGTGTACGACGGCCGCCGCCGTACTCGCATGACCCGCTGCCCCGTTCATGATACGAGAGATATCATCTCATATTTCAAGACAACTCATGAAGGAGGTCAGGACCGGACCACGAGCGGCGGTCGGTCTCGGCGGCGCGGATCAGCTCCACCAGCCGTTGGTTGACCGGCGCGGCACGCCCGAGGGACTCGGCCAGCCGGACGACCTCGCCGTTCAGGTAGTCGATCTCGGTCGTCCGGCCGGCCTCGAGGTCCTCCCACATCGACGTACGGGCGAGTGGGTCGACGGCAAGCACCTTGCTCGCGACCCGGCGGAACAGGAAGTCGGGCAACCGAAGTACGGCAGGGAAGCGGTGCATCGGGACGGCGAGGAGCTGGGCCGGGCGGATCCCCGCCGCGTCGAGGAGTCCGAGGGTCTCGGCCTGCGCGGCGGCCAGGCAACGGCGATACGCGCGTTGCGAGAGCTCGTCGCGCAACGGCAGGTTCGAGAGCGCGTTGATCGGATTGTTCAGGTTCAGCAGGAGCTTCGCCCACTGCACCGGAAGGATGTCGTCGTGCTGCGCGAGCGGCAATCCTGCTCGCTCAAAAGGCTTCAGGTACGGCGCCAGCGCTGCATCCCGCTGTACGTCGAGCGCGCCTTCGGTGCCCTGGTGGAACACGCCCGCGCCCCGGTTCAGCACGTTGAACGGGACCATGCCGGTCACCACGACCTGCTCGGTCAACCGCGACCGCAGCACCTCGCCGTTCCGCACGCCGTTCTGGAAACTCACGACCACGGTCCCCGGCGACAGCACCTCGGCCAGCTCCTCCGCAGCGCCCGCCGTTGCCGCGGACTTCACCGTCACGAGCACCAGGTCCGCGTCCGCCGCGCCCGCCGGCGTCGTCTCGAACCGAACATCGTCGACCCGGAGGTCCGCCCCCAGATAGTCGGTCAGCTGCAACCCGTGCGACGCCGCGGCCGCCATCCGTGGACGGCCGACGAACGTCACCGGCGTACCGGTCGCGGCCAGCCGGCCACCCACGTAACACCCGATCCCACCAGCACCATAGACAGCGATCACGGGGAACAACGTACCGAAGGACGGGCCACATACCACCCGTCCTTCGGTACAGCTAGTGCAGTCGCACCCGCGGATCGAGTACGGCGTAGCCGATGTCGACCAGGATGTTCGAGACCACGACTGCCGCGGAGGCGAACAGGACGATGCCGATGATCACCGGCAGGTCTTGCTGGTTGATCGCGACCACGGCGGTCTGCCCGAGCCCGGGCAGGCTGAACACGGTCTCGGTGACGACCACGCCGCCGATCAGCTGCCCGAGGTCGATACCGAACTGTGTGACCACCGGAGTGAGCGCGCTGCGCAGGCCGTGTACGACGACCACGCGGCTCTCCCGGATTCCCTTCGACCGTGCGGTCCGGATGTAGTCCTCACCGAGAACGTCCAGCATCGAGCCCCGGGTCAGGCGGGTATACGTTGCCGCCAGCAACAAGGCGAGGGCGACCCAGGGCAGCAGCAGGTGCTGGAACCAAGGCCCGATCCCGCCGGCAAGCGGTGCGTACCCACCCGCCGGGAACCAGCCGAAGCCGGACAGCGTGAGACGGAAATACAGGAAATACAGCAGCAGCAAGCCCAGCAGGAACGACGGGAACGAGTAGAAGAACAACGCGAACAACGTCAGCCCGCGGTCTGCCAGCGATCGCGGGTGGGTTGCCGAGATGACGCCGTTGAACACGCCCAGCGACAGCCACAGCACGGCCGCTCCGAGCGCCAGCGACACCGTGATCGGCAAGGCCTGAGCGATGATGTGCGTCACCGGCACCTGGTGGTAGTAGTCGTACCCGAGGTTCCCCTTCACCGCATTGCCGAGGAAATGCAGGTACTGCTGCCATACCGGCAGGTCGAGACCGAGCCGGTGCTTGATCAGCGCGATCGTCTCCGGCGTACCCTGCCGGCCGGCGAGCGTCTGCGCGACGTTGCTCGGAGCAACGAAGAACAGCGCGAACACCGCCACGCTGATCAGCCACAGGACCAGGATCCCGTGACCGATCCGGCGGATCAGGAACATGGCCATGATCAGGTCCGATCTGCGCGGGGGTCGAAGGCGTCCCGGACCCCGTCACCGAAGAGGTTGAAGGCGAGCGTGGTGATCAGCAGCGCCAGACCCGGGAACAGGATGAACCACCACGCGGTCGTGTAGTAGTTCTGCGACTCGCTGATCATCCCGCCCCAGTCGGCGGTCGGCGGGGGCAGTCCGAGCCCGAGGAACGACAACGTCGCCTGGGTCACGATCACCACGGGGATCAGCAAGGTGGTGTAGACGATCACCGGCGCGATCACGTTCGGCAGTACGTCGACGAACATGATCCGCCGGTCGCCGGCGCCGAGCGAACGGGCCGCCTCGACGAACTCCCGTTCTCGCAGCGACAGCACCTGACCGCGGACGATCCGGGCCACGGACGCCCAACTGAAGCAGCCGATCACCAGCACCGTGACGGTCAGGCTCGGGCCGGTCACGGACACCAGCGCGATCGCGACCAGCAGGAACGGTACGGACAGCACCACGTCGATCAGCCGCGCCAGGATGGTGTCGGTGATCCCCCCGAGGAACCCCGCTGCCAGTCCCAGTACGACGCCGATGACGACCGTGATGGCGGTCGCGATCACGCCGACGAGCAGTGAGATGCGGGCGCCGTACGCGATCCGTACCAGGATGTCGCGGCCGAGGTCGTCGGTCCCCAGCCAGAACGTGCCGTTCGGTCCGCGCGGCAGGCCGTCCGGCGTCAGCCCGATGTCGCGGTACTGCTCGTTGGGCGGATGGCCCGTGACGGCCGCGAAGACCGGCGCGAGGATCGCCATCAGCACGATCAGCACGATCACGACGAGCGAGATCATCGCGACCTTGTCCTTGCGCAGCCGCCGCAACGCGAGCGAGAAAGGACTCCGCCCCTCGATCGCCTTCGGCTCGTCGATAACATCGAGCCTCTCGATGGCCGCGGTCATGATGCCTTCAGGTCAGGTACGGCGGTGGACAAGTCCTCGCCCACCGTCAGCGGGTAGAAGCAGGCGGTTCGGTGCTGTGGTTGGTCGTTCAAGACTGGTTCGAGGGGTGGTTCCTCGGCTGTGCAGTCGAGCCGCGCCTTCGGGCACCTGGTGTGGAACCGGCAGCCGGACGGCGGGTTCGTCGCGGACGGGATGTCGCCGCCGAGGATGATCTGCTCGCGGCTGTCGGCGGTGTCCGGGTCCGCCACCGGCAACGCCGACAGCAGAGCCCTCGTGTACGGATGCCGGGTCTGCCCGAACAGTTCACTGGTCGGCGCCAGTTCGACGATCTTGCCCAGGTACATCACCGCGATCCGGTCGCTCACGTGCCGGACCACCGACAGATCGTGCGAGATGAACACGTAGGTGAGGTCGAATTCCCCCTGCAGATCCGAGAGCAGGTTGATGATCTGCGCCTGGATCGACACGTCCAGCGCCGACACCGGTTCGTCGCAGATCACCAGCTTCGGCCGCAGCGCGAGCGCCCGCGCGACCCCGATCCGTTGCCGTTGGCCACCGGAGAACTCGGCCGGAAACCTGTTGTAGTGCTCGGGATTCAGCCCGACCAGCTCCATCAGCTCCTGGACCTTTTTCTTCCGCTCGTTGCCGGAAGCAATGTTGTGGATCGCGAACGGGTCGCCGATGATCGACCCGACCCGGCGACGCGGGTTCAGCGAGCCGTACGGGTCCTGGAAGATCACCTGCACGTCCCGGCGCAGCGGCCGCATGGCCTTGCGCGAGAGCTTGCTGATCTCCTGGCCCTCGAACCACACCGAGCCCGACGTCACGTCGTACAGATGCGCCATGCAACGGGCCAGCGTCGACTTCCCACAGCCGGTCTCGCCGACCAGCCCGAGCGTCTCGCCCTTGTGCACCTCCAACGAGACCCCGGCGACGGCCTGCACGACCTCCTTGGAATGCGTCGGAAACTCCTTGCGGACATCGTCCACCTTGAGCAGTACGTCGTTCATGAAGCCACCGCCTCGTTCACGTCGTGGGGGAGCCAGCACGCGGACTGATGACGCGGATCGCCGCCCACGTCGATCAGCGGTGGTGGTTCCGAGCACTTGTCGAACACGTGCGAGCAACGCGCCGCGAACGGGCAGCCCTTCGGCAGGTTGATCAGGCTCGGCGGTGTCCCCGGAATCGGGGTCAGCCGGTCCTCGCTGCGGGCGGGTAGGGAGGCGAGCAGACCCTGCGTGTACGGGTGGTGGTTGCGGTAGAAGATGTCTCGGCGCGGAGCGTGTTCCATCACCGCGCCGGCGTACATGACCACGACCTCGTCGGCCATCTCGGCCACCACGCCGAGGTCGTGCGTGATCAGGATGATCGCCGTACCGAACTGTTCCTGCAGGCGGCGCATCACGTTCAGCACCTGGGCCTGGACCGTCACGTCGAGCGCGGTGGTCGGCTCGTCCGCGATCAGCAGCGCCGGGTCGAGGGCCATCGCCATCGCGATCATCACCCGTTGCCGCATCCCGCCGGAGAACTGGTGCGGATAGTCGTCGATCCGCTCCGCCGCCCGCGGGATGCCGACCAGGCTGAGCAGTTCGGCGGCGCGTTTCCGGGCCGCCTGTTTGCTGATCGTCAGGTCGTGCGCCCGGATCATCTCCACGATCTGCCAGCCGATCCGGTACTGCGGGTGCAGGCTGGACAGCGGATCCTGGAAGATCATCCCGATCTGCGCGCCCCGCAGCCGCCGGAGCGTCGCCTGGTCCGCGGTGATCAGGTCGGTGCCGTCGAAGTACGCCGTACCGGAGACCTTGGCGCCCCGGGTGAGGCCGGTGATGGTCTGGGTGGAGACGCTCTTGCCGGATCCGGACTCGCCCACCACGGCGAGCGTCTGCCCGGCTTCCACGTCGAACGACAACCCCCGGACGGCACGGACAGTACCGTCCGGGGTGTCGAAGGAGACCCGAAGATCCCTTACTTCAAGCAGTGGCATGGGGCCTCCCGGTCTGGACTGAGGAGCGGAGGGAGCGAAGCGACCGGAGCGACGAGGGAAGACCGGGAGTCACAGCCCCATGCCACGCCGCGCGGAGCGCGGCATTCAATACAGCCATGAGGTTCAGCCGCCCTGCTTGTCTTTGGACAGCCACACGTTGGTGGGGTCGTAGTTCTGCATGGACGGTACGTAGACCGCGTTGTTCACCTGTTCGGCGTGGTAGTTGGCCTGCTTGTTGCTGGTCAGCGGGTAGAACGCCGCCTGGTCCATCACCCGGGCGTCGGCCTTGGCCCAGAGTGCGGAGGCCGCGTCGACGGTCGGTGCGGCGGCCGCCTGCTTGATCAGCGTGTTGGTCTCGGGGTCGTTGTAGAGCCCGAAGTTGCTGCCGACCGGCGGGAACGACGGCTCACCGGAGAACAACGGGTTGAAGAACGACAGCGCCGCGTTGCCGTACCAGTCCGCGCCCCAGCCGGCCAGCGAAACGTCCCAGACACCGCGCTTCGCGACGGTCGGCACCTGCAGGTACTTCACGTAGAAGTCCGCGTTCGGCGACGGTACGCCGACGACCGTGATGCCGACCTTGGACAGGTCCTGCTGGATCGTCTGGAAGGACTTGCTGCTGCCTTCGCTCGCGTTCCGGTAGAGGAACTTCAGCGTCAGGTGCGGGAACCCTGCCTCGGCCAGCAGTTGCTTGGCCTTGTCCGGGTTGTACGGGTACGGGTCGATCTGTTTGGAGCCGGTGATCACGTCCGGCAGCACGTGCGTCAGCGGCGGGTTCAGCGTCTTGCCGCCGAGCACCTGCAGGATGTGGTCGCGGTTGATCGCGAAGCTGATCGCCTGCCGCACCTTTGGGTTCTGCATCGCCTTGTTGTTGTTCGGCGAGGCCGTGTTGTAGACGACGTACGGGTTCGAGCTCGCGGTGTCGCCGATGGTCAGCTTCGGGTCCTTCTTGGCCTGCAGTGCAGGCAGCTGGGACGGCGGCGGCGCGACGTCGAACTCCATGTCGGCCGACGGTGTGCCGGTCTGCAGTTGCTGCTGGATCGAGTCCTGGGTGACGGTCTCGTTGACCACGATCTTGTCGACGTACGCCTTACGGACCGGGTCGGACGCCGGGTCCCAGGCGGGGTTGCGGGAGTACGTGATCGACTTGGTCGGAACCCACGAGTCGACCTTGTACGGGCCGTCGGACGGGAAGTGGTTGCCGAGGTCAGTGCTGGCCGGCAGGTACTTGAGCGACTCGACCGGGGCGGCGGAGAAGGCCGGCAGCGTTAGCATGTCGACGAAGTACGACGCCGGCTGGGTGAGATGGAAGACGACGGTCGTCTCGTCCTTGGCCTCCACACCGGGCAGCGGGGTCTTGTCGATGTACTCCTGGATCCCGGCCGCCGTCTTCGGCGCCTTGGCGAAGCCGTCGGCGAACGCCTTGTAGCCGACGATCAGGTTCGCGAAGTCCGGGATGCCGCCGAACGGCTGCACCGGGTTGGCGGTCCGCTTGACGCCGCGGACCAGGTCGGCCGCGGTCACCTGGCGGGCCGGGGTGGTGCTCCACTTCGCTCCGGGCCGGATCTTGATCGTGTACGTCTTGCCGTCCGCGCTGATCCCGCCGTTCGCCGCGGTCGGGATCTCGGTGGCGAGGTCGGCGACCGGCGTGGTGTTCTTGCCGCCGGGGTCGGCCGGATAGGTGAACAGCTGCCGCGCCCACATCCGCAGGTTCAGGTAGCCGACGGAGTAGTAGCTGAGGTTGGGATCCATGTAGTCGACGTCGCCCGCCCCGAGCATGTTCAGGGTGCCGCCGGTGACCGCTGTGCCGGCACTACCTCCGGATCCGGACGGTGTGGTGCCGCCGTTGCTGCAAGCCGCGAGCGCGAGACTCGCAACGGCGGCAAGGGATACTGCCGCCAGCCGTTTCCTGGCCATTGGTCCTCCTCCGGGACTCGATAGCGCCGAAGTTAGGACTTCCGGACCCCGCCGGAACCGCGGTCACGCAACCGTCAAGAGGTTGTCAACCGGCTCCCGGGGGAAGATGACGGTTTCATGACGCCGGTAATACCACCGGTGAGCGACACTGGTCCCGTGGCACACAGCTTGCTGCTGGTCGACGACGAGCCGCGCATCCGGCGGGTACTGCGGCTTGCCCTGGAGGACGAGGGGTACCAGGTCGCGGAGGCGGCCAACGGGTACGACGCTCTCGCAGCACTGCGCCGGGAACCACCGGACGTGGTGCTGCTGGACCTGATGCTGCCGGACCGGGACGGTTTCGCGGTCTGCCGGGAGATCCGCCGCGCGAGCGACGTACCGGTGATCATGGTGACCGCGCGGACCGACAGCCACGACGTGGTCGCGGGGCTGGAGGCGGGCGCGGACGACTACGTGACGAAACCGCTCGTCGCCAAGGAGTTGTCGGCCCGGATCCGGGCGTTGCTGCGCCGGGTCGAGCCGGCCGGCGCGCGGCAGGCCGACCTGCTCGAGGTCGGTGACCTGCGGATCGACGTACCGGGGGCCGAGGTGACGCGGGACGGCGACGTGCTGCCGCTGACCCGGACCGAGTTCAAGCTGCTCGCCGAGCTGGCCAATGCCGACGGCAAAGTGCTGAGCCGCGAGCAGTTGCTGTCGAAGGTCTGGGGCTACGGGTACTTCGGTGACAGCCGGATCGTCGACGTCCACGTCCGGAGGTTGCGGCTGAAGATCGAGCGCGACCCGGCCAGCCCGAAGCATCTCGTCACTGCCCGCGGTCTGGGCTACCGACTGGTGAGCTGACCTTGCTGGGACGGGTCACCCTGCGGGGCCGCGTGATGCTGGCGTACGGCCTGATGGCGCTCGGGTTGTCGACCGTCCTGTCGATCGTGACGTGGACCGTGGTGTCGGACTACCTGGTCCAGCAGCGCGAGGCGGCGGCGGAGACGATCACGGCGGACAACGGGGCGGCGTTGCGGTACGGGCTGTTCGGTCCGCCCGAGCCGTGCCGGCCGAGCCACGAGCACGTCGAGTGCGAGAGCCCGACGCTGCAGCCCGGGGTGTCCGTGACGGAGGTGATGAACAGCCTGCCGTCGACCGACGCGGCGGCGACGATGCTGTACCTCCAGGACCATTGGTACGCGATGACCGGGAAGCCGTCCGATCTGCCGCCGGACCTGATCCAGGCCGCGATCGGCGGCAACGTGGTGCAGCGCCGGATCGAGGTGGGCGGGCAGCCGGTGCTCGCGGTCGGCGTACCGATCGGGCGGCAAGGGGACGCGTTCTTCGAGTGGCATCCGCTGAACAGCCTGGACGACACGCTGCAGCGGATGAAGATCACCCTGATCGCGGCGGCGATCGCGACCGCCCTGGTCGGGCTCGCGGTCGGGCGGCTGGCGAGCACGCTCGCGCTGCGCCCGCTCGCGGAGCTGACCCAGGTCGCGGACGCAGTCGCGCGCGGGAAGCTCGACGCGCGGTTGCAGGCGGAGAACGACAAGGACCTCGGCGGACTGGCGCGGTCGTTCAACCAGACCGCGGCGGACCTGGAGCGACGCGTGGCAGCGGACGCTCGGTTCGCCGGCGACGTGAGCCATGAGCTGCGCACGCCGTTGATGACGATGCTCAACTCGATGCAGCTGATCCAGAACCACCGCGCCGAACTGCCGGCCGCCGTACGGGAGCCGGTTGAACTGCTCGGCGACGATCTGGACCGGTTCCGCCGGCTGGTGATCGACCTGCTGGAGATCTCCCGCGACGACGGTGGTGACCGGGGAAGCCGGGAGATCGTCCGGATCGCCGACCTGGTCCGGGCCGCCGCCGACGCAGCTGCCGGGCGGGAGGTGACCGTCGTCGAGCCGGATGCCGAAGGCCTCACGTTGCACGCCGACAAGCGCCGGCTCGAGCGGGTGATCGCGAACCTGGTCGAGAACGCCGAGGACCACGCGGGCGGCTGCAAGGGCGTGGGCGTCGCGGCGGGTGGTCTCGGTGTCGTCATCACCGTCGACGACGCCGGGCCTGGTATCGCCGTCGAGGACCGGTCGCGGATCTTCGAACGCTTCGGTCGCGGCGAGACGTCGGGCCGTGGCCGCGGTGTGGGTCTGGGCCTCGCGATCGTCGCCCGGCACGTCCAGTGGCACCACGGCACGATCCTGGTGACCGATCGTCCGGGCGGCGGCGCGCGCTTCGTCGTCGAGCTCCCCGCGAAAATCAGCTGACGGATCCTGCCCGCCCCGGTTACCGTGGGCGCATGGCTACTTGCCTCTGTGTCTAGCTGGCGCACCCGCTTCTGCAGGTGAGGTGTGTCCACTAGCTATCACGGAGAGTAACCATCATGATCGCCGTTCGCGGTGTAGATATTCGGGTCGGTGCGCAGTTGCTGCTGGCCGACGTTTCGTTCAGTGTCGGCGCGGGAGACCGCGTCGGGCTCATCGGCCGTAACGGTGCCGGCAAGACCACGCTGCTGAGGACCCTGGCCGGTGAGGCCCGTCCCGCGACGGGGCAGGTCACCGTGACCGGGTCGATCGGCTACCTGCCGCAGGATCCGCGGGCGGCCGATCCCGCGATCACCGTCACCGCGCGCATTCTGTCCGCGCGCGGCCTGGACGTCGCCGTACGGCAGCTCCGCGCGGCGGAGGCCGCGATGAGCAGTGCCACCGGCGAGGTCCAAGAGAAGGCGATGGCATCGTACGCGCGTGCCGAAGCCGCGTTCCAGGCCGGTGGCGGGTATGCGGCCGAGGCGGAAGCGGCCCGGCTCGCGGCCGGTGTCGGCCTGCCGAACCGTGCCCTCGAGCAGCCGATCGGCGAACTGTCCGGCGGGCAGCGCCGGCGCGTCGAGCTGGCCCGGATCCTGTTCGCGCAGCACGACGTACTGCTGCTCGACGAGCCGACCAACCACCTCGACGCCGACTCGGTGCTGTGGCTGCGACAGTTCCTGCTGTCGTACCCGGGCGGCATCATCGTGATCAGCCACGACCGCGAGTTGCTGAGGGCAACGGTCAACCGGGTCTTCCACCTGGACCCGCAGCGGCTGACGATCGACATCCACAACACCGGCTGGAAGAAGTACCTCGAACAGCTGGAGGTGGACGAGCGGCGCCGGCAGCGAGAACGTGCCGTCGCCGAGCGCAAGGCCGCGGTCCTGCACGCCCAGGCGGCGAAAATGCAGGCCGGTGCCAGCACCGCGATGGCGGCCAAGAACATGGCCCGTCGCGCGGACAAGCTGCTCTCCGACCTCGAGCCGGTACGCCGGTCCGCGCGCGTCGCCAAGATCCGGCTGCCTGCACCGGCACCGTCGGGCAAGACGCCGCTGTCCGCCGTCGGACTGAAGAAGGCGTACGGCGGACTCCAGGTGCTGAACGGTGTCGACCTGGCCGTGGATCGGGGGAGCCGTGTCGTCATCCTCGGACTGAACGGCGCGGGCAAGACCACGCTGCTCCGGCTCCTCGCGGGCCGCGAACAGCCGGACGCCGGTCGCGTCGTACCCGGTCATGGATTGCGGCTCGGGTACTTCGCGCAGGAGCACGACACGCTGGACCTGGCCGGCACCGTGCGGCAGAACCTGGCGTCGGTCGCGCCTGGGCTGACCGACGGCGAGGTCCGGAACGTGCTCGGCTCGTTCCTGTTCAGCGGCGACGACGTGGACAAGCCGGTCGGAGTCCTGTCCGGTGGCGAGAAGACCCGGCTGGCGCTCGCCGGCCTGGTCCACTCCAGCGCGAACGTGCTGCTCCTCGACGAGCCGACCAACAACCTCGACCCGGCCTCCCGGGACGAAGTCCTCGGCGCGGTCGGCAACTACCCAGGCGCAATCGTCATGGTCACCCACGACGAGGGCGCCATCGAAGCCCTCCGCCCCGATCGCGTACTCATCCTCCCGGACGCCACCGAAGACCTCTGGTCACCCGACTACCTCGACCTGGTCTCCCTGGCCTGAATCCCTGGCCTGAACCAACCCAGGGATCGAGACCCGGCTGCCGAGGCATGGAACGATGGCTCGTGGAGATGAGGAGGAGATGATGATGACAGCTGTTCCGCTGCCGCTCGCCCATCTACTCACCGTCGGTGAGTACGCCGCGCTCGGGGAGGACGGCTCCGGCCGGTGCGAGCTCATGGAGGGCAATCTTGTGCTGTCGCCCGGTCCGAGTCCGGACCACAACATGGCGGCACTGGGGATCGCTGTGCAACTGTTGCCGCAGCTGCCTCACGACCTCGAGGTCATCACGGATGTGGACATCGATCTCGAGCTCGCACCGGCCGATCAGCCCGGTTTCGCCCGGCGCCCGGACCTCGTCGTCGTACGGCGTTCCGCGCGGCAACGTGTTCGAACCGAGGGCGGGCTGCTCCGGGCGTCGGAAGTTCTCGTCGTGATCGAGATCGTGTCCCCGGGATCACGCCGTACCGACACCGTGGTCAAGCGGGCCGAATACGCCGATGCCGGTATCCCGCACTACTGGATCGTCGACATCCAGGAACCGGCCTCACTGCTGGCCTGCCGCCTGACCGAAACGTTCGGCTACCTCGACACCGCGGCCTCGAGCGGAGCCTTCACCAGCGCCGAACCGTTCTCCGTCACCCTCGATCTCGGCGACCTCGGCTAACGGCGCCGACTGCGACGTCCGGGTAGTTGTTCACGGACGTCAGTGTTGCCGGTTTCGGGGGCCGTGCCCTACCGTTGATATATGAAGAGTTCTGCAGATGTGCAGCTCGACTCGTGCAATGTGCGGCTGGTCGACCCGGAGCGGGTGGCGAGTGTCAATGCCAGGATGCCGGGCGAGGAGGACATCGCCGACACGGCCGACGTGTTCGGTCTGCTCGGCGACCCGCGGCGGCTGAAGTTGCTCGTCGCGCTGCTCGACGGAGAGCTGTGCGTCTGCGATCTCGCCGCGATCACGGGTTTGAGCGAGTCCGCGACGTCCCATGCGCTCAGGTTGCTGCGCGCCCACCGCGTGGTCGGCGTACGGCGGGACGGGCGGAACGCGTTCTACCGGCTCGACGACGCGCACGTGCGGATGCTGCTCGATCTCGCGGTCGCGCATACCGAGCACACTGACGCCATTCACCCAGAAAGGCACAGCCACCCGGAAAGGTCGGAAGGATGAGCGCCGACCACGATCACGGCGCGGCGACCGCCGGACACGGGCACGGTCACGGTGTGAGCGCGAACGCGGACCGCAAACTGCTCAGCGGTGCCCTCGCGCTGATCGTCGGCTTCATGATCGCCGAGGTGATCGTCGGTTTCGCGGCCGGTTCGCTGGCTCTCGTCACCGACGCGGCGCACATGCTCACCGACGCGATCGCCATCGCGCTAGCACTGCTAGCGATCCGGCTCGCCGCGAAGCCGCCGGCCGGTGGGTTCACGTACGGCTTCAAGCGCGTCGAGATCCTGTCCGCGCAGGCCAACGGCATCACGCTGCTGCTGCTCGCGGTGTACTTCGTGTACGAGGCCGTCAACCGGCTGATCCATCCGCCTGAGGTCAAGGGCGCGCTGGTCCTGATCACGGGCGTCGTCGGCATCGTGGTGAACCTGTTCGCGACCTGGCTGATCAGCAAGGCGAACCGCTCCAGCCTCAACGTCGAGGGCGCGTTCCAGCACATCCTGAACGACCTGTTCGCGTTCGTCGCGACCGCGATCGCCGGTCTCGTCGTACTGCTGACCGGGTTCGCCCGTGCGGACGCGATCGCGGCGTTCGTGGTCGCCGTACTGATGCTGAAGGCCGGCGTCTCACTGGTCCGGGACTCGGGGCGGATCTTCCTCGAGGCCGCGCCGACCGCGATCGACCCGCAGGCGCTGGGCGCCGAGCTCTGCGCGGTGGACGGTGTGGTCGAGGTGCACGACCTGCACGTCTGGGAGATCACTTCGGGCGAGCCGGCCGCGTCCGCGCACATCCTGGTCGCCGAGGGGCTCGACTGTCACCAGATCCGGATCCGGATCGAGGAGGTGCTTGCCGAGCGCCACCACCTGACGCACTCCACGCTCCAGGTCGATCACGCCGTCGCGAGCCAGGGGTCGGAGCACTGCAGCGACGCACACGGCGTGGTCCACCGCGCGATCACAGGTGCTGGATCAGTACCTGACCCAGCCAATCCACATCATTGACCCGCGGTACGGCGAACTCGGTGTCGCGCGTGAACCCCTGCTTCTCGTAGTACCGAACGAGTGCCCCGTCACCGCCGGCGAAGCAGTCCACCCGCAGCACCCGTACGCCGTCCTCGCGGGCCAGCTTGCGGGCGTGGTCGAGCAGCGCCCCGCCTAGGTTCTGCCCCGCGGACAGGCGATCGGTCACGAGCAGTCGCACGTACAGCTCCGGCTCGGTCGCCGGCGGCACGTAGTCGAGGGCGGCGCCAACAGCGAGGGCCCCGACCACGCGGCTGTCCGCCTCGCCCACCCACAGTCCGCCGTCAGTGGCGAACCTGGTGATCTGCTCGACCCGCTGCGGGCTCGTCGAGTGCGGCGACGTACCCCACTGGTCGGTCCGCCCGCGCGCGACCAGCCACTCGGTCGCCCCGTCGAGGAGCGCCAGCACCGCCGGTACGTCGTCCCGCCCCGCCCGGCGGATCGTCATCTGCACATCTCCCAGAATAGATTGGCCGGAGATGTCGAAACGCCGTACGCAGTCTCTACCTAGGTGTGTAGAGAGGAGCTCACCGTGAGCAAGAAGACCGGAAAGCTGGACAAGACCTTCACCGCGCCGCTGCTGAAGAGCGACGCCAAGGGCGGCTGGACCTACGTGCAGATGCCGGATTCGGCGGCGTACTTCGGGACGCGCGGACTGGTCAAGGTCCGCGGCACGATGGACGGGCACCCGTTCGAGAGTTCGTTCATGGCGCTCGGTGACGGGACCCACAAACTGCCCGTCAAGGGCGAGTTGCAGACCCTGATCGGCAAGCAGCCGGGCGACGAGATCACGGTGTATCTGGAAGAGCGCCTCGGCTGATCGAGAGCAGTTCGACCAGCGCCGGAGCCCGCGTGTAGACGGGGATCGTGTCGAGCGGGACCTCACGGGTGACCGACCCGGCCTCGACCGGGGCACCGGTCCAGGCGTCGTACCAATCGCCGTCGGGGAGGTACGTCGTCCACGTGGTGGCATCCGGCTCGACGACGGGGTTGACGAGGAGGTCGTCGCCGAGCAGGTACTGATACGGGTGGTTCCAGATCTCCGGGTCGCCGGCGTGGTCGAAGAAGAGCGGCCGGAGCAGCGGGCGGTCGGTGGTGATCGTCCGCGCGGCCTGCGCGACCAGGTACGGGACGAGGCGCTCCCGAAGGTCGGCGTACGCGCGGAAGACCGGGATCACCCGGGCGTCGCCGGTGGTCTCGGCGACATGCCAGGGGGTGCGGTCGCGGAGCGGACGCAGGTGATGGTTGAACTCCGAGTGGTACTGCATGATCGGCAGGAACGTCGACGCGGCGGTCGCCCGCAGGTACAGCTCGGCGTCGGGCACCGGACCGGAGAAGCCGGCCAGATCCCAGCCCCAGTAGACGATGCCGCAGGACGCCGCGGTCAGACCCGCCGTGATCGACGCCCGGAACGCGTCCCAGGTCGAGTCCTCGTCGCCGGCCCAGAAGACGCCGTGCGCCTGGGACCCGGTGAAGCCGGCCCGGGAGAACGTCACCGGCGCCTTACCTGCCGAGCGGAGCAGGTCACCGAAGGCACGGGCGTAGTGCACCGGGTAGAGATTGTTGCCTTCGTCCCCGCGCCGGCCGTCGGCGTAGCGTAGGTCGTGGCCCCAGGCGTGCTCACCGCCGTCGGTCTTGAACCCGTCGACGTCGAGGTCCTCGACCAGGTACCGGCGCTTGTCGGTCCACCAGTCGCGGGTGCGCTGCGCGGACAGATCCGGCATCAGCGCCTGCGGGAACCACCAGCCGCGGTTGTGGTACGCCGTACCGTCCGCCTCCTGGACCGCGTGGCCTTCGCGCACCATCGCTTCGGCGTCCGCAGCGACCTGACCGGTGCTGAACTCGGACTTCTGCAAGGGGATCTGCCACAGGATCACCTTGATGTCGCGGTCGTGCAACTCGTCGATCATCGCCTTGGGCGACGGCCAGGCGCCGTCCTTCGGGTAGCTGAAGTCGCTCGCCTTGTGGGCGCTGCCGTCCGGCGTGACGTCGTACTGCGCATCACGCCAGATGGTGATGCCTTCCTCGTCGCTCCAGGCCTCGATCACCACGACGCCGACCGGGATCTCCAGATCTCGGTGTGCGTCCATCCGCGCCATCACCAGGTCCTGTGTGTTCCATTCGTTGCCCGAGGCCCACAGTCGGAAGACCCACTCCGGCAACTCTTCGGCCCGGCCGACCTCGTCCAGAAACGCCGTCAGCACCTGGTTGGGCGTGCCTTCGTAGATGCCCAGGTCAACCACCGGTTCGTCGCCCAGGGCAACTTCTACGGTCAGCTCTGTCTCGTCCGACGAGAACCAGGTCCGGCGTGCGGTCCGCACGTGGAAGCCCCATCCACCGCTCTCGGTCACGACATGCGCGAACGGCATCGGCAGATACGTCCGCCCGTGCGTGCCCTGTGACTTGTACTGCTCGAACACGACCGCGTCCAGTGCGTGTCCCTGCTGATCCAGCCGGTCGTATCGCTCCCCGAACCCGACCAGATGGGCGCCCGGCTCGAGCCCGAGCCGGAACCGCGCCCGATGCACACCTGCAGCGGACACGAGCCACTCGACGTCCCGGACCCGAGCTCCGCCACCCCGAACCTCGCCGCCCTCCGGCACCCAGGTGGCGGGCGACACCTCGAACCATCCGGTCGTCTCCGCCAACTGTCCCGGCGCGGTGTAGGCGTGGAAGCGGTAACGCACCGGCGCTGTCACCGGCGGAGTGACCACCGACCAGCCGTCGTCGGAGCCGAGCGACTTCGCCTGTGCCTCGCTCAAATGGCCCTCGCCGCCCGCCAGCGCCGCCGCGTCTGCCGCCGTTGCCTTCGCCGGCGACATGTCCAGCGTCGTCGAATCCCACTCGCACGCCACCTGAGTGATGTTCGGGGATGCGACAACACCCAATCGGACGGGTTCTCCGGTGAGGGGGAGGACAGGGACGCGTTGGTCGGGGGAGGTGGCATACGGGTGTTCGATGCCGCGAGGGCGATGGGTGAGCATGCAAGCCGCCTTGGAAATCAGTTGTTCGAGAGGATGCCGAGTTCGTCGGCGAGGATCAGGTACATGCCGTGAGACCACAGCAGCGGGCTGGCGACGGTTCCCCAACGGGCGACCCACTCGGCGCGAGCCCCGGGGTGGAGGAGGTGGTGGGGGACCTGCTCAGGGAGATCGCCGTCCGCGTTCGCTTGCTGGGCGATCCACCGCAGATGCCGCCAGGCACCGGCGGTGTCACCGGCGACCGCCAGGTTCCACCCGAGCAGTGCCGCCAGCAGGATCCACTGCCCGCCGCCGTAGAACACATCCGCCGTAAAGCGATGCACCCCACCGTCGACATCCAGCTCCCGTGCCACCGCCGCCAGCGTCGCCGCGCCCACCTCACCTGAGGCAAGTCCGAACGGTACGACGCACGCCGGCAAGGAGCCGTCGACCGCCGACGATCCAAGCCACTTGCTCAGATGGCCGTCGGACAGTCCCTCGGCCTCGACCAGCGACCGGATGCTCTCGGCAACCTCGAGCACCGGAACCCGCGTATGCGGTGCGATGGCCAGCAACCCGCCGTAGATCGCGCCCAGCGTGGAGCCATGCCGCTGCTCGACATGCTCCTCCCACCAGTCGTAACAAGGCCGATCCCAGAACGCGACCAGATAGTCGACCGCGACGTCGATCCCACCCCGCCACCGCTCGAGATCGAGGTCGTGACGCGCCGCGTGCGTCACGACCGACCACAACCACATCCCGTAGCCGTCGGTCTGGAAATCCCACCACGGGTCCGACCCGTCCGCCCCGTCGAACGTGAAGCGCGTCGGCAACATGGCGGCGTCCGCGGGCACCTCGCCACGAGCCAGGTCCGCACACAATGCATCCACCTGCCCGCGCCGCCCCTGCAGCACCCGGTCGACCCAAGCGTGAAAGCGGTCGGCCGAGGCCACGTCGCCGTACCGTGATATCCCTTCCGCGGTGAACGACCCGTCCCGCAACCAGGCGTATCCGGTGTACGCCGAGAAGGCGGGCGCAGCCGGATACGCCCCACCACTGTCCTGACAGCGGGTGATGACCGCATGGCTCCGCTCGGCCAGCGCACGCAGTCGCCCGAGATCTAGTTCTGCTCTTGCTTTTCCTGTCACTTCTTGAGCAGACCGTTCACCTTGGACTGGGCATCGGCCAGTGCCTTCTCCACCGTCTTCCGGCCGGCTGCCGCCGAGGTGAGCTCCTGGGTGACCGCGTCCTGCAACTCCTGCTGGCGTTCGATCACCGGCGGAAGGACAGGCGCCTCAAGCGCGGTGAAGACGGCCTCGCGGTTGGCCGGTTTCGGCTGGTCGAGGTACGCCTTGAGCTTGGCCTCCTCAGCGATCGGGGGCAGCTCCCAGGACGACGCGAGCCGGGTCTTGACCGTCTCGTCCGACGACGAGAGGTAGCTGATCCACTTCTGCGCGGCCCCGGCGTTCTTCGATGCCGCGTTCACCACGAGCCCGTTCGCGAACATCGCCGACGCCTTCTGCGTGTTCCCCGGCTCGACCGCCACGTCCCAGTCGAACTTCGCGTCGGTCAGGGCCGAGAACATCCAGATCCCGGTGTGCCACATCGCCAGCTTCCCGGACTTGAACAGTTTCGAGTCGAAGTCCGGCGTACCGGCGCCGTCGGCCTCGGTCGGCATCGTCTTTCCGACCTTTCCGACCAGGAACTTCGCTGCCTCGACACCCTGCGGCGAATTGAACGTCGCCTCGGTGCGGTCCGCGTTCAGGAACTCGCCACCGTTCTGCGCGAGTACCTTGTAGAACTCGTTGTACGACACCGGCTGGTAGTCGCCCCAGACCTTCCCGGCCTTGTTCGTCAGCTTGGCGGCCGCGGCCTCCTCGTCCTTCCAGGTCCAGTCGGCTGTCGGCTCGGCGACGCCGGCCTGCTTGAACAGCGCCTTGTTGTAGAACAGCACGACGTTCGAGAACGATTCGGGTACGCCGTACTGCTTCCCGCCGGAGTTGAACGCGTCGTACAGCGTTTTCTTGTAGACAGCCGAATCGACGTTCTGCAGCTCGGCGAGCGAGCCGTTGTTCGCGTACGTCACGAAGTTCTCGTAGTTGAGCTCGAACGCGTCGGCCGCGGTGCCACCAGCAACCGCGGTCTGGAGCTTGGTGAAGTAGTCGGCGTACGGCACGGTCTCGACCTGCACCGTGATGTCGGGGTTCGCGGTCTGAAACGCGTCCACGATCGCGGTCAGGTCCTTCTCGTGGCCGTCGTTGGCCGAGAAGTTCATGTACCGGACGACCGACTTGCCCGCAGGTGCGGCGGCCTGTTTGGTCGCGGACCCCTGCCCGCAGGCGGTCAGTGCGAGTGCGGCGGTCAGACCGACGACCGCGAATTTGAGTGAGCGCATGGTGGTTCCCCTCCTACTTGATGCCGGTGTGAGCCACGCCGGCGATGATGTGGCGCTGCGCGAGCAGGTAGACGATGGCGATCGGCACGATCGAGACGACCGAGCCGGCCATCACGACGTCCCACTGGGTGGTGAACTGGCCTTGCAGCGTGGACAGGCCGAGCGGCAGGGTCATGAACTCCGGCGACCGGATCACCACCAGCGGCCAGAGAAAGCTGTTCCAGCTGCCCATGAACGCGAACACCGCCACGGTCGCGAGGGCGGGCCTGATCAACGGCAGCACGATGGTGGTGAAGATCCGCAGGTGCCCGGCGCCGTCGATCGTGGCTGCTTCGTCCAGCTCGGCCGGTACGGCGGTGACCGCCTGCCGGAGCAGGAACACGCCGAACGCGGACGCGATCGTCGGCGCGAGCAGGGCGAAGTACGTGTCCTGCAGGTTCAGCGTCTTCATCTCGATGAACAGCGGTACGACGAGCACCTGCAGCGGCACCATCAGCGTGGCCAGGTAGCAGCCGAAGATCACGTTCTTCAACGGGAAGTGCAGCCGGGCGAACCCGTACGCCGCCATCGATCCGGTGATCAGCTGGAGCACGGTGGAAGCGATCGCGATCAGCAGCGAGTTCACCAGGATCCGCCAGATCGGCATCGCGTCCAGGAGCGTGCGGTACGCGTCCAGGGTCGGGTTGTGGACGATCAGCCGCGGCCCGTCGGCGAGCGAACCCTCCGGCGTGATCGAGGTGATCACCGTCCACAGGAACGGGAACAGCATGATCGCCGCGCCGGCCAGGACGGCGGCGTACAGCCAGAACCTACGCATAGTGGACCCACTTCCGCTGGCCGCGGATCTGGATCACCGTGATCACCAGGATCAGAGCGAACAGGATCCACGAGAGCGCGGACGCCTCACCGGCGCGTCCGTACCGGAAGGTGAGGTCGTAGATCTGGCCGACGACGACCTGACTCGACCCGGCCGGGCCGCCGCCGGTCATCACGTACACCTGGTCGAAGACCTGGAAGCCGTTGATCAGCGAGATCACCACGACGAAGAACGTCGACGGCGACAGCAGCGGCAGCGTGATCCGCCAGAACCGCTGCCAGGCGCTCGCCCCGTCCACCACCGCGGCCTCGTGGACATCGGACGGGATGGCCTGCAGACCGGCGAGCAGAATCACCATCACGAACCCGAGGTCCTTCCAGGCCGACGACAGGATGACCGCGGGCAGCGCCCACTGCGGATCCGTCCACCAGCCTGGCTCCGGCAGTCCGACAAAGCCGAGAACCTGGTTGACCAGGCCGTTGGCAGGATTGAGCAGCCACTTCCAGACGAGCGCGACCACGACCCAACTGGTCACCACCGGCAGGAAGTACGTCGCCCGCAGGAACGCCCGGCCCTTCAGCCGCTGGTTGAGGACGAGCGCCAGCGCGAGCCCGCCGGCGTACACCAAGGGGAGGTAGCCGACGACGTAGATCAGCGTGTGCAGGAGGACCCGTCGCGTCATCGGGTCGGTCAGCAGGTTGGCGTAGTTGTCGAGCCCGACCCACTCCATCGGCGAGATCAGGTTCCACTTGTGCAGGCTGACCCACAGGCTGGACACCATCGGCACGAGCGTGAAGACGAACAGCGGAATCGCGCTGGGCAACAGGAAGAACAACACCCACCCGAGCTTCTTCCACCCGGTCGAGCGTCGCCCCGGCCGAGTCCGGATCGCTTTCCGGACCGGCGGGCGGCTGAGCGTCGCCGTACTCATGACGCACCCAGTCGCGCCCGGACCAGGCGGCCCTGTTCCCCGCCGTTGCCGGTGGCGTCGAACGGTGACGCCAGGACCAGCGACGCCGCGCCGCGGGCCCACTGATCCTCCGTCCACGGCTCGACGAGGACCTGCACGTTTTTGCGGGCCGGTAGCAACGACCGCCGGAAGGAGGGCTCGAAGCCGGGCTGCCAGAACTCCCACCCGTCCACCCCTTCACCCAGCAGTACGACGACTTCCGGGTCGACCGTGTGGATCACGCCGGCCAACGCCCGGCCGAGGAGGTCGCCCGCCTCGGCGTACACCGCCCGTGCGGCCGCGTCCCCGGTGGTTGCCGAGCGCAACAGCCCGGCGAGGGTGCCACGCGATCCGAGCACGCCGCGGGCACGCGCTGTCCGGACGAGTCCGTCCGCGCCGATGTACGCCTCCAGGCAGCCGGTCGAGCCGCACGTGCACGGCGGCTCCTCGGTCCCGGCGGCCCAGACCGGGATGTGCCCGATCTCGCCCGCGCCGCCGCCTGCGCCGCGGTAGATTCCGCCGTCGATCACGATCCCGCAGCCGATCCCGCGCCCGATCGTCACCACCAGGTACGACGAATGCTCGCGACCGATCCCGTACAGCCGCTCGGCCGCGGCCAGTGTGTTCACGTCGTTGTCGACGAGAACCGGCGTACCGATCGCCTGCCGCAGGATCGGTCCGACCGGAGCCGCCCGCCACCCGAGTGTGGGTGCGTCGACGATCCCTTCGGCCTGCGAGTCGACCGAACCGGGTACGCCGACGCCGACCCCGAGCAGTTCACCGTCGAGCCCGGCGACCTCCGCGGTCAGGATCTGGCCGAGCCGGTCGAGTGCGTCGGTCGCGTTCGGATCGAAGGCGTGCGAGCCGGAGGACCGGACAGTGCCGTCGAGTTCGACCGTCACCACGGCGACGTGGTCGGCGGTGACCTTCGCGCCCAGCGCGAGGCTGGTCCGGCTGACCAGACCGAGCAGCCGGGCCGGGCGGCCGCCGTTGGACGGCACCGACTCCAGCTCCTCGACGATGCCGCGGCCGATCAGGTCCTTGGTCACCTGGGTGACTGTGGCCGGGCTGAGACCGAGGCTGCGCGCGATCGCGGTCCGCGACGTGGGGCCGCGGGTGCCGAGCAGCGTCACGATGCCGGACGGCACGACGTCACCGCGGGGATTCTGACCGCTCACAACCACTCCTCCGGCTTACTTCAGCACTAAATTTAGTCAGAAATTAAGCAGGATTGCCCTGGACTGTCAAGGGTTCGGTGCGGAGATCGTGAGCTGCCTGGGAGATCGTGCCGGGTGACAGTGACTTCCGTTTGATCTGAGATCACCGTCACAGCCGGTCATGTTCTGAGTAAGGTCTCTGTGAAGAATCGCTGCTGACCGGCTGCTCGGGTGGGGATCATCGCGGGCCGGACCGTACCGTCGATGCCTGGGTGGTCCGACGAAGGCAGGAGTGATCGAGGTGCTACGGGGCTCACGGGGCGTGCGATCGGCATGCCCGTATCCAGGAGATCTGGTCTGACTGTGATCTCGGTGAACAAGATTCTCGGCGCGACCGGGCTGTTGCTGCTGATCGGTGGCGCGCTGCTCGGGTTCCGGTCGGTCTCGGCGAGTGGGACCGACTGCGGTTCCGCGTTCCAGCCGGCCGGCGGGATCACGCCGATGGCCTGCGACAACGCGCTGAACGGCGCCAGCACGCTGACCATCCTCGTGATGAGCGCCGGCGTACTCTGCCTGATCGCCGCCGTCGCCCTCAAGATCATCCGCGACCGCACCCAGGAGAAAATCACCGCCTGACCGGCACCTTCTGTGTCAGAGTGGCCGCGATGACGATCGAACCGTTCCGGCTGGACGTGCCGGAGAGTGAGCTGGACGACCTGCGCCGGCGGCTGGACCTGGTGCGTTGGCCCTCGGAGATGCCAGGGGCCGGCTGGTCTCGCGGCGTACCGCTGGACTACCTGCGCGAACTGGTCGGTTATTGGCGGGACGCTTACGACTGGCGAGCCGCCGAGGCACGGCTGAACGCGTGGCCGCAGTACACAACTGTCATCGACGGCGCGGTCGTCCACTTCGCCCACCTGCGCTCATCGTCGCCGGACGCGATCCCGCTCGTGCTCACCCACGGCTGGCCGGGCTCGATCGTCGAGTTCACCTTCGTCGCCGAGTTGCTGAGCGACTTCCACCTGATCCTCCCGACCATCCCGGGCTTCACGCTGTCCGGCCCGACCAACCAGCCCGGGTGGGAGTTCAAGCGCGTCGCGCGCGCATGGACCGAGCTCGTCACGCGGCTCGGGTACGAGCGGTACGGCGTGCAAGGCGGCGACTGGGGTTCGGCGATCTCCCGCGAGGTCGGGCGGATCGATCCCGAGCGCGTCATCGGCGTACACCTCAACCTCATCCCCGGCGCGGGCGCGACCTCCGAACCCACCTTCGAGGAACTCGCGCCCCTCGACGCGGCCGAGCGAGAGCGGACCTGGGCGTCGTGGCACCGGCAGCAGGCGTTCACGTCGGAGCAGCAGGGGTACGCCGATCTGCAGTCGACCCGGCCGCAGACGCTGGCCTATGCGCTGACCGACTCGCCGGCCGGGCAGTTGGCGTGGATCGCGGAGAAGTTCGCGACCTGGTCGGATTCGCCCGTTGACCGGGACCTTCTGCTCACCAACGTCATGCTCTACTGGCTGACGAGGACCGCCGGATCGTCCGGCGCGATCTACTACGAGCGCGCGCACGCGTCGTACTGGGGTCAGCCGGCCGAGCCGTCGCGGACGCCGACCGCGCTGCTCGACCTGGCGCACGAGAACTTCATCCCGCTACGGCACAAGGTCGCCCACACCGACAACATCGTCCGCTGGACCAGCCACCCGCACGGCGGTCACTTCGCTGCGCTCGAACAGCCTGACGTCCTGGCTTCCGACATCCGTGCCTTCTTCACGGCCTTTTCGGATTGAGGATGAGCTTGCCGGTGGTCCGGCGGGCGAGTAGGTCCTCGTGCGAGCGGCGGGCGTCCTCGAGCGGGTACTCGGCGCCGACGAGCGGGCGGATCTTGCCTGCGGCGGTCAGTGCGAGCAGCTCGGTCAGCGGTTCGACGTACCCGCCCGGCAGGTCCATCGCGGGCACCAGCCAGAAGCCGGCCACCGAAAGGTTGCGCTGGGCAAGCGCACTCGGGTCGATGCTGGGCCGTCCCTCGCGACCGGCGTTGCCGTAGTTGACCAGGCGGCCGAACTGGGCGAGCGTTTCCAACCCGGCCAGCATGGTCGGACCGCCCGTCGAGTCCAGTACGACGTCCACGTCGTCGGACACCTCCCGGATCCGGTCCGCGTAGCCGTCCGGGCTGTTGTCCACAGCAACATCCGCGCCGAGCTCCAGCGCCAGCTCCCGCTTCGCCGCGGTCGACGCCGTCGCGATGACGAGCCCGGCCCCGAAGTGCTTCGCGAGCTGCACCGCGATCGATCCGACACCGCCGGCCGCCGCGTTCACCAGCACGGACTCGCCCGCGCGGAGCCGCGCACTGTTCCTTAGTACATGCCAGGCCGTCAGCCCCTGGATGAGCAGTGCGAGCGCCTGCCCGTCGCTGACGTCGTCCGGTACGTCGACCGCGCGGTTCGCCGGCGCCACGGCGTACTCGGCGTACCCTCCGCCGGTCTCGAAGATGGGGGAGAGGATGCGGCGGCCGGTCTCGGTACGGCCGACGATCTCGACGCCCGGGACGAACGGGAGCCTGACGCCGCCGCGGTACGAGCCGTCGGTGCGATGTGTGTCGGCGAAGTTCACTCCGGCCGCGCTGACTTCGACTCGGAGTTGGCCGGGACCTGCGATCGGTGGGTCCAGCTCGGTCGGTACGAGTACCTCGGGGCCGCCGAACTGGGTGACCTGGATCGCGCGCATGGGGTGTCTGTCCGATCTGCCGGGCGAACTATCGTTACCGCATGAGTTTTACCGGTTTTCCGGCTGCGGCGCTGGACTTCTACGACGATCTCGAAATGGACAACACCAAGACCTTCTGGACGGAGCACAAACACGTCTACGAAGAGTCGGTGCGGGCGCCGATGGCCGCGCTGCTGGCGGAGCTCGAGGAGGAGTTCGGTACGGCGAAACTGTTCCGCCCGTACCGCGACGTGCGATTCGCCAAGGACAAGACGCCGTACAAGACCCACCAAGGCGCCTTCATCGACGTCGCCCCCGCCACCGGATGGTACGTGCAGGTCTCCGCACCCGGCGTACGCGTCGCGGCCGGCTTCTACGAGGCGTCGTCGGAGCGACTGGCCCGGGCACGCACCGCCATCGACGACGACCGCCGCGGCAAACAACTCGAGAAGCTACTCGCCAAACTGGCGAAGGCCGGCTGGACCGTAGGCGGCGACAAACTCAAAACCAGCCCCCGAGGCTACGACCCCGACCACCCCCGCATCGACCTACTCCGCCACAAATCCCTGACAGTCAGCAAAAGCTACGGCTTCGAACCCGTCATCCACACCCCAGCCCTAACCACCCAAATCCGCACCGACTGGCGAGCCACCCAACCCCTCATCCAATGGCTAACAGACAACACCTGACCAAACGATCCCAAGCCCCGCAGATCGACGGCCCGCGGCGTTGAACAGAAACCTGCGGCTGAGCACGGGCTATTTCCTGTGCAAAGGCACCGGATCATGCACCAGGATCGAGTGGTTGTAGACGGGCAGGCCGCGACGACGCTGGTCGCATCCCCTGGCCCCGACTGGGGAGTCCGGCTACCCGATCTGGGTGGGTAGAACTCCCCGAACCGACCAGCGAACGCTTGCGGTCAGCTCTCGAAGTCTTTTTTGATGTTGGTGAGGATGTCGCGGGTCTTGTTCGGGGGCGGGGCCGCGACGCAGAGCGCTTCCATGGTGGCGGTGTACTGGTCGAGGTCCTCGAGCTTGTCCAGGTAGAGGGCGCTGCTGAGGTGCTCGATGTAGACCATGTCCGGGAGGTCCTGCTCCGGGAAACGGAGGATGCTGTAGGCGCCGCCGGTGGCTGCGTGGCCGCCGACGTTGAACGGCATCACCTGCAGCGTGACGTTCGGGAACTGCGACGCCTCGATCAGGTGGTCGAGCTGGTTGACCATCGCCTTCACGCCGCCGATCGGCCGACGGAGGACCGCCTCGTCGACGACGGCCCAGATCCGGACCGGCTCCGGGCGGGTCAGGACGCTCTGGCGACTCGTCCGCAGCGCGACCCGGCGTTCGACTTCCTCGGCCGGGATCAGCCCACGGCCCAGCTGGATCACCGCGCGGATGTAGTCGGGGGTCTGCAGCAGACCGGGGACGAACTGCAGTTCGTAGACACGGATCAGCTGCGCGGCGGCTTCGAGGTCCAGATACGAGTGGAACCAGCTCGGCAGTACGTCGCCGTACCGGTGCCACCATCCCGGGTTGTTGGCCTCACGGGTCAGGGCGAGGAGGCGTGCGCGCTCTTCCTCGTCGTCGACGCCGTACAGAGTAAGAAGGTCACGGACGTCGCGCTCCTTGAGGCCGACGCGGCCGAGTTCCATCCGGCTGACCTTCGACTCCGACGACCGGATCTCCCACCCCGCGTCGGATCTGCTGATCCCTGCTGCCACCCGCATCCGGCGAAGATGCCCGCCGAGAATGATGCGCAGCGCGGTCGGCCCGCTCTGCGCGCCCGACTCGGTCACACCCACCTCCCAGCGGCCCCAGCGGTCTTCATCGGCAACCTCATCCGCAGGTGCACATCATCGCACGCCTGAACGCTGATCTGCCGGAGTTCTTACAAAAGAGCGTCGAATCCGCATCGGCGATCACGGAGTGTAAGCCTAGCCGATCCAGGGTCGAGCGGCTTTGTCAGAACATACTAGGCCACCGATCGAGGGTCGAACACTGTTCGCCGGCGGCCGATCCAGGCTCAACCAAGCGGAAAATGGCCCGATCTGGTCTCGAAATGGAAAACGTGCGGATGCACGTGCATCGGGCGCTTGCATTCGTCGCGTGCCGACGCCATGATTGATTCATGCACAGAAGGTGAGCTGGTTCTCGCGAAAAGTGACATCGCGTGATCCGGCAGGCCGGTCCTTACAGATCGCCGACGGCCCCCCGTTGGCATGACTGGTTGGGGAACCCGAGTCGATGAACGACGACGACAGTGAAGTTGTGGAGCAGACCGCCACGATGGCAGGCGGCAGTGCGCCCGAGGAGCTGACGGAGCGGGAGATCCAGGACCTGGTCGCGCGTTGCCCGGAGCAACAGCGCTGGGCCTTCGAGGGCTGGTTGCGCGGCGTCCGCCAACTCGACGGCGACCCGATCGTGAGCGTCGCCCCATGACCACCGACAGAGCAACAGGAGGACGGAAAATGGTGCGGATCTGGCTGGGCGACCACCTGATCGCCGAGTACGTCGCCGAGCCCGACCGCGCGTCGCGGTACCAGCGGGTGATGACGCCGAAGTTCACCGGATTGCGAATCACCGTTGACAATGCGGCGACCGGGAAGGCGTCCGAGCTGCCGAGCGAGCAGCTCTGGCCGCTCACCGTCCAGTAGTCCGAACCCGCCCCTCGGGCAACGCCAGGACCGGCTCTCTCCGGAGAGTCGGTCCTGGCGTTTTTCGTACGTCGAACGACCGCGCCGCGGCGCCTCGGCCGGCGACGGTTCGATGCCGTCCGCCGGGTCGACGTACCCGCGATGTGTCGCCGTACCCGCGATGTTCAGGGCACAGGAAAGGGCCCCTTCGTCACTCGCCTGGCGAAGGGGCCCTTGCTTCTGTTCCGCCCTGTGTTGCTGGGTATTGCTGGGTGTTGCTCAGATCAGGTAGCCGAACTCGCCGTCCTGAACGCCACCGAGAAACGCCTCGATCTCTGCCTTCGTGAAGACCAGCGCCGGTCCTTCGGTGAAGCGCGAGTTTCGCACCGCCACACCGCCGTCAGGCAGCTTCGCTACCTCGACGCAGTTGCCGTTCGGGCCGCTGCGCTGGCTCTTACGCCAGATCAGCTCACTGTTCGAGTCGCCGGGCATGCCGTTGTAGATCGCAGTCATCAGCTGCACCTTCCGTACGTCCTTGGCATATGCACGTGCATTTGGGCTTGCATCTGCATCGTACACACTTTTGGCTCGTGTGTCCGCTCCCTTACGTGCTGTGATCCTTACTCGGTCAAACGAGCGTTGGCTCACCGGTTTCGGTCGCGATCGGTGACCGTTTCGGGCTCCGTGCATGAGTTCCGAGGAGGTGGGTAAGGCTTCTAGTGCAGGCATGACCGTGGTTCAGCGAAGTGCCACGCCGTGACAAGACAGTCGCGAGGTCATACCAATGGTTACGAGCATCATCGAGCGGAACTCCACCCGCAGCGGCGCCCCGACCGATCGGGCCGCCCGTGAAGCAGCCACCCGGGAACTGATGGAACGCCGGGCCCGCAGTACCGCTGCAGACGAGCGGCAGGAAATCCTCGAACAGGTCGTCGAACTCAACCTCGAAATGGCCAAGGGCATCGCGCGCCGCTTCCGCGGCCGGGGCGCCGAGGCCGACGACCTCGAGCAGGTCGCGTACCTGGGGCTGGTCAAGGCAGCCCACCACTACCGGTTGGAGGCGGACACGCCGTTCATCGGGTTCGCGATCCCGACCATCCGCGGCGAGGTGAAGCGGTACTTCCGCGACTGCGCCTGGACTGTCCGGATCCCGCGCCGGCTCCAGGAGATGCAGGGCACGATCGCGACCAAGCTGCCGGAGCTCGAGCAGCAGCTGAACCGCGAACCGACGCCGGCCGAACTGGCCGACCACCTCGAGGTCGAGGTCACCGAGGTCGAGCAGGCGCTCGCGGCACGCGGCTGCTTCAACGTGCTCTCGCTGGACCGGCCAGCCGAAGCTGACGCGGAGCTCACGCTCGCAGACGTGGTCGCCGATGACGAAGACGCGAGCATCGATCAGCTGGAGACGGTCGAGATGCTGGAGCCGGTACTCGCCGACCTCGGTGACCGGGACCGCCGCATCCTGCAACTGCGCTTCGTCGAGGGCTGGACCCAGTCCGAGATCGGGGACGACATCGGCGTCAGCCAGATGCAGGTGTCCCGGGTCCTGCGCCGGATCCTCATCGACCTCCGCGAGAAGCTGGCCCCGCTCCAGACGGCTGCTTAGTCTGCCGGGGTGCCTTGGTGGTAGTACAGACGCCAGGCGCCGTCGGTCCGTCGCCAGATCGAACTGCGGCGGACCGGCGTACCGCCTGTATGCCGGGACACATAGGTCAGATGTACTAGGTCGTCGGCGAGGCGGACGCCCGCGACATCGGTGGCTTCGATCGGGTCCGCGTCAGTGATCTCCCCGGAGGCCAGGGCGGCGACGATCGCATCCCGGTCCCAGCGGCGCCCGGATGCGCCGACCTCGACGAACTCCGGATCCAGCAGCACGTCGACCTCGGCCGACCCGCGCACCTCCGGAAGCAACAACCGCAACTCCGCCTCAACCGCAGCCCGCACCCCTTCATCCACGACCCCGACCTTAGCGACCGACCCGGGCCCGCGATCCCACCGGACGAGCCAATCGAACCGTGCGATCGATTCGGGCGTGGGATCCGGCCGTGCGATCAACGCGTGCGATCGAGGCGTTCGATCTGGGCGCGCGATCCCACCGGACGAGCCGATCGATCCGGGCGAGCGGTCCGGGGCGTGCGATCAAGGCGAGGGGCAGGGCGTGCGATCGAGGTGAGGGGCAGGGCGTGCGATCGAGGTGAGCGATCCGGGCGTGCAGCCGAGGCGCGGGATCCGGGGCGATGGATCCGGGCGTGTGATCGAGGCGACGGATCGGGGCGTGTGATTGAGGCGTTCGATCTGGGCGCGCGATCCCACCGGACGAGCCGATGGAACCGGGCGAGCGTCCCCGGGGGTGCGATCAAGGCGAGGGTCCGGGCGTGCGGTCGAGGTGAGTGATCCGGGGCGATGGATCCGGGCGTGCGATCGAACCGGGTGTGGGATCCCAGGGCCATCACAATCGGGGTGGTGATGGGGCGGTGAGCGTGAGGGCGGCGGGGGTGGCTCGGTTGTGATGGGGTGGCGGTCCGCGACTCGCTGGTCGGGGCATCTCACTCAGGGTGGCGGCGGGGCGGCACAATGGGGGAGGACGAGGGGATGAGTCGTTGCTGTTGGCCTTGCGGATGTTCAAGACCGTGCCCGCGGACGCGGTCGCGGTACTGCGCGCGTATCCGCCGATGGTGGTCTGCTTCGCCGCCGCACTGACCGGCACCGCGCTGGTGTTCGACGTCTTCTACCTCGTCGCGAGCCCGGGACTCACGCTCGCACTTGTATATACAGTGCCCGTGCTCGCCGGATTGATCGCCGGGCTGGTCGCGGCGGCGGACGACGTCGGGCTCGAGCGGGGCGTACTGCTCCGCACGGTCGGCCTAGCCGTTGCCCTCGGCATCACCAACGCGATCGTCGTCGCGATGGTTGCCGCGATGTTCCGCACAGATCCGTCGAACTGGTCGGCCGGCGGGCAGTCGGTGGTGTTCGCCGGCTGCACGGTGCTCGCGGTCGCTGTCGCGATCGTTGCCTGCCGCAAACTGATCGATGCGCTCGGCATCGAGCTGAGCACCCGCCTCCCACACCGCCGCCCCGCGCGCGACCCGCTCGCGGCGCTTAAGGTGGCGGCGCCCCAGCCGCGGGTGAGCAAAGAGTCGGCCGCTCGAGCCAAACCCGCCCCGCCCGCGACGGCGCCACCACCGGCCCCACCCGCGGCCGTCGACGAGGAAGAGACCATCCCGGTCTTCGTCCCACCACCCCCGAAGGTCGTCGACCTCGACGAGGCCCGCCCGGTAACCCCCTCGGGCCCCGTCACTCCCCACACCCCACGCCCCCGCCGCACCACCACCCGCCGCCCCAACAAACCCGGCCGCCGCCCCGGCACCTAGCCTCCCGCCCGGCCGCCGTCCCGGCACCTAGCCTCCCGCCCGGGTCGCGGCCGCGACACCTAGCCTCCCGCCCGGCCGCCGCCCCGGCACTCACCCCGCCGCGCGGCTGGCGCCGCGGCATCTAACTTCCCGGCCGCTGCCGCCGCGGCATCTAACCTTCCGCGCGGTCGTCGCCGCGGCACTGACCTGCCGCCCGGCCGGCGCTGAGGCATCTAACCTCCCGGCCGCCGCGGCGGCACCTAGCCTCCCACCCGGCCACCGTCCCGGCACCTAGCCTCCCGCCGAGCACCGCCGGGATCGCGGCCCAATACGCGGGGATATCCGGTGGTGTTGTGGGTTCTCCCCTCGTACACCAGGGGAGAACCCACAAGACCAGGGGATATCCGGCTCTTGTGACTGGTGTGTGGGTGGTCGACGGGTTCCGGGGCGGCGGCGGGGCTTGGTGTGATGTGCACGCTCGACAGGAGGTGTCGGGTGGCCGGGTAGTGCACCTGAGCGTGAACGTGTCCGTGCGTACACCGTCTCGCCGGTGCACTACCTGTCGAGCGTGCACATCACCCCGCTGCGAGCGGCCGTTCCGCCACCAGCCCGATCACCCAGCCACCCGTCCGGCAGAAGAACGGATATCCCCTGGTGTTGTGGGTTCTCCCCTCTAACACCAAGGGAGAAGCCACAACACCATCGGATATCCCCTCGCGTGCGAGGGCTCTCGTCGCGCCCGACGTCGGCGCCGGCCGGCGGGATGGACCGGGCGGTGCGTGCGGTGGCGCGGTACATGCGGCGGCGCGGGCGGTGGTGTGGGCGGGCGGTGGTGTGGGCGGTGGTGTGGGCGGGCGGCGGCGCGGGCGGGCGGTCGTGCGGGCGGTGGTGCCGTGCGGGCGGTGGCGCGGGCCGTGGTACGGGCGGGCGGTGGGGAGTGGAGACAGGAGCTGGTGGGCGGAGGCGGGAGATGTCGGGTTCCAGGTCTTCACGGTCTGTTGCGAGTCTCCGGATGCTGCCACCGACGCCCACACATGTGACTGGAGCGCCGGTTATCCCCAACGTCGTTCGGTTAGGCGGCGGAGTGTGTGGTCAAGTCGGTGTTTCGGCTGGTGATAGGGGTGCAGCCCTTGTAGATGTGGTCCGGTCCTCCA